>JBEKQP010000013.1:0-38252 GCA_049519595.1 Candidatus Korobacteraceae bacterium | reverse complement strand
ATCTGCTGACGGCGGCAGATATGGGGCACCAACGGAGAGTCAGTCGGAGGCGCTTTCGGTTGCCAGGGTTGCAACCGGCTCCGGCTCCGGCACTGTACAGGGCGGCGGAGCGTGTTTGGCGCCGGTGACGAGAATGACGCTCACCACGACAATCACGCTTCCAGCAAGAATATAGGGTGTGATTCGCTCGTGGAGCACGAGCCAGCCCAGGAAAACGGCGACAATCGGGTTGACGTAGGCATAGGTCGCGACCTTGGAGGTGGAAACGTTGTGCAGAAGCCAGACATAGGCGGTAAAACCGATCCAAGATCCAGCTACGATCAGGTAACCAACGGCGAGCACAGCGGGGCGCGTCCAGGACGCCTGCTTGAAGCTGCCCAGCAGCAGGGCGACGAGACAATTCACGACGCCCGCCATCAGCATTTGCCAGCCGCTTGCACTGTAGGAATCCACTCCCAAATGCCATCTTTTGGAAACAATCGAGCCGCCAGCCCAACTGACGCTGGCCAACAAAACAAATCCGGCTCCGGCAAGTTCGCGGCGGCCGAGGTGCAAACCGGCAGACAGAGCGGGCCACATCAAGACGACGACGCCGCACAGCCCGAGCAGGATTCCCGCCAGTCCACGCCTCCCGATGCGCTCGCCGCGGCTGCTGAGGCGCTCCAGAAGAAGGAACCAAAGCGGAGTGATGGCAAGCAGCAGAGACGTCAGGCCGGTCGGAATATAGGTTTCAGAGATACCCACCAGAACGTTGCTGATGCTTAACAGCAGAACGCCGATGACGGTCAAGCGCAGAAATTCATGCATCCGCAGCCGAACGCGGCGGCCGCGAAGGGCGCACCAAAGCAGTAGGGCGGCGCCCGCAATGGTAAAGCGTACAGCGGCCATGACCACGGAAGGCAGATGCTCGACGGCGATTCCTATGCCGAGATAGGTTGAACCCCAGAGGACATAGACCAACCCGAACGCAATGATGACCTGAACCCGAATTTTGGGATTTCCGCGAGGCATGAATAGAAAGCCGTTGGTGTTAGCTTACCAGAGACTTACTGGATTCCGCACTCATCACGGCACTGCGCCCACGGAGCGGGTTGGAGGATTGGCCTGTCCCAGAGACTTGCTGGATTCCGCGCTCACCGTGAGGGAGGTGCACCGGATCCGCCAATGGCATGCAATTTTTGGCCGGTGGTCAGGATGTAATGAAACGCCGACAGGCAGGTGAGGATCATGGTGGCCACAAGGAAGCCCCGGCGTGCCATGGAAATCCACGGCGCGGAGTTGATGCGCCACGAGAGCACAAAGAAGACGGCACCAATTTGCGCCGCCGTATTCATCTTGCCGAAGATGCTGGGCCTGAAATCACGAATGCTGGTGGTTATGTAAAGCACAGCCGTTATCAGCATAATGGAAATATCGCGGCTGAACACCAGCACGGTGTATTTCCAGGGGATTTGTTTGGTAAATGACAAAACCAGGAATGTCGAGCTGAGCAGCAGCTTATCGGCAATCGGGTCCAGATATTGTCCGATGATCGAGCGCTGATTGAGCCAGCGCGCCAACAGGCCGTCGAGGGCATCGCTAAGTCCGGCGAGCACGAACAGCACGAGCGCCGACTTAAAATTGCGATCGAGAATGTTGATGATCACGAATGGAACAAAGATTAGCCGCAAGAGGGTGATCTGATTCGGCGCGGTCCAGAACTGGGACCTCTTCATGGATGCACCTCATCTGCCTGGGCCTGGAAAACCGCCTCCGGGTTAGCACCCGTCTCCTGCCGAAAACGCTCCAGCAGTGAAGGCACTGGCCCATCCGAGGGCTCCAACTCTACCGACTGAACGCGATGCATTGGATAGAAGATGGTGACCGGAATAGCCGCTTCACCGTTGCGCAATTGGCGGACAAAATCGTCGAAAGAATCGAGCAGAACTCCGCAAAGCACAATGCCGCGCAGGTCGAGCTCGAACAGCCGGCCCCAAAACTTTTCGCGCGGGGTGCCGAGCGTGACCAAAACAAAGGCCGACGGTGGAAATCCCTTCACTAGTGATTTGGCGTCCAAAATTCGTAAAGCTAAGTTGCACATTGCAGAAGGGCACCAATTGGCCGGGCGAGTAACTTCCCCGCCCTGCTTCGCTGGAACGGGGCACTCGGCCAATAGTCGAGCCGGGCTGGCAGAGTTTACATCCGATTGATCAGGCTGCCAACATAGGCGGCACCGAAACCATTGTCGATGTTCACCACCGAGACGTTTGAGGCACAAGAGTTCAGCATCGCCAGCAAAGCCGTAAGTCCTCCAAAAGAGGCACCATAGCCAACGCTGGTGGGAACGGCGATGACGGGAACTCCGACCAGGCCACCGACGACGCTGGGTAACGCACCCTCCATGCCCGCGCAAACAATAAGCACGCGAGCGTGCTGCAAAGACTCGCGGTGGGTGAGCAGGCGATGCAGGCCGGCAACTCCGACATCGTAGATGCGCTCAATGCAATTTCCCATGATTTCGGCGGTCACGGCCGCTTCCTCGGCAACCGGTGTGTCGCTGGTGCCCGCGGAGACGATGACGATCGTGCCTTTGCCCGGCAGACTATCGTTTTGCCTGAGCACAAGGGTCCGGGCCAATTGGTTATGCGATGCTGCGGGAAGCCGTTCCTGAACGGCTGCAACCTGCTCAGGCGAAACCCGCGTGGCGAGCACGTTGTTGTTTCCCCGGGAGGCAAGACGGTAGAAAATTTCGGAAAACTGCGCCGAAGATTTGCCGGGACCAAAGATCACTTCCGGCATTCCCGCGCGCAAAGCGCGATGATGATCGATCTTGGCAAATCCCAGGTCCTCAAAGGGAAGACCTTTGAGCTGCTCCAGCACCTCGTCGGGCGAGGTCTGGCCTGAGCGAATTTGTTCTAGAAGCTCTCTGAGACGGTCAAGGTTCACTGCTTCAATTTATCAGATGCTCAAGGATGCCACATTTCCGGGCAGGTCAGCTTTACCGCCAACGCTCAAGACACTGGCGATAGCTCTCATATTTTTCCAGCGGAGTGGCGTTGAAGACACAAAAAACATCGTCGCTGACTTGCACAGCCTTGACGCGGGCTCCGGGTTCTTCCGCCGCCTGCCAGTAGAGGGAATCGACATTCTGCAGCAGTGTGAGCACGCGCGATTCCGGCAGCTGGCGTTTTACCAGCGCCGGGAGGTGTTGCGGAGCCATATGGCTTTCGCCAAAAAGCACGACGAGACGGCTATCCGGCAGCTTGCGGGCAAGGGTCGCGATGCGCTCGGCGGCGCGCACATCGCGGAGGGCAATGCGGCGAAGATCGCCACGAGGCGCGCTATCGAGGCCGCACACGCGGACTCCATGTTGACGGGCAGCGGCAAGCAGGCGAAAAAACGGATTCCAGCCGAACCCCCAATCCAAGTCGAAGCGAATGCGGCTGCGCAACTCGCGCTCATCTAGCAGGCCGCCGCGCCATGCATCCAAGACGCGCTGATCGCGGGCATAAATCGCCTCCAGGGCCAAGACCAACGGTCGCTGCCGCACCGCCGAAAGCTGCTCAACCAAGCTCGCCGCGTAGAGCTGCGAAGCCGGCAGAGCATGATAGTCGGCGACGAGCAAAACGTCGGCTTGAAGCAACTCATCCAGCAGGCCGGAGCGGGAAAGCCGCGAACGGTAGCTCTGAAAGGCTTCGGCAAATACACGAATGTATTCGTCCCCGCTGTAGGGATCGGCAGCCTTGACTTCCCGCTCAACTTGCGAAACAGCGCAATGTTGCGCCGCGTTTCTCCGCTGATGCAAATGCGAGTAGGTTCCCATTTCGGTTTCTGGCGTCAGAGCTGCTTGCAGGGCATGTGATTAAATCTCTGCTTATTTGATGCCTGAGCGCCACCCCGAAGCTGCCAACCTGACGATTGCGATCGCCGGGTATAGCGGGGAGCGTGGCTGCTGAACTCATCCTGTACAGATCCCACTCCAGCCGCCGCAGCAAGGAATGGGTCCCCGGCGCGGCGGGAGTTACTCCTCAATACGCAACTACCCGAGTTAGCCAAGGACGGGCGAAGCTGGGGCACCAGAGCGTTTCCGATACAAGCGCGGACGGCGCGCGAAGAATCGTTCTTCGCAACAGTCGTTGTCTAAAAGGAAGCTTGATAATTCCTTGTTGCCGATTTTGACAACCCCGGCAGGCCGCGCTAGGATGGGCCTAACACTGGAAAGGAGGTGGTCCGATGCAAAAAAGTTCCGACTGTAGCATACATCTGACTAGTGAGGTGGCTGAGGCTTAGGGCGGTTTCGCTCTAACTAGAGGGTTTGCGATTGGTGGATTCCGGAGCTAACAAGCATCGTTGAATTACCTCTCGTGGACTCGCACTCGCCAGATTCCCGTAGAGTTTCCATTCCCGTGAAGATCGGGAAGGGAGTTTGTCGCAGGGTCGAACGGCTTCGGTGCTTGTGTATTGGGTCACGGGACCGGAGCTGAGAGCGCGACCTGCCTCAGGCCAAACCAAACAGCTAACCGGCGCCCCACCAGCTACAGGGTGGGGCGTTCTATTTGGCGCAAAATATTGTCAGGTTCGCTAAGGCGAAATTCAGAACAACGTTTTGTAAGACGGAGCTTCACAATCAGTCGTATTTGGACAGTTTGGAGAGACGGAAATTCACAATCACCCGGACTCTGACGGCGACGGGCTGACCATCCTTAGTGGCTGGCGCAAACCTCCACTTCTGTACAGCCAAAACGGCCTGGTCGTCTAAGTCGGGACGCAGGCTTTTCTTAACCTCAATTTTACGGGGGAAGCCCTCGCTATCGATTACTAACCAAAGTTCGACACTGCCTTGCACCTTCGCTTTTTGGGCTGTCGACGTGTAAGTCGGATCGGGCGAACTGATTGCGCGCGGTGGCGTTACACCATCTTTTCCCACCTGATACACAGGAGCGTCTGCCGCGCTCGTCTCTGTGGCTTGGCCGATGTCCGGTTTGCGAGGCGCTGAGGCTGCTTGCTCAGGTGCGGGCTGGCCCACCGGCGAGCCCCCCAGCAGTCTAAAGTTCACGGCCACCTCAAGGTCGCCAGTCAGTTGAGTCGTCTTGAGATGCCAGTGACGCGCTGCTTTTAGAGCAGCATCGGCCAGCAAGGGAGGACCGCTTACCACGCGGACATTGTTCGGACGACTGTCGTGATCGAAGGTCAAAACCAGCAAAACGGTTCCCTCAATCCCTGCCTTTCGCACCTCGCTCGGATACTTCGGCGGTTTGCTGACATCAATATCAATATTTGGTCCCGCGCAGGTGACGGTCACTTGAAACTTGTTCAGCGGGTCGTCCGACACGACCTTCCCTTGCAAGTTGAACGGCAGTGAAAGCAGAAGCAGTATGGTTGCGAAGGCGAATCGACCGCTTCTCATAGAATGTCTCCGGGAGAGAAGGGTAGCATTTAAAGGCCGGTTCCGCAGCGAAGAATCCCGCTCGCTGATGCCATTGATTCGATACGCCCGGGCGAGACAGATGCCGTTGAGACGGCTCTCACGTCTGATATCAATTACCCTCACATGCCCGGCAATTTCATTCCCGCCATGCGCCGGGCGAAGCTTGGCTTTCCCATGTCCTTGAACATTTTGCGCATCTGGACATACTGGCGCAGCAGGTTATTGACGTCCTGGACGCTGGTGCCCGAGCCGCGTGCAATGCGCTTGCGGCGCGATCCATTGATGCATTCGTGGTGATCGCGCTCATAGGCTGTCATGGAATTGATGATCGCCTCGACTCGCGTGATCTGTCCCTCGTCCACCTGATCGGCCGCCTGGTGCATGTTGGCCAGCGGCCCAATTTTGGGAAGCTTGCTGATAATCGACTGCAGCGATCCCATCTTTTTGACCTGCAAAAGCTGATCGCGAAAGTCCGCCAGCGAGAAGCCGCCGCCGCTGAGAGCTTTCGTAGCGAACTCTTCCGACTTTTTCCGGTCGATCTTATCCTCGGCCTGCTCGATGAGCGAAAGAATATCGCCCATGCCGAGAATGCGGCCCACGATTCGGTCAGGATGGAAGGGCTCGATGGCATCGTATTTTTCGCCGACGCCGAGAAACTTGATGGGCTGCCCCGTGACCCTGCGAATAGATAAGGCGGCGCCGCCGCGGGCATCACCGTCCATCTTGGTGAGCACCACGCCAGTGAGAGTGAGCTTGTCGTGGAACTCCTTGGCGGAGTTAACGGCATCCTGCCCGGTCATGGAATCGGCAACGAAAAGAATTTCCTGCGGATTCAGCAGCCGCTTCAACGATTGCATCTCGTCCATCAACTGCTCGTCGATGTGCAGACGTCCGGCGGTATCGACGATGAGCACGTCGCAGCCGCTGTTGATGGCTTCGCGGCGCGCTTCCTTGGCCAGGCGTTCGACCGAGGCGGTGTTGGGCTCGGCCACCGCTCCTTCATAAATCAAGGCGCTGACGGCCTTGGCGACGACCCTTAACTGCTCGCGCGCCGCGGGGCGATAGACGTCGACCGAGACCAGCATCGGACGGCGTCCGTTCTTTTTGAGCCAGGATGCGAGTTTGCCGGAAGTGGTGGTTTTGCCCGAGCCCTGCAGTCCGGCCATGAGTATGACCGAGGGTGGCTGCGAGGCGAATTTGAGCTTGACCGTGTCCTTCCCCAGCAGTTCGATGAGCTCGTCGCGAACGATTTTCACGACGTGCTCGGCCGGCGACAGCGCGGTCATCACTTCCTGGCCAACCGCCTTGTCGTGAATGTGGTCGATCAATTCCTTGACGACCTTGAAGTTGACGTCGGCCTCAAGCAGCGCCAGGCGGATTTCACGCAGAGCTTCGGTGATGTTCTCTTCGCTCAGCTTGCCCTGGCCGCGGAGATTCTTGAATGCACGCTGCAGTTTGTCGGTAAGGTTATCGAACATAAGATTCCAAGTCTAAGATTTTAGCAGTCCTGCGGCATCGAGTGCGGGTTTGAAGCGTACCTTGGCCGCGGCGGGCTCTTAGAGTCATGCTGAACGAAGCGAAGCGTCCCCGCGCGGCGTGGGGCTGAGATGCAGCCGACGGATTTCATAAAAAGCCCGCAATGGTGCGGTCCGGGACAGTTCCATGGGATCCTTCGCTGCGCTCAGGATGACAACAATACAAAACGTTCAACCCGACGCTCAGCATGACAGTGCTGCCCAGGGAAACTCTGAACAAGTCTTGTTAGAAGAGCCGAGGTCCCTCAGAGGCTAAAGCCTCATTAAGGTTTTCTGGTCTTACGTATGGGCTGAAGCCCGTACCCTTCAAACTCTTCGCTTCTTCAGAGTTTCCTTAGTCGGCGGCTTCGTCGCGCTGAGCGCCAGTCACATGGGAGGGGCGCTGTTTCGACCCGATGCCAGCGAACACTTTGCGCGCGGCGATAACCGTATTGGCGTGAATGGCGACGGTATCCGCCAACTTCTCAGCGTATCCGCCGGCGTAGGTCACCATTACCGGCACGCCCCAGTCGCGAGCAAAGCTCAGGACCATCTCGTCCCGCTGCTGAAGCCCTTCGACGGTTAGAGCCAGCCCGCCAAGCTGATCGTGGCGATACGGGTCGGCACCGGCGACGTAGGAAATCAGCTCCGGCTCAAACAGCCGGCGCCCCGAGATCAGCGCCTTTTCAAGCCAATAGAGATACTCATTGTCAGTGACTCCGTCGGGCAAGTTGATATCGATCGAGGACTCCGGTTTCCAGACGGGGTAGTTGTTCAGTTGGTGCAGGGAGATGGTGAACACGTCGCCAGAGTGGCCTTCAACCATGGGTGCGGAAGGGTGCGGCGGGGCGCTGATGGAAGAGGACCAACTTGCCGGAGGAGGGGACGGTTCGCCGTGTCCGCCAAAGATAACCGCTGTCCCGTTGCCTTGGTGGACATCGCAATCTACGGTCATGGCCCGCTTGATTCGTCCATCCTTTTGCATTTTGCGGATGGCGATGGCGATATCGTTGACGACGCAAAACCCCTCGCCGTGGTCAGGAAAGGCATGGTGGAAGCCGCCGCCGAGGTGGACACTCACGCCATCGCGAAGCGCTAGATCAGCGGCGAGAATCGATCCGCCCGCCATCAGCCAAAAGGCCTCTACCAGCGTCCGGCTATAGGGCACCTCAAGTTCGAGCTCCTCGCGGACCGAAAGGGTTCCGGTTTTCAGCTTGTAAACGTACACAGGAGTGTGTACCAGAAGGATGTCTTCATCGGTGGCGGGCTGTGGCTCGACAAAATCCTGTGGGACGACTTCCCCGAGATCGAGCAGACGGTCGTGTGCAAGCTTATACTTCTGGCTTGGAAAGACGTGATGCCCGAAAGGGAGTAGATATTGGTCGCTGTAAACGAGCCTGAAAGGCAGCATTAGGCAACACACCCCACAATCATCCTATTTTCCGGGAAACCAGCTTGGAAACGCAACTGTTTATGTGGGAAATGGTTAATACGAATAACGGGACTGCGAAAATGTTGTCCCTCCAGGAGTTTATTGCGTGATGAAACGAGCATCGTGGATCGCTTTATTTGTGTGTGTGATCGTCATTGGCGGGGCGATCGCTGCCGTCGCTGCCTATGAACATGGCAGACCCGGGCCAGGAATGCATATGCGATTTGAAAGGATGGCGGTGCGCCTCAAACTGACATCCGCGCAGGAATCGGAGATCAAGGCGGACTTGAAGCAGGCGCGAACCAATGCCAGGCCTGACGTCAATTCGATGAGGAACTTGCGCGCTACGCTGGCCAAGCAAATCTTCACCGATCATCCGGACCAAGCGGCGATTCAGAATAACGCCGCCCAGTTGAAGCAGCAGCTCTCGGCGATGATCGATCAATACGTCAAGGCAGGATTGCAAATCAACGGCGTGCTTACGCCCGATCAACGGGTCGAGGTGCAGAAGATTATCGTCGAGCACCAGACGCTGGCAGAGCGGCGGCAAGCCAGATGGCAACAGCATAGAGCGCAATCGCCTGACGGACAGCAATCCACGACCCCGGGTCAGCCGTCGAACAAGTAAGCCGGATTCGAGACAGTGGTGAGGTAAAGCCGCCGATGAAGATCATCAGGCGGCTTTATTGTCTTTACTCTCTTGGACCGATCGCGCCTCGTGTGCCGCACTGCGTGGGCGCTCGAAGATGCACTCCCGTGGCTCCTTATCGTTTCTCAACCCGAGGAAGACCGGGGCTCGCATCTTAATTGCCCCGCTTCGGCCCTCGTGCGTCCATTCAGTGAATTTGATCCGCGCCACCAGCTCAGGCCGCACGAAGTGTACGGTGCGGGTTGCTTCGACGCTTTCGCCAAAGGGATTCTTCGGGGTTTTGCGGGCTTCCAGCAGCTTCCAGACCTGCTGCTGCGTGCGGGTGTCGAAGCCGCTACCCGCCTGTCCGACGTGGATCAAGCGACCGCCTTCATAGAGCCCGAGCACAATGGAGCCGAAGTGCTCGCGTGAACCGCGCGGATCTGTGTAGCCGCCGATCACACAATCTTGTTCTTGCGTGAGTTTTATTTTGAGCCAATCGCGCGACCGCTTGCTCACGTAGCAGGATGAGCTTCGCTTGGCGACGATTCCCTCTAACTGGCGCTCGCGGGCCGCATTGTAGAGTTGGATTCCATCGTCGAAATGTTCGGAGTAGTGCACCCACTGATTTTCCACGAGCACTTTGCGCAGCAACTCTTTGCGGGTTTTCAAATCGACGCGGAGCAGGCTGTAACCGTCCAGGTAAAGCAGGTCGAAGACATAATAATGGACGGGAATATCGCTGCGGCTGAGGCGCGGACGGCGGGGGCCTTCGCTGGTCCCGGTGCGCTGCTGCATCAGGCTGAAACTGGAGCGGCATTGTTCGTCGAGGGCGACGATTTCTCCATCAAGAATTGCGGTCTTGGCGCGCACGCAACCTGGAATGACCGACAGCTCCGGATAGGCGACGGTGAGATCGTTTTGATTGCGCGAAGCCAGGCGGACTCCAGCATCCTCTACAAAGGCGAGGGCGCGAAAGCCGTCCCACTTTACTTCGTACAGCCACTCACGACTGTTAAACGGACCATCCACCAGCGTGGCCAGCATGGGACGAATCGAGCTCGGCATGGACTCACGAACGGCTCCCGGCAGTGCGCTCAGAGTGTAGTCTGCCTCAGCCGCCTCTTTGCCCGAGCTGTTGCCTGAAGGTTTCTTGCCTGAAGATTTTGCGCGCCGGCCAGGCGGCGTCGGGCTCTCACGGGAGGCTTGCGGTTTCCGAGCCGGGCGGGTCGCAGACTTGCCGGAGGGAGACGGCTTGGATTTCGAAACGGCTTGGGACGCGCGGCGAGACGGAGCAGCAACCGGAGCCTGCTGCCGGTCATGAGCGGCGATCGAGGCCGCCAGCCATTCATTTCTTTCGGCCTTTCCGGCTCGGGCAGCGGGACGGCTCTTCCACTCAGCACTGGCGGCGTCGCCTGCGATCTCGTCAAGCGAGCGGCCAGTCAGGGCTGATACGTCAAACTTCTCTATGTCATAGCCAGCGACGGCGGTCGAGTCGCGATGCTTGATCAGCAGCCATTCCGTGCCTTTGCTTCCGGGCCGCCGCGAGCGCATTTTGGCGAGCACAAACTCGCCGTTCAGCTTGCTGCCGTGAAGCCGGAATTTGAGGTCACCCTTCTCCAGCATGGCGGCTGCCAGCGCATCGGCTTGGGCGGCGGTAGCAGGTGGCTTGGCATCGGGAGGCAGGGACGGTTCCCATGTTCCCTTATCCCAAACCATCACGGTGCCTGCGCCATAGTTGCCCTGCGGGATGATGCCCTCAAAATCGATGTACTCGACTGGGTGATCCTCAACCTGCATGGCCAGCCGTTTATCGGCGGGATCAAGCGACGGTCCTTTGGGAACCGCCCAGGACTTGAGCACGCCCTGCATTTCGAGGCGAAAGTCGTAATGGAGGCGCGAAGCCTGATGTTTCTGCACCACGAAGCGATGCTGGGAGCGGCGAGCAAGTTTGGCGGGCGGCTCCGGCGTCTGGTCGAAGTGTCGCTTTCGGTTGTATTCCTCAAGAGCCATAGTCTTTTTGATGCTGCCAAAGCGAGTGCGCCGTCGCGAGCAGCACACTATGCGGTTCGCCGTTGCTGGTAGCTGGTTGGATGCCGTGCGGGGTGGGCGCGCGCCAGCCAGAGAGTCAAACTCGGCGTATACTGCATTGTTTTGGTAGCAGTGTCCCAGTTCTCCTTGCGTAACCAATTTCTTGAAAGGACTGCTATATGGAAACGCGAACTGCCGAAAAGCCATTGAGCGAAGCAATCAAGGGGCGGCGTGCCACGCCGAGCTTTGATGGCACCCCGGTGCCCGATGAAGACCTGAAGAAGATATTACAAGCCGGCCTGGAAGCTCCAAGCGGCTACAACCTACAGCCCTGGAGGTTTGTCGTGGTGCGTGATCCCGAGGCGCGCAAGCGACTGCGGGCGGCCGCCATGGGTCAACCGAAGGTGGAGGAGGCCCCGGTGGTGATCGTTGCCTGCGGAGATCCAGATGGCTGGAAGGGCGGCGACATGGAGGAGATGATGCGGATTGCGGAGGTGGACGAAGGCGTCCGCAACGTGATTCGACAGAACTTGAATAATTTTCTGGGAGCGGAGGCTGGAGACAAGGGCGGCGTGGCGCCCCATTTCGGCGTGTGGGTCAACCGTCACACGATGATCGCCCTGACCACAATGATGTGGACGGCTGAAACGCTGGGATACGACACCGCTCCCATGGAAGGCTTTTCCGAAACCGCAGTCAGGCAAACCCTCGGCATACCTGACCGCGTGCGGGTGGTCGCCCTGTTGGCGATTGGGCATCTGAAGGGTCCGGATAAGCCTTACGGCAAACGGTTCCCAATGGAGCGGGTTGTGTTTAACAACAAGTGGGGCGATGGGCTGAAACTATGAGCGGCGTCACAGATAAGAGAACGAAAGCAACTAACCCACGTCAGTCCAAAGGCGGGACGGGACGTGGGGCACCCCGGCGTTCTTGGCGAGCGTGGGGAGCGGTAACGGCAGTTGCGCTGCTGGCGTGTTCCATCCTGGTTGCATCTGCTTCGGCGCAGCAAAGTGGCAAGGGAATGACGGATGCCGTCTCTTCAGAGCAGATTGCGGAGAAGCTGCTGAACCAGGTCCGCGAAGGATTGCAGGCCTACAACTCGCGCAAGATGCTTGCGGCTTTTGATCGGGAAGGGATGCAAGGATACTTGGTGTTCCAGGACCAGGTAGAAGCCTTCTTTGCGCAATATGAGTCGTTTCGCGTCGCCATCCGCCTGGAGGAGAGTTCCGTTGAGCAAGATAAAGGGACGGCCACGGCCAGCTTCCGACTAGAGGGCGTTCCGCGATATGGAGGTCCGGCGGTTCGCCGGGAAATGGATCTAATTTTTGAATTTGTCCGAACCCAGGGCGGCTGGAAGATACGGGACGTGAGTCCGCGAAGTTTCTTCTCATGACGAATATCACGACAGAACCGAAAGTCGTAAAGCGCGAGTACCCGGATCGTCCGATTGTGGGCGTTGGGGGAGTCGTCTTGCAGAACGGACTCGTGGTGTTGGTGCGCCGGGCCAAAGCTCCACGCATGGGGGAGTGGTCCATTCCGGGCGGAATGCTGGAACTGGGTGAGACGTTACGCGACGGCGTCGCGCGCGAGATCGAAGAGGAAACCGGATTAAAGGTGAAGAGCGAAGAAGTGCTCGACGTCTTCGATAGCATCGTCATCGACGCGGACGGGAAGACGCAGTACCACTACGTGCTGATTGACTTCCTCTGCTCCGTTACCGGAGGCGAGCTGCGAGCCGCCAGCGATGCGAGCGAGGCGCGATGGGCCACGCTGGAGGAAGTCTTAGGCCTGGTGAAGCGGGAGATTACGGTCGGAGTCATTCGCAAAGGATTCAGCAAGGCCCGCGATGGGACGAAGGTAAGCGAATAGTTCCCGGCTGATGAGACTACTTTTTCCTGACCGAATCCCTTATCGAATCAGTAATTCAGCTGTGCTGCTGAACAAGACGCGCACGGTGGGCTTGCATGGTGCCGATACAAGCTTCCTTTGCTTGTGTGGGGTAGTTGCTTTTTTGTCTAGAAACTGCCCCACTCAAGCGCAACTGCAGCGCTTGAATGGGCCACCAGCGATGAGACGAAGGTAAGCGAATAGTTCCCGGGATGATGAAACTACTTTTTCCTGATCGAATCCCTTCGCATCAGTGATTCAGCTGTGCTGCTATGAACAAGACGCGGGGTGGTTGCTTTTTGGTGTAGAAACTGCCCCACTCAAGCGCAACTGCAGCGCTTGAATGGGCCACCAGCCGGTGGGCTTGCATGGTGCCCCATACAAGCTTCCTATGCTTGCGTGGGATAGTTGCTTTTTTGTCTAGAAACTGCCCCACTCAAGCGCAACTGCGGCGCTTGAATGGACCACCAGCCAGTTTGCGGCTTCCGGCAGGACTGGCTGCGCTCCGGATCAGCGGGCAGGAGTTCCGATGATGTGACGCCGCATTCCATCGCCGCCGGACCGCAGTTGAGCAAAGCCCTGCCTGCGTGTATAGTTTCGCCGTCAACGTGAATACAATCTGCGAAAGTTGATTGGGAGGAAGCCAATGCATTCCAAGACAAAGTCTGTATTGCTGCTTGCGATTTTTCTGGTCTCGACCATGGCGGTTGCCGCAAGCCAACCGGTTGTGGTGCTGATTGCGACGGGCGGCACGATTGCCATGAAGATCGATCCGATCAAGAAAGCGCCGGTGCCGGCGATTTCGGGCGAGGATCTACTGGCCACGGTGCCCGACGTGGCGAAGTACGCCAAGATGGAGGTTTACAATATCTCCAACGTGCCCTCCAGCTACATGGATCCGTCACGCTGGGTCGCTTTGAGCAAGGACGTCAATCGCACCCTGGCGCGCCCGGAGGTGGCCGGAGTCATCATCTCGCATGGGACCGACACGCTGGAGGAAACCGCCTGGTGGGTTGACCTTACGACCGATTCCGACAAACCGATTGTGTTGATCGGGGCGCAGCGCAATGCTTCGGAATCCGACTTCGACGGCCCTCGTAACCTGCTGAACGCGGTGCGCATCTGCGTTGATCCACAATCGAAGGGCAAGGGCGCGATGCTGGTCATGAACAACCAGATCAACGCGGCGCGCGACGTCACCAAGACCCAGACCTCCAGCGTGGAGACCTTTAAGTCAGGCGAGTGGGGATTCCTTGGCGTGGTGGACTTTGACCGGATCGTGTATTCGCGCTTGCCACTGCGCCGACAGCACATTCCAATCAAGACCGATACCATGCCTTACGTCGAAATTATCAGCACCTACGGCGGCGCTGACGGGTCCATGCTGAAGGCGGCGGTCGCTCACGGCGCTAAGGGAGTCGTGGTTCAGGCGCTGGGCTGGGGCAATGTGAGTATCCCGATGGCGGAGGCGATTTATGAAGTTATCGGCAAAGGGATCCCGGTGGTGATTACCACGCGCGTTCCCAACGGCCGCGTGTTGCCGAACTACGGCTACCCGGGCGGCGGCAAGCTGCTGGCCGATGCCGGCGCGGTGATGGGAGACGACCTCTCCCCGCAGAAGGCGCGCATCCTGCTCATACTGCTCCTGCAAAATGGCGTGCAGGGACAGAAGGACTTGCAGGCGGCGTTCAGTCACTAGAGCGATTTCGCCGTCGCATGGCCCTGGGACAGCAGTCGAAGAAACTACCCCACGTCAGTCCAAAAACGGGACGGGACGTGGGGCACCCCGGCTCAGGATGACACCCTCGGAGAATGGTTTTTCAGCAGCCTGTTAGAGCGAGTGGCTCGATGGGCCTGGCATCTGAACTAAAGGTTCCGGTCCGGCTCAGGTGTTGTGTCCGATGGCTTTGCGGAGCGGGCTGCGCAGGGCGAAGATGGCGAGTCCTGCGGCAACACCGAGCGCCGTCAGCATGAGAAAGAACGACTCGCGCGACATTTTTTCGTAAAAGGTGCCGAGGTATCCGGAGAGAAAGTTGCCGAAGAAGCTCGAAAGAAACCACATTCCCATGAGCATGCTTACCAGCCGCGCGGGAGCCACTTTAGTCACCAGCGAAAGGCCGATGGGCGACAGGTACAGTTCTCCGACTGTGTAAATGACCGTTCCACCGACGAGCCAGAGGAAGCTGATCCTCTGGTCGGGGCGTAGCCCAGCCGTAATGTAGATGAGAGGCAGGAAAGACACACCCAGCAAAACGCAGCCCATGGCCATCTTGGTGATGCTCTCCGGTTCCTTGCTGCGACTCGATTGCCAGCCCCAGAACAGGTTCAGCAGCGGCGTAAACAGGAAGATGAACATCGGATTGATCGACTGGAACCAGGTCGAGGGCATCTCCCAGCCGAAGATATGCCAATCGGTGTTGCGGTCGGCGAACAACTGCATGGTGTTGCCCTGCTGCTCGTAAACGCCCCAGAAAACGACGTTCAACATGCAGAGCACCACAAGCCCAATAATTGCTTTCCACTCGGCGGGCGTGAGTTTGGCGGGCTCGGTGTGCGTCTGCCGGGCGCGCGCCAATTGATCCGGCGCCAGGTATCTTTGCCCCCAGAGGTAGAGCACCAGCCCGGAGACCATGCCGAAGCCGGCAGCGGCAAAGCCGTAGTGCCAGCCGTAGAGCTGTCCCAGTGTTCCGCAAACCAGCGGCGAGAAGAACGCACCCAGGTTAATGCCCATGTAGAAGATAGTGAAAGCGCGGTCGCGGCGCGGATCGCCGGGAGGATAAAGGCTGCCGACCTGGGTCGAGATGTTGGGCTTGAAGCAGCCGTTTCCCAGAATGAGGAAACAGAGCGCGACCAGGAACATCGACTCGACGGCCATGAGAAAGTGGCCGATTGCCATCAGCACTCCGCCGACCACCACGGTCTTACGCTGGCCGAGCAGCCGGTCCGCCAGCATGCCTCCGAAAAACGGCGTGAGATAGACAAAGCCGGTGTAGAGCCCGTAGATTTCGGAGGAGAGCGGTTGCACCGTCATCGGCCCGAAGACGGATTCGATCGCGTGCCGCAGCGGAGCGAATCCGAAAACATAGGAGCTGCCGGTTTCGACACGATGGATCAGGTAGTTGACCATGTACAGGACAAGCAGCGCCCGCATGCCGTAGTAAGAGAAGCGCTCCCACATTTCGGTGAAAAACAATACGAAGAGACCAACGGGATGACCCAGGATGGTTTTTTGCATGCGGGCTGTGCTGGTGGTTAAGCCATCCGCATTGCTCTCAATGCCAGTGGTATTCGTATCGCTCACAGGCTTCTCCTAAAGCTAGTGTCCTGGAAATTTACAGATTGTGTCATTCTGAGCGACCCTAGGGAGCGAAGAATCCCAGCGCCGCGTGCGCGTGCGGCGCAGCCGAAGGATTTTATCAAAAAGCCTAGAACGGCGCGAAATAAGTCAGTGCGATGGGATGCTTCGCGCGTTCAGCATGACACCTACTGAGATGCACCTTGCACAATACGGGGCAGAGCGACGCTTTGCCAAAGTTTCCGGATGATGCCAAGATGAAATTATGCTGACAATTCGTGCTGCTGTGGCCAACGATTCCGATGCCATATGGGCGATTCTTGAGCCGGTAATTCGCGCCGGAGATACCTATGCGTTACCTCAAGATATGGAGCGGGAAGAAGCTCTTGCCCATTGGTTCTCGAACGGTTATGAAGTCTTCGTGGCAGACGACGACGGGCATGTGGTCGGAACTTATCATCTTCGTCCCAATCAAAAGGGCGGCGGTAGTCATGTCGCAAACTGCGGCTATATGACTGCCGCTGCCGCCTCCGGTAAAGGCGTAGCACGAGCCATGTGTACCCATTCCCTCGAGCGCGCAAAGAAACGGGGGTTTCGGGCTATGCAATTCAACTTTGTGGTGAGCACTAACGAAAGGGCGGTGAGGCTCTGGAAGAGCTTCGGATTTGAAATCGTTGGGCGTCTTCCGGAAGTCTTTTTACACCCTGTTGTTGGCTACACCGACGCCTACGTAATGCATCGTGTGCTGACGTAGTCCATCTTGATGAGAACAGCAGGACACGGTTTCCGCTGACCGCGGAAAACAACGGCGTCCGCTGGACTGAAGTCGTTCGACACATATTTACGTATCTTTAAGGTAAGACACGACATGAACTATCAGACACTTACCCTCGCCGAAAAAGATGGAATTGCCCTCGTGACTCTCAATCGCCCGGACAAACGCAATGCGATCAGCCACGAACTCATCGATGAGATGTTTGCGGCCCTGGAGGAATTGAAGAACGGGGCCATCAGGGTTCTGCTGCTTACAGGCGCGGGGAACTCTTTCTGCTCAGGTATGGATCTGGAAAAAGCGATTGCCAGCCGCACAGTGGCGGAAAACCGAAGGGATTCGGAAACCATGGCGCGCCTCTTCCGCTCGATTTATGAGTTTCCGAGGCCGACGATAGCGGCGGTGAATGGCGCGGCGGTGGCGGGCGGGTGCGGCATCGCGACCTTGTGCGACTTTACCATCGCATCGACCAAGGCGAAGTTCGGATACCCGGAGGTGCAAATCGGGTTCGTACCGGCGATTGTCTCATCATGGCTGGTTCGCCAGATCGGCGAAAAAGCGGCCCGAGAGCTGCTGCTTACCGGACGCGTCATATCCGCCGAGGAAGCCTTGCGGATCGGGTTGATCACGGAAACCGTCGAGCCCGCCCGACTGCTGGAGCGGGCGCACGAACTCGCACGGCAGTTGCTGAAGAACAGCCCGGCTTCGCTTGCGGCTACAAAAAAGCTGCTGAACAGCTACTCCCGGCGCGATTTGGAATGGCAGCTCGAAGCTGCCGTAGAGGCCAATGCGGCCATCCGGACGACGGTGGATTTCCGCGAAGGGATCAGCTCGTTTCTGGAAAAGCGGGAACCGAAGTGGAGCGCGGGCTGAGCACCCGATAGGTCGATACGACAACACGTGATGTGCATCACAGAACCATTGGCAGCAGACGGTTATAGTCGCGCCCTATCACACCCGATTCCATTCAAGCAGCGCGCCGCCGGTTGTGTGCCGCTAGTGACAGGTCTGGATGATGCTCGTGCCATGAACTTCGAGCATGCTTGGATGTGGGCAGCAATGCAGATTTTCTGGCGCATTTAAGATATGCGCGATAGGAGTTTGTCTATGGCATCGCCAACCGCAGGTGCTGCAACCCTTGGCAAAGCGCCGCAAAGCGAGACGCGAAACCGGATGGTCCGATGGCTAGTTCCCCTCGGGCTCGGAGTAATCATCCTCCTCGTTCCCCGACCGGTCGGTCTGACGCCCGCGGCATGGCACTACTTTGCACTGTTTGTGACGGTGATAGCCGCCTTGATTACCGAACCGATTCCGGGACCGGCATTGGGATTCATGGGCGTCAGCGCCGCCTCCGTCATGGTGCTGGTAGGCAAGACGCCGGCGGATGCGATGCGGTGGGCTCTCTCGGGCTTCTCCAACGACACGGTCTGGCTGATCTTTGCGGCCACGATGTTTGCGGCCGGCTATGAGGCAACTGGACTGGGCCGCAGGATCGCGCTGCTGCTGGTGAAGGCTCTTGGGCGAAAGACACTCGGCCTTGGCTACGCGATTGCGATTTCCGACCTGTTGCTCGCGCCCTTTATGCCGTCAAACACGGCCCGCAGCGGGGGGACGATCTACCCGGTGGTCAAGAACATTCCCGGGCTCTACGATTCGTCGCCGACGAAGAATCCGCGCAAGATTGGCGCCTATTTGTGTTGGACCGCATTCATGACGACCTGCGTCACCAGCGCCATGTTTCTCACCGGTATGGCGCCGAACCTGTTGGCATGCGAGCTGGCCAAGAAGATTGCTCATTTCGACGTCACCTGGACGAGCTGGATGATGGGCTTTCTGCCCGCGGGCCTGCTGATGTTTCTGGCGACGCCACTGATGGTCTACCTCGTCTATCCGCCTGAGATTAAGGAAGGCGAAGAGGTGGCCAAGTGGGCGGGCAGCGAACTTACCGCGATGGGACCGATTTCGCGGCGGGAAATCACGATGGCTTGCCTGGCCGTGTTGGCGCTGGTCGCCTGGATTTTCGGCGCACGCTGGATCGCGGCGGTGACCGTAGCCCTCGGCGTGATCTCGCTGATGATTCTCACCAAGGTGGTCAGCTGGAACGACATCATGCAGAACAAACAGGGCTGGAACATTCTGGTTTGGTTTGCCACCCTGGTTACCATGGCGGACGGACTGAGCCGGGTAGGTTTCCTGGAATGGTTCGCCAAACGCAGCGCGGGTGCCCTGGCGGGTATACCGTTGGTGCCGATGATGATCGCCCTGGTCGCGCTATTCTTTTTTGTCCACTACCTTTTTGCCAGTACCTCGGCCCATACCGCAGCGGTTTTACCGGTCTTCCTGGCGGTGATCGTGACCGTCGCGGGCCTGCCGGTAAAGCCGGTGGCGATGGTGATGATCTACTCGATTGCCATACAGGGCGTGCTGACACCTTACGCGACGGGGCCGGCGCCCATCTGGTACAGCGCCGGTTATATCAGCACCAAAGATTTCTGGCGGTTAGGGTTCATTTTCGGCGTGTTTTACCTGGCCATACTTCTTTCGGTCGCCCTGCCTTATGCTCTCCGCTTCATGCGGTAACATGGCACAAGCAGAAACATGGAAGATAGTAAGGGAGATCACCGTTCGCACGTTAACGCCGGGTTTGCGCGACGGGGTAGCCTAACGTGAAATTGGCAGGAGACTGAAGAGTGGGACGTTTATTGGAAAGCAGCAGCAAGCAATTATTGGCGGAGAACGCTATTGCGGTTCCTCGTAGTTTTGTTGCCACGAGCCCGGCTGAGGCCCGGGAAAAGGCTGAGCTACTGGGCGGCGAGGTGGTGCTAAAGGCGCTGGTTCCGATCGGCAAGCGGGGCAAAGCCGGAGCCATCAAGTTTGCCAGCAATTCGGCGATGGCGGCGGAGTTGGCCGGGCAAATGTTGGGCACCGTTGTCCGTTACTATCCCGTGGAAAAAATTCTAGTGGAAGAAAAACTCGCGATCGAGCGGGAGCTTTTTGTCTCGTTCACGATCGATAAGATGCGACGCCGGCATGCTGTTCTGGTCAGCTCGGCAGGCGGCATCGACGTGGAAGAGATCAGTGCCAAATACCCGGGACTGATGCAGATCATCCACATAGACCCGTACAAGGGACTGGCGGATTTCCGGGCGAAAGAGGTTTGGGCTGAGCTGGGCCTGGAGGGTACGGTGCTTCGCCAGGCTAGCGACATGCTGCTGAAGTTGTACCGCTTCTTCGTGAAATATGACTGCACGATTTTGGAAATCAATCCGCTGGCAGTCACCAAAGATAACAAGGTAATCGCCGCCGCTTCGGTGATGGCCGTGGATGACAGTGCGATGTTTCGCCATCCCGAACTGGCCGATGCGGTGCAGGTGGGCAGCGACCGGGCATGGCGGCCATTGACGGAGTTGGAGAAGCAGGTGGTGGAAGTCAACGAAGCCGATCCGTATCGCGGCACGGCTCGTTACACGGAGATGGATGGCGGCGACATCGGATTCATGTGCGGCGGCGGTGGCGCCAGCCTGCTGATGTTTGACGAGCTTCTCTCCCACGGCGGCAAGCCCGCCAATTACACGGAGTTTGGCGGCAATCCGCCGGAAAAGAAGGTCTACGGCCTGGTCATCGGAATCTTGTCGAAGCCGGGCGTGCGCGGCTTGATCGTCTGCGGCAACATCACCAACAACACGCAAGTTGACGTCGTCTCACGCGGCATCGTCGCTGCCATCAAGGACAAGGGCATCGACCCGCGAAAGTTTCCCGTGCTGGTCAGGTACGCGGGAGTGAACGATGCGGTGGGGCGCGAGGTGTTCACCGCGGCGGGCGTCGAGTACTACGGCGAAGAAATAACCATGACCGTGGCCGCCAAAAAGATGGTCGAGAAAATGAGACAAGCATATCCGGGCGCGGAAGCGCGGATCACCGCCCACGGCGCGTAAGGAGGGGAAGTTTGGGAATCCTAGTCGACCGCAATTCCAGGATCGTCATCCAGGGCATTACCGGCCGGGAAGCATCGATGGTCACGCGGCACATGCTGGCTTACGGCACGCCGGTGGTCGCCGGAGTGACTCCCGGGAAGAAGGGCGAGCAGGTGCATGGCGTACCTGTGTACGACACGCTGAAGCAAGCTTGCCAGGCGCACGAACTGAATACTGCGCTGATCTATGTGCCGCCCGCCTTTGTGCTGGACGCCGTGCTGGAGACTTTGGCAAATGGCATCAAGTTGATGGTCATCATCACCGAGAACGTTCCGCAGCACGACGCCGTCAAACTACTAATGGAGGCCGACAACGCTGGAGCCCGGGTCATCGGCCCGAATACGACTGGAGCCATCAATCCCAAAGAACGGGTCAGGCTGGGCGCAATCGGCGGAGACAATGTGGAGCGATGCTTCGTGCCCGGCTGCGTCGGCGTGATCTCGCGCAGCGGCGGCATGACGGCTGAAACCTCCTACATGGTGAAGCGCGCGGGATTGGGAGTGAGCACGGCGATCGGCATCGGCGGGGATTCTTTGATCGGCTCAACCCCCAAGGACCTGCTTGCGCTCTTCGAAAAAGATGCTGAAACCAGGGCAGTTGTAACGTTCTCCGAACCTGGCACCAGCTTTGAAGAGGACATGGCGGAGTTTGTGGGGCAAGGCGGATTCACCAAGCCCTTGATCTCCTACATCGCGGGCAAATTCACGGAGAGCATGCCGGAGGGGACCGTGTTTGGGCACGCCGGCGCAATCATCGAACGCGGCAAGGGCAGACCTTCTAACAAAGCTCGCATGCTGAAAGCAGCCGGGGTTCACGTGGTGGAGCAATACGACGGTATCGTCAGCACACTGCAGCGGCTGCGACTTCCGTCTCAGTAACGGAGCCGCCAGTGCAATTCCCCGATAGGTGTATCCGGAAATATCAGGTGTCATGGCGAGCGAATTGGGCTAGGTCCCACATCTGCGAACTACTGCAGATATGGGACTCCAACTCTCTTCGCCGTGAAAGAACTACCCCACTCAGCAACGTGTTCTTGTTTCGAGGTGGCTAATCGGGCAGGACCTCGCCTCGGGTTTCCACGCCCAGCGGGATCAGTAGCAGCCCGATGCCAAAGGCAATCGCCGTGAGCGCCACGGGCTTGCCCAGCGTTCCCATGTCGCGGACCATGGCGCCCAGCAGGAAGTTGACACCCGCGCCGATAAACCGTCCAAAGGACGTTGCGAAGGCGAAGGCGGTCGCCCGGACTGAGGTGTCGTACTGCTCGGGAAGCCACAAACTGAACATGGTGAAGTTGCCGCCGAATACGCCCAGAAAAAACAACGCGGCGATAAATGGGTAGAGCCCATGGGGGAGATAGAACGCCCATCCAAAGCTGACCACAATGCACACGGCCATGCCTACGAAGTAAAGAGCCAGAGTACTTTTGCGTCCGAAGCGTTCGGCCAGCGGCGGCACCGCCAGACAGCCCAAAACGGTTCCGATGGAAAGCAGCCCCGTTCCCAAAGAGGCCATTCTGACGGCCTCAGGCAGCGTCATACCCGCCTTTCTGGCCAGGAAAATAATCGCCGTTGGTTCGTACACGGCTCCTGCCCAGAGGCCGATAATCGCGACCGTCAACAACGCGGTGTTGACCAAGGTGCGCCGTCGGTAATGGCCGGAGAGGATCTGGCGCAGAGGAGATCGCTTGCGGATGGCTTTCCCCAGTTCCAACTCGGCCTTGCGCCAGCGTTCCGGCTCCTTCACGCGCGTGAGGATCAGCACGGAAACAATGACCGGCGTCATGCCGCACAGGAACATGGCGCGCCACCCGAAATGCGCGCCTACCGTATAGTTGAGGGCGGCGGCCAGGAAGAATCCGGCGTAATAACCGGTTTGCAGGTAACCGGCCCCCATTTTGCGCCGGTCTTCCGGCCAAGCCTCGGCAACGTAGGTTCCGGCAAGCGCCCATTCACCGCCGATTCCTATGCCCGCCAGCAACCGGAACAAGGCGAGTTGCCACACATTTTGTGACAACGCAGCCAGTCCCGTAAACAGCGCATAGACAATGATCGTGCCGGCCAGCACGCGCGTGCGGCCGAATCTGTCCGCAATCGGGCCCCAGATAAACGAGAGCCCCCACCCGATCAGAAACAGTGCGAACAAGACCGATCCAACGAGTCCCACGTTGGCTGGCGCATTCGACATCCCTGATTTCGGGAGTAGTTCGGTTAGTGCCGGAGCCAGAACCAAGGCATAGATGAAGGAATCCATGCCGTCGAGCGTCCAGCCCGTCCAAGCGGCCCAGAAACCTGTAATTTGCTGCCGGTTGAGTTTGCTTGGGGTTGTTGCCTGCGGTAACACGACTGCATCGTCCACCATGGAATCTCCTGGACCCACCTCAGCGAGTTGACGCCTGAGAGGAAGAGAACCGCGAAGCAGTCGGCCATCACTGGCTGGGCAAAAGACACACTGAAAGCTCAGCCAGCGATGCCTACGGGGCCTCGCGAGTTGCTTGGGAAAATTTGACCGGCCGCAAAACTTAACCGGAGCTAAGCAAGAATAGCGAGTAATGTTGTCCCGATATATCGAACAAACAACGGTTGGCTCTGCTCCGCGCCCGGATAGCCTCCTGCTATCGAACGCAATGCCGGGTGCGCAGCTTGGCTGCCCCGGCTGGTCGCCATAACATTCCGTGTAGCCATAACATTCCGTGTAGTTTTCTCAGGATACGCCAATAACGCAAATATTCCAGGTCTGGAAGCGAGGGGGGATCAGATTCCGCAACCTTGCAAATAGAATGCAGCAGTCCGCAAACCAAAGGCGGCAGCGCTGCAAGGCCTACCCTCTAAATTCAGTGCGGCGCGACAGGAGCTTACATCCCAGAGCCGCTTTTCTGCCTCAAAATAGAAACCAGGGAGGCGTTCAAGCCGCCCCAAAATGAGGTGAACCGATGGAATGGATTCGTCCCGATTTCGAGGAAATCAGCCTTTGCTGTGAAATCAACTGCTACGCAACCGCGGAACTTTAATCCGGCAGTTCCCGGTGATTATCAAACTGCTCGGCACGGCGGCTGGTGGCGGATTTCCCCAGTGGAATTGCGGCTGTCACAATTGCTCGGGGGTACGCGCCGGCCGGATACGTGCGACACCAAGACTACAGTTGCAGGTTGCCGTCAGTCTGGACGGCGTTTGCTGGATGTTGCTCAACGCTTCTCCAGACTTGCGCGGCCAGATTGAAGCAACGCCGGAACTTCATGCCCGTGGTTTGCGGGGAACGCCCATTGAAGGCGTGGTGCTGACTTCAGGCGATCTTGACCAGGTTCTGGGGCTACTCCTGTTGCGCGAACTTACGCCTTTGCGGATCTACTCGTCCGCGTCTGTCAGGCGGATCGTGCGCGAAGACAACGCGTTCTTTCACATGCTCTCGCAGAGCCCGGAGCAATCGCGGTGGACAGATATCTGTCCGCAACAGCCGTTCGCGCCGCTTGCGGGCTTATGCTGCCGCGCCATCGCGTTGGGCGGCGGCTATCCGCACTGGGTTCCCAAGGATCGTGGGCACACGCTCAACCCGGGCGAGAGCGTGTTTGGACTTGTTTTAGAGAGCAAACAGGCGGGTGCTGAGCGAGCCGGGCAAATCAATCGGCTGGCTTATATGCCCGCGATGGCGCACTACACCGACGAACTGCTTGCGGAACTGGATCTGTGCGATGCGGTTTTGCTCGACGGCACCTTTTGGAGCGATGACGAGTTGCAGAGGGTTGACCCCGCGGCTCGAACGGCGCGCCAAATGGGGCACGTCCCGCTCGGAGGTCCCGGCGGAGTGCTGGAGGCGGCCAGGGAGTTGCGCCGGCCGCGAAAGATTTTTGTCCACATTAACAACACCAATCCGATCCTGGATGAAGATAGCCCGCAATTTGCGGAAGCGAAGTCGGCGGGCTGGGAGGTTGCAAAAGACGGATGGACACTAGGTTGCTAACGTTGGAAGCCGCGGCGGAGACGGAGTTGCTCTCGCGCCAGGAGTTTATGGCAAGGCTGGAGGCTGTGCTTACGGAGCGGTATCATCACAAGCATCCGTTCCACCTGCTGATGCACGAAGGCAGGTTGACGAAGGGACAGCTCCAGGCGTGGGCGCTGAACCGCTACTACTACCAGAGCGTGATCCCGCGCAAAGACGCCATCATCCTTTCCCGCACCGACGAC
The DNA here is from genome assembly GCA_049519595.1 of Candidatus Korobacteraceae bacterium. Lineage (GTDB taxonomy): Bacteria > Acidobacteriota > Terriglobia > Terriglobales > Acidobacteriaceae > CAWBRT01. Next base: position 13,134 of record JBEKQP010000013.1, on the reverse strand, counting down.
GCTGAATTTCGCCGCGCCTGGCGGAAACGGATCGTGGACCACGATGGAAACCACGACGGCGAAGGCGGCATAGAGCGCTGGATTCAGTTGGCAGAGGCGACCGGGCTGGATCGGGCTCGCGTTGTGTCGTGTCGCGAGATACTTCCCGGGGTTCGTTTCGCCGTGGAGGCATACCTCCATCTCGTCTCCCACAGCAGCTTTCTGGAAGCGGTCGCATCGTCGCTGACGGAGCTATTCAGCTATAAACTCATCGCCTTGCGCATCGACCGTCTGCAAGAGCATTACCCGTGGCTATCCCACGCGCTCAGCTACTTCACGGCAAGATTGACCCAGGCTCCGGAAGATGCCGAGTTCGCTTCCAACTGGGCTTTCATGCATGCGGCGACGCGCCAGGAGCAGGAGCTGGCGATCGATGCATTGCGGCGCAAGTGCGACATCCTTTGGGCACAGCTCGATGCCCTGTACTACTCCTACGTGAGCCCGGGATGGGCTTCGCCGGGCGCGTTTAAGCCGGAGACGGAATAGGCGATCGCGGTATCAAACATTACGGGTATACCTTTCGCGAAACTACCTACATCTGCTAAAAGCGGGCAGGTATGGGGCACCTTAGTAAGTCGGAGACGTGGTAATGACTCTCGCTCCCAATGTTAAGTTGGCCCTTGCCATCGGCTGCCGTCTGCGTGAAGTGGAAGGACAACCGCCGATGCTGCTGATGCCGGAGGCGGCGGTGCGGCTGCACGGCGCCGGGGCGGAGATCGTGCGCCGTATCGGCAACGGCCGGACCTTGGCCGAACTGCTGGGCGAACTGCACGCGGCCTTTCCCGAGGCTGGCGCGCGTCTGGATCGGGATACGGAAGAATTCGTGCGCCGATTGCACGAAAAGAGAATCATCGAAATCACCGCCTGAACGGGCTGGACAAAATGAAGCGCTGCATTGGCATGGATTCGTCGAGATGAAAGCGCCACTTTCAATCATCTGCGAGCTGACTCATCGCTGCCCCTTGCGCTGCGTCTACTGCTCCAATCCGCTGGAGCTGGCGGCTAGCGCGTCGGAGATGACGACCACCGAGTGGGTCAACACGATGGATCAGGCGGCGGAGATGGGCATTCTGCACGCGCATTTCACCGGCGGTGAACCATTGGCCCGTGCCGATCTGAATGCGATCGTGGCGGCTGCGCGACAGGCCGGCCTGTATTCAAACCTGATCACTAGTGGCATTGGGCTAACCGAAGCGCGTCTTGACAACCTGATCGAGGCCGGTCTTGACCACGTGCAGCTCAGCTTCCAGGGCCGCGAAGAATTGCAAGCGGATGAAATCGCTGGCACGCGCGCGCATACCTACAAACTGAAAGTAGCGGAGTGGATTCGCTCGCGAAGAATAGCCTTTACGGTCAATCTGGTGGTGCATCGCCGCAACTTGGATGAACTGGAAGAGCTGATTGACTTTTGCGCCTCGCTCGGCCCGCAACGGCTGGAAATTGCGAATGTTCAATATTATGGCTGGGCGCTGGAAAACCGCATGGCCCTGATGCCGACGCGCGAACAGATGGAGCGGTCCGTACGGATCGTGGAAAGCGCAAAGCGAACACTGGCGGAAAAACTGCGCATCGACTTTGTGCCGCCCGACTACTACGGCAGCCAACCGAAGGCCTGCATGGGCGGGTGGGCCAGCCAAACGCTGATTATCGACCCGGCCGGAAGGGCGTTGCCGTGCCATGCGGCCGGCGTCATCCCCGGATTGAACTTCGATTCCGTCCGCGAGAAATCGCTTCGCTGGATCTGGACCGACTCCCCGGCGATGAACAAGTTCCGCGGAGACGAGTGGATGGCAGAGCCGTGCCGAAGCTGCGAGCGCAAGACAATCGATTTTGGCGGATGCCGCTGCCAGGCATTTCTTCTTACCGGGAACGCAAGCAACGCCGACCCGGTGTGCACCCTCTCGCCGCATCATGAACTGGTGAAGTCGATTGCCGCCGCCGAATCCGTTCCGACGTACGCAACTACGACGCATGCCGGGGACCCCACCTCCGCTTCTCCATGCGGTGCGGCAGCAGATGGGAAACCTTCCGGATGGGTCTACAGAATATTCAACGCTGCATCTGGCACCCCAAAGGCTGACGTACCCCCGATGTGGGCTGAGGTAACAAGCCCACAATAGCTCCGCAAATGCGGGCCGCCAACCGGACAGACGCGAGGGTGGCCCGGAAACTACCCCGAGGAAGCCACCTGCGGGCAAGGTTGGGGCTACCCGCCTCAGACGCCGCCCCAAAGCCTCAACTTCGGAGGCTCAAAATCGGTGCATCTAGCCGTGGAATTCTGCTATTCTTGCGCAATACCTGGATGATCATCGGGAGGTCTTTTCGGCGACTTCCCTATCCGGCCGGTAAAATCTCTGGTGACACTGCGTTCCAACATCGGTGAACGTGGAGAGCAGTAATCAATGGAACAATTCTTTCAGCAACTGACAAACGGCCTGGCGGTGGGCGGCATTTATGCCTTGGTGGCACTGGGCTACACCATGGTTTATGGCGTGCTCAAACTCATTAACTTTGCTCACGGCGACCTCTTTGCGTCCGGCGCCTATCTTGGCCTGACGCTGGTAACCACTTTTGCGGTGCTGGGACGCACGGGAGGGGTGGTGGGAGTGGCCCTCCTGATTTTGATAGTCATGGTGCTGGTGGCCTTTTTGGGCGCCGTACTGGAACGAACCGCTTATAAGCCGCTGCGGAAATCTCCGCGGCTTTCGGTGGTGGTATCGGCTCTGGGAGCGTCGATCTTCATACAAAACGCGATCATGCTCATCTATGGAGCGCGTTTTCTGGTATTCCCGCAGGACATTCTTCCCAGCATCCCACTCCATATTTTCGGGGTCTACATTCCACTCATCCGCATCGTCGTTTTCGGCCTGTCGTTTATCATGATGATGGGGTTGTATTTGTTCATTCAGAAGACCAGGATCGGCACCGCGATTCGCGCGGCTGCGATCGACCAAGGTGCGGCAAGCCTGATGGGAATCAACGTCGACCGTGTCATTCTCACGGTCTTCCTGCTCGGTCCTGCCCTGGGTGGCGCAGCAGGATTGCTGGTAGGCCTTCAGTACGGCAATATTAACTTCCTCATGGGCTGGTCCTATGGACTGAAGGCATTCACCGCCGCCGTTCTCGGAGGCATCGGCAACATCCCGGGGGCTATGGTTGGCGGACTTTTGCTTGGTGTGCTTGAAGCTTTGGGCGCGGCTTACATTTCTACTTCGTGGAAAGACGCCATCGCCTTTTGCGTGTTGATTGTAGTGCTGATCGTGCGGCCCACCGGAATTCTGGGGGAACGCGTAGCGGAGAAAGTATGAGATTGAGCAGAACGGGGCTTTTTTATGTTGTTTTAACCCTGCTGCTCGCCGCCTCGCCGTTCGTCCTGAACACTTATTGGCTTGACGTGCTGAACAGCGTGGGGCTCTACGCGATCCTGGGACTGAGCCTGAACATCATTCTGGGCGACGCCGGCCTGTTTAATCTGGGCCATGCTGCGTTTTACGCGGTCGGGGCCTATACAACAGCCATCCTGAATACACGCTTCCAGATTCCGGTGGTGTGGCTGCTTCCGGTGGCGGCATTCGCGGCGGGATTATTTGGCCTCATCGTCGTACGTCCCATCATTCGTCTTCGCGGCGACTATCTGTGCATCGTGACGGTTGGGGTGGGAGAAATTGTCCGGATTGCGATTATCAATGACGTATTCGGGCTGACCGGAGGGGCCAACGGGATTCTCGGAATCCAGCGTCCGCACCTGTTTGGTTTCATCGTGCGCCGGCCGATACATTTCTACTTTTATATCTGGGCGTTTGTTGCGCTGAGCATATTCGTGTTTACCCGTCTGCAGCATTCGCGTTTCGGACGGGCCCTGAACTATTTGCGGGAAGACGAGGTTGCAGCGGAAGGCAGCGGCGTCAACACGGCTCACTATAAGACCGCGGCGTTTGTTGTGGGGGCGGCTTGGGCGGGAATGGCTGGAAACATCTTCGCCACTAAGATGACGATTATTGCGCCGGAATCATTCAGCTTCTGGGAATCGGTGCTGATGTTCGCCGTGGTCATTTTGGGCGGGGCCGGAAGCGTGCCGGGTGTGTTGCTGGGTTCGTTTCTGATCATCGGGCTTCCCGAGCTGTTTCGCGGGTTCGCCGACGCCCGCATGTTGATCTTCGGCGCCGCGATGATCCTGATGATGATTTTCCGCAGTCAAGGGATCGTGCCGGCAAATGTGAGGCCTTATTCGCTCGAGGGACTTGCCGACGCGGAGAGCAAGGTGCCGACGCCAGCGGCTGGTTCCGACGTTGCCGAGAACATGCAGCCCGCAAAGGAGGTGCGATGAGCCTCCTGGATATTCGTTCGCTCACCAAACGCTTTGGAGGGCTGGTCGCGGTCAAGAACGTTTCCTTCGAGGTGGAGGCCGGATCGATTGTCGGCTTGATTGGCCCGAACGGCGCCGGTAAGACCACGGTCTTTAACCTCATCACCGGGATCTATCGTCCCGATGAAGGTGAGATCAGCTTCCAGGGAAAGTCGATTGCAGGACTGCCGACTCACCGTATCGTTTTCGGTGGTATTGCGCGCACCTTCCAGACGATCCGGCTTTTTCAGAAACTTTCAGTATTAGACAACGTATTGTCCGGACGCCATTGCCGGATGAAATCCGGAGTTCTGGGCGCCATACTGCGGCATCCGCGTGAGCGGCGCGAGGAAAAATCGGCGCTGGTTGCAGCCGTGCAGGCGCTGGATTTCGTGCACCTGCGTGCCGAAGCACAGAACCAGGCGAAGAACCTTTCTTACGGCAATCAGCGGCTGATCGAGCTTGCCCGCGCCCTCGCGACCAAGCCGCAACTGGTGATTTTAGACGAGCCGGCCGGCGGCATGAATGAACAGGAGACCGCCAGCCTGATCTCCTTGATCCGCAAAGTGCGCGATCAGGGGATCACAGTTCTGCTGATCGAACACGACATGAGCCTGGTGATGCGGGTGTGCGAAAAAATCGTGGTGCTCGAATACGGCTCGAAGATAGCCGAGGGGAGCCCACAAGAAGTTAAGAACGACCAAGAAGTGATCCGGGCATATCTCGGCGCCGAGCAAGAGGATTGAATGCTTCTTCAAGTGACCGATCTTCACGTGAAATATGGAAATATCGAGGTGCTTCACGGCATCAACCTGCAGGTTGGTCAAGGTGAGATCGTCACCATCGTTGGCGCGAACGGGGCTGGGAAATCAACCACTCTGCTTACCATCAGCGGTCTGGTGAAACCCTCGAAGGGAACCATCCTGCTGGAAGGACGCCCGCTGGAGAAGATGAAAGCGCACGAAATCGTCGAGGCAGGTATCGCGCAGGTGCCCGAAGGACGCCGGATTTTCGGCACGTTGACGACTCAGGAAAACCTCGGCCTCGGCGCGTTTACGCGAAACAATCCGCAGAAGATCAAGAAGAACCTCGATTGGATTTATGGACTGTTCCCGATACTTTCGGAGAGCAAACAGCAACTTGCGGGAACCTTGAGTGGCGGCGAACAGCAAATGCTCGCCATCGGCCGCGGGCTCATGAGTGAACCCAAGGTGCTGCTCATGGATGAACCAAGCCTGGGCCTCGCTCCGCTGCTAGTTCGAGCCATTTTCCAAACCATTAAAGAGATCAACGCCGCCGGTGTGACCGTAGTGCTGGTGGAACAAAACGCGCGCGCCGCCTTGAAGCTGGCCCATCGAGGGTACGTCTTGGACCTGGGCAGGATTGCGGCTGAGGACTCGGCAGCGGCCCTGCTCGCCGATCCCAAGGTGCAGAGCGTGTACCTCGGAGGACACGCACGCGCATAAGCGCTCGGAGCCCCAGTTTCAATTTCTTAGCTGCCAGAGATTTCCTTGGCGCTCGATTACCCCCCTGCGCTTGAGCGTCTGCTGTTCTCGCCGAAGTTCCATATCGCAAGGCACGTGACGATGTGCGCAGATTGGGCCGCCACAATCGGCGGGTTGGCGCTGCTTCGCCAGCGCATACAGTTCTTCGGTTCCTTTGGGCCCATCAAGCTAGAGCGTCCAAAATTAATTGCTTAAACATGGACTCATACCTTTGCCAGTTTCAGGCTGTCATCCTGAGCGAAGCGAAGGATCTGTGCATTTTTCCTGCACCGTAATACATAGATTCTTCGCTCGCTAACGCTCACTCAGAATGAAACTTCAAAGGAGTATTGCGCGTCTGATGTGCTGGGTCCACCTACGCTGGGGAAGGGTGTCACTGTTTGCTCGAGTTGTCGCGATAGGCGACTCCCAGCAACTCTTCGAAGACGCGAATCATGGCTCCTTTATCCTGATCGCCATAGCCTTTAAGCAGAGCCGCCTGGTAGGTCGCGGTCGCCGCGCCTAATACTGGCATGGGGATACACAGATTGGCCGAGATTTCCGCGCCGCTGACCAGGTCTTTGTACGCGTGTTTCATCGCGTATCCATCGGAGAAACTGTTCTTGAGAATGCGTGGCAGAAAAAACTCCGAAGCGTAGCTCTTACCGGTCCCGCTATTCACGACCTGGCCGACTTTCTCCGGGTCCAGTCCCAGTTTCACGGCCATGGGAAGAACCTCCGCCAGGGCTGCGGCATTGATGTCGAACAGGAGCTGGTTGATCAACTTGGTAAGCTGGCCGCTGCCGGTGCCGCCCATGTAGAGGATCTTGTTGCCGATGCAATTGAGGTAGGGTCTTACCGTCTCGAGAGTTTTCTCGCTGCCTCCGCACATCACCGTGAGCGTGCCTTCCTGCGCCCGCGCCTCCATGCCGGAGATGGGAGCATCCAGAAAGCTCACGCCCCGCGCCTCCAGGGACTTTGCCAGTTCCAGCGTGGCCGTATAGCTCATGGTGCTCAGGTCCACGACAATCTGCCCTTTTCCGAGCTTATCTATGATTCCGCTCGGCCCCACCAGCACATCCTGTACCGCTTGCGTACCCGGAAGGCTGAGGAAAACGATGTCAGCCTGCGCGACCTCCGCAAGGTTCGTGGTGGTTCGAACGCCCTTCCGCTCGAATTGGGGGAAAACGTCCTTTCTCAGGTCAGCGACGGTAAGCTCAGCTCCGCTCTTGAGCATATTCATCGCCATGTGCTTACCCATCTGTCCCAGACCAACAAAACTGATTTTCATGTTGCCGCGCTCCGTTAGATAGTAGTTAGTAGATAAATGTTCTCGCCACGCTGATCCTAATCGCGAAGGCCCCAATCTATGAAATATTTTCGAGGGCCCCTGGGAACTAGCAACTGCGGCCTTTTTTGGAGCCTGCAATTTGACAGAAAAGTGAGTGTCGGCGAGGATACATGTTAGGCGCGAATTCCAAGGACGGGACGGGGCCGCAGTCGGCTTCGCCGGCGATTCTGGAGAACGCGATATTGACCATCTCAACATCGTCCGGGATGTGGGTTCGGCCTCGCACTGGAATGCCGCGCACCTCCCACGGCCCTGATCTGATCTCTCGTGTGCTGTGCCCTTGCCATGGGCGAGCGAGCTGTTGCAAAGAAAATCAAATCAACGAGCAATCGGATACATGAAGCGATCTATAGGCATTCTACTGCTAGGCCTTTCATGCCAGGCTTTTGCCGGTGGCCCAGGCCAGCCGCTGACGCTGCAAGAAGCCCTCGCGCTGCTGCGAGCGCAGAATCCGACGCTGGCCTCCGCGCGAGCACACATGGCTGCCGTACAGGCCGGCGAGACGACGGCAAAGCTCCGGCCCAATCCGGTGCTAAGTTTGGCGAACGAGGATTTCAATGTTTTCAACCCGTCGAAATTTGACATCGCGAATGGCCAGGAATTCACAGATAACGTCGCCTTCCTGATGGAGCGGGGACATAAACGGCTGCGCCGGATGGAAGATGCGCAACTGACGACGCTGGTGGCGGGCCACACCTACCGGGACAATCAGCGCCAACTCGAACTGTTGCTGAAAACAGCGTTTGTGGGCATGCTACAGGCAAAGGCCGCATTGAAGCTGGCGCAGGAAAACCTTTCCGACTATTCGCGCACGCTCGAGGCGAATCAGCTACGCCTGCAAAGCGGCGACATCAGCCAGACGGAGTTCGATCGCATTAAGGTGGAAGAAGCCCGATTCCAGACAGACCTTTTGAACGCCGACCTGGCGCTGGCGCAGACTCGCATGCAACTGGCGACCTTGCTTGCAGTGCAGGAACAGTCGAGCTTAGACATTCAGGGGACACTGGATCGTCCAGCATTGTCTTTGGATGCCGTCAAGCTGCGCGCAGCCGCGCTTGCAACCCGGCCGGATTACCTGGCTGCCGTCGAAGGCGTGCGCAAAGCGCAGGCCGACCTGGCACTCGCAAATGCCAATGGCGCGACCGATGTTACGCTTGCGCCCGAATATAAAAGAAATGGTCCGGACAACACGCTGGGCTTTACCGTGCAGTTCCCGTTGCGAGTGTTCGACAGGAACCAGGGCGAGAAGTTGCGCACGAGCCGCGAACTTGAGGCCAGCCGGTTTGCCGAAAGCGCGGCCCGGCAACAGGTCATCAGCGATGTGGACCAGTCTTTTGCGGCTTTCCAGACGGCGCTGCGGCGGGCAGACCTGTACAGCACCGACTACTTGCAAAGAGCACGGCTGGTCCGCGACCGGACGGAGTTCAGCTACCGGAATGGCGCGACGAACCTGCTGGATTACCTGGACGCCGTACGCAGCTACCGCGACGTGGAACTGGCTGCGATCTCCGCCGAGTCGCAATTGTTGCTCGCGGTTCATCAACTGAGCTTTGCCACCGCTACGGAATTATTGCCATGAAGAGACTCTGCATTCCATCGAGCGCAATTCTTTGCCTTATCCTGTTGCTCGCGGGCATGAGCGCCTGCGACAAATCCAACGATTCGCGAGGTTCGGCGGCGAAGGACAACCCCTCGCCGCCGGCGGTGCGCACGGCGACCGTGCAGGCACAAAAAGTGGAAGATGTGCTGGAGATTCCCGCAAAGTTGCAGCCTGATCCATCGAAGGTAGTGCGCATTTATCCGCCAGCGGGAGGGCGATTGGTGCGGCTCGATGTGCGTCCCGGCGATCGCGTGAGCAAGGGCCAGGAGCTGGCGGTCATCGAGAGCAGCGACATTTCTTCGGCGCGGTCGGATTATGTGAAGGCGCACGCAGAAGCCGAGAAGAACGATCGCGCTTTGCGGCGCGCCAAGCTGCTGTTCGATCATCAGGTTCTCTCCGAACGTGAATACCAGGAGGCGCAGGCCAACGCGGATGAGTCCAAGAGCGATCTGGACCGGGCGGAAGATCGCCTGCGCGTACTCGGAGTTCCGGTACAAGGCAGTTCCAACCAGGTAAGCTTGCGGGCACCGCGCGCCGGCGTCGTGCTTGACCTCGGCGCGGCCGCGGGCGAGCTTTCGAAATCGACCGATAACGCGACCCCCATCTGCACCATGGCTGATCTGACTACCATCTGGGCGGTCGGCGATGTCTATGAAAAAGACCTGACCGATGTTCAACTGAGCCAATCAGTGGAAATCTCATTGCCCGCTTATCCCGCGATGAAGTGGACGGGCAAGGTAGCCGCACTTTCAGACACCTTGGACCCGGCAACGCGCACGGCCAAAGTTCGCGTCGTGCTCGATAACGCAAAGCGCCTGATGAAACCCGAGATGTTTGCGACCATTCGCGTGAACCATGGCTCTTCGGAGCAAATCGTAGTGCCCTCGACGGCGGTATTGCGCCAGGGCGGAGACACGGCGGTCATGGTGGAGACAAAGCCCGGCAGCTACGAGCGCCGGCTGGTGACCGTGCGTGGAGCCGGACCGTCGGCGCTGATTGTCGCCTCAGGCCTGAAGATAGGCGAAATCATCGTGGTGGAAGGAGCGGCATTATTGAGGGGTGAGCAGTAATGACGAAGCTGGTTGCCATGCTGTTGAAATATCGGCCGGTGGTGCTGATTGCACTGGGCGTGTGGCTGGTGGCCGGCGTGTGGACCTTTCTGCAACTCGACATTGAGGCTTATCCAGACCCGTCGCCTCCTCTAGTGGAAGTGATCACGCAAAACCCCTCGTGGTCCGCCGAGGAAATGGAGCAACAGGTGACGGTGCCGATTGAAACGGCGCTAAATGGGGCTCCCCGCATCCAATACGTCCGTTCGATCAGCATTTTTGGCTTGAGCGACGTCAAGCTGTACTTTGATTTCAAGAGTGATTACTGGATCGACCGGCAGGAGGTATTGAACCGGCTGCAGAGTGTCGTGTTGCCGAACAATCTGCAACCGCAGCTTTCTCCGTGGTCGCCGATCGGCGAGATCTACCGCTTCCAACTCGAGGGGCAGGGCTACAGCCTGAACGAGTTGAAGGCAACCGCCGACTGGCTGGTGCGCCGCGAAGTGAAACAGGTCCCCGGCATCATCGATCTGACGACCTTCGGAGGCACGACCCGGCAGTATCAGGCTGAAATCGATCCCAATAAACTTCTCCAATATAACGTCACGTTGCCGCAGGTAGTGCAGGCGGTGTCCAACAGCAACTCCAATGCAGGCGGCAGCTATCTTACGCTGGGTTCGCAGACTGCCAACGTTCGCGGCATTGGCCTGCTGAAAACCGTCGAGGAGATGAAGCACGTCCTGGTGGCCGCTCGCAACGGTGCTCCGGTTTACCTGGGAGACATAGCGACGGTGCGCGAGGGGTACCAGCCTCGCCTCGGAAAGGCCGGCCGAAACGCGAACCCGGACGTTGTGGAAGGCATTGTCCTGCTTCAGAAGAACGAACAATCGCGACCGGAACTGTGCGGCACCTGGTTTTCGTTGGGGTTGCGCTGGTGCTACTGCTGCTGATTGCGTTCCTGGGCGACATCCGCATGTCGTTGATCGCGGCCTTCAGCATCCCTGTCTCCTTGCTGTTTGCCTTTGGGATGATGCAGATCACAGGGCACTCGGCGAACCTGATCTCGCTCGGGTCGATTGATTTCGGCATTCTTGTAGACGCTGTGATCATCGGCCTCGACCACATTTACCGGCGCTTGCAGGAGCGGCCCGAGGAATCTTCTCACCTGGACGCGATTGCCGAAGCCGCGGGCGAAACCGCGCGGCCGGTGCTGTTCTCGGTGGTGATCATCCTGGTAGCCCTGTTTCCATTGTTTACGATGGGCGGTGTTCCGGGAAAGATTTTCGGACCGATGTCCATCGCCTATGGGTTCGCGTTGCTCGGTGCGGAAATCTACGCCTTCCTTTTCGCTCCGGTGCTTTCCTCCTGGGGCAACAATCGGCCGCGGCACCGGCAGACCAAACTAGTGCGTTGGCTGCGGAAGCATTATCTTCGCGCTCTCATCTTCAGCATGGATTCGCCTCGCCTGGTGGTGGCCTGCGGGGCCGCGCTGCTGCTGCTGACGCTCGCATTAGTCCCGCTGATGGGCGGCGAGTTCATGCCCAAGCTGGAAGAGGGCAACCTGTGGGTCCGGGCGACATTGCCGCAAGACATCTCATTTGAATACTCGTCGCAACTCGCCGACGAGGTCCGTTCCATTCTTCGTGGCTATCCGGAAGTGATGCAGGTGGTTTCGCAACTTGGCCGTCCCGACGACGGTACGGATGTGTCCACATTCAATAACCTCGAATTTCTGGTCGAGTTGAAGCCGGACAGCCAATGGCCGTCCGGAGTAACGAAGCCGAAACTGATCGACCAGATGTCGAAGTCTACCCGGGGGTTGTGTTCAGTTTTTCGCAGAACATTCAGGACAACGTGGAAGAGGCAATGTCCGGAGTCAAGGGCGAAAACTCGCTGAAGCTGTTTGGCGACGACTTTGACACGCTGACCTCGCACGCCGAAGAGATCGCGAACCTGATGCGGTCGGTTAAGGGAATTGAAGATCTCGGCATCTTCAAGGTCTTTGGACAGCCGAACCTGTTGATTTCGATCGATCGTGGCGCTGCTTCACGTTATGGTTTGATGGCCGGGGACCTGAATGCAACGGTGCAGGCGGCAATCGGAGGTATCGCTGCGACGCAGATTTTGGAAGGCGACCGCAGGTTCGACATGGTGGTGCGCTTCCAGCCGCAGTTCAGGCGAGATGCCGATTCGATCAAAAACATTCTGCTGCCGACGCCAGATGGTGGACGTGTTCCACTCGGGCAGGTTGCGCAGGTCTCGGTGCGCAACGGCGCCTTTATGATCTACCGCGAGAACGACCGGCGTTACATTCCCATCAAATTCGGGGTGCGCGGACGCGACCTGGCTTCGACCATGGATGAGGTCCAGGACCGTCTAGCGAAGCAAGTAAAATTGCCTCCGGGATACCACTACGAGTGGGCCGGCGAATACGACAGCCTGCGCAAAGAACAGCGCCGATTGAGCTTGGTGATGCCGCTGACGCTGGCAGTGATCTTCCTGCTGCTGTACCTGGCATTCGATTCCATCAAGGACGCACTGATCGTTCTCGCTATGCTGCCGATTGCCGGAACGGGAGGTGCGTTGGCCCTGCTCGTGACAGATACACCCTTCAGCATTTCGGCCGCAGTCGGCTTTGCTTCTGCCCTTGGCGTGGCCAGCCTGGGAGGACTAGTCTTCCTCACCGCGATTCGCCGCGAGCAAAAGATGGGCATGGATCGGCGCGAATCGATTCGCATTGGCAGCATAGAAGAGATGCGCCCCGTCGTAATGGCTTGTCTGGCTGCCGGCTTGGGGCTGCTGCCGGCTGCGATTTCACATGGGATTGGCGCTCAGGCGCAGCAACCACTGGCACGCGTCGTGGTCGTGATTACAACTACTCTCTCGATTCTGTTCATCGTTCCCGCACTCACGGAGTGGACCGGAAGACGAGCAAAGTCTCCGGAACAAAAATGGACGGCGACGGAATATGCGACGAAGCAGAAGTAGAGCGGTATTGCAGTTGCTGTAGCCATGATCTTTGAAGGGGCGCGGTTTGGGCCGCGCCGGATGATGCCGAATACGGTCAGGCGCGTATCAGCCCCCGCGGCTCAAACCGATCGGGGCAAGACTTTGCCTGGGTTCATGATTCCCAACGGGTCAAGTGCGGTCTTGATGCGGCGCATGGTCTCCAACTCCGCGCCCCCGCGCCACTCCTCCATCATGTAGGGCTTGATCAGGCCAATTCCATGTTCCGCCGAAAAGCTGCCGTCAAACTGGCGGACGAC
>JBEKQP010000012.1:0-33941 GCA_049519595.1 Candidatus Korobacteraceae bacterium | reverse complement strand
AGCGCGGCCACAAACACGATAAGGCCTATCGTGATGAGGGTGACGAAGCGCTCCAGGCGCAGCGCCCGGAATAGAGCGCGGTTTTGCTCCATCCAGTTGGTTGCCATAAAGCCCTTTCCCGCCTCTTTCTGCAACGCGTCGCCGACCCCGCCAGCCTTGTAGATATCGTCAATCTTGAATTCCAGAACTGAAACCAGGTCGCCCAGTCCGAACAGCCGTTGCGAGTCGGCCAAGTCGGTCATCGCCCACGCCGAGTCGTAGTCGTAGAAGCCGGACCTGAAGATGCCTACCACCTTGAAGCGCATGTATTTGGGCACAATCCCGAAAGGAGTCAATTCGCCCTGCGGACTGGTGACCAGCACCACTGAATTCACGCTCGCACCGAGATCGTCAGCCATGTCCTTGCCGAGAAGGATTGGCGGAAGCGCCTCGAAGCGTTCGTGCGCGCCCTCAAGCGAATCGGGAGAAGTGCTGGCGGAGGACTGCGGCGGCGGCTGACCGGCCTCGCGACGCTGCTGAGCATCTGCCAACGGCTGGGCCGAACCCTCCACCACATAATTCAGCAGCTGGCTGACGCGGCGCTCGCGTTCCGGCAGAATTCCCTTCAAGATTGCGCCCTTAGCCCGCGCCCCGCGCGAGATCAGGACCTGCTCGTAAATGGCGGGCGAAGCGGACAACACGTGCGGCGCTTTCCCCAGACGATCCAAAAGCAAATGCCAATCCCTGATGCCGTCGTTTTCCACACGCATCAGATTCACATGCGAAGTCGATCCCAGCAGCCGATCCTGCAGGTCTTGACGGAAACCGTTGTTGATGGCCAGCGCAATGATCAGCGAGGCGACACCTGCGGCCACTCCAATGACCGATATCACGGTGATGACGCCGATCACGGCTTGGCGCCGCTTGGCTCGCAAGTAACGGGCGGCAATGAAAAGTTCAAATCTCATGCAGTGGCCTGCGCAACCACGGCGCACGCTGGGGACGACTCGGCTCGATTTCGCTCGCCATCATAATGAGATATGTCATGAGTGTCATCCTGAGCGCAGCCGGGTCGCACAGAATGACACCTCAAAAGGACGCACCCACCTGGCATGAAAACCTTCATCCTACCTATCGTACCGCTTCCACCCGTCGGCTATTGTTACTTGCCCGCACGCACCACCATCTTGGCAGTGGCCACGTTATCGGCATGATCGTAGACGCGCACAATGACGATGTGCTCCTCCGCTCCAACAGGCGCAACTGCGGCGCTTGGGGTCTGCGGCGCAGCGCTGTTTGCGAGCGCTGAACGGCGCCCACGGCGGCGCGCGGGCGAGTCAATCGATGGCGATTCGCCGGGAGGCTCAGGCTGCGCGGACACTGGCACTGTGAAATCATAATTTTCTGTTCTCGAATCCGAAATCTCCCCGATCGGAGCGGCGAACTGCCAACTCCCGGCGTCGATCGAATACTCGGCTCGCTGAATTACCGAGAAGGAATCGGTCGCGCTGAAGCTGACGTGCACCCGGTCGCCGGCCATGGTGGCATTGAGATTCTCGATTCGGGGAGGCGTCGTATCAACCTCGAAGTGGGCGCTATCCTTCCAGCCGGTGAGCGCCTCGTTCGGCGGGTGCGAAGGCGCGTCGGAGGCGACCACGCGGATAGTGTAGCCGCCGTCGGGAATCAGGCTCGGATCGAAAGCATAAAACCGTTCGCTGAGATCATCTTTCAGCAGCAGCCAGCGCTTATCGCCATCGCCACGGTAGTAGATGGAGAAACGCAACTGGTCGCCGTTCTCGTCGTGTGCCGTCCAGCGCACCGTTATGTCGTTATTGTGCACCGGACGCAATACGACCATGGAAGGACTCGGGCTCGGATTGCCGGCTTCAGGATGGATCGGGCTCGCCGCTCTGCCGATCTGGACGGTCACATCATTCACTTCCGGCGCGACGTTGTTGGGCAGGTAGTACAGCCGGACGCTATTGACTTGCGGTGCAGGCGCACCCGAGTGCAACACCGCACGCCACTGCGCATAACGTGCCGGTGGAATCTGCGTTTCCCCTTCGCCCTTGAGACCAATCTTGCTCCACGGACTCCAGTTGCGGTCGGGGTTGTCGACGTTGCCGCTGCGCGCATAGAGATCAACCAAACCCTGGCCGCGCATCTCCGCGCGTCCCCAGCGGGAAAAAATCCTGGCGTCGAAAACATCGCTCTCGTACGTGCCTTCGCGTTGTGAAGAATCTTCCATCAGGTAGATTTTGCCGAGGTTGCTACACGCGGCGTACATGCCGCCGTTGGGCGCGGGCGCAAAGCTGGTTACCTGGTTCGCGCTGGCTTTCAGCAGGTCGGCGAATTCGCCGTTGCCTGCAATCGCGTAGATTTTGCCCTTGTTCCCGGTGCCTGCGATGAGCCGTCCGTTGTGATCGAAAGCGAGGGCATACACCAGGTCCTCGCGAGACTGCCAGATGCGTTTGGGAGAACCGTCAGGGGCGATGCGGTAGATCTCGGAGCCGGTGGCGCTCATCCCCGGCGTCAGTATCGGCGCGGCGGCTGGTGCAGCGGGTGCGGGAGCTGCCGGATTGGCTCCAGGTGATGGTGGTGCAACGGTAAGCATGGTGACAGCGCCGGTCAGAGGGGCGGTCAAAATTGCTGACGCGCCAAGCCGGGGGGCTGGCGGGCGTTTTTCACCAGACCCAGCGGCATAGATGTTGCCTTGTGAATCCAGCGCCAGAGCGGTGATTTCCTTCTTGGGAGCACCGTACAACACGAAGCCCTGCCCGGAAGGAGTGATGCGATAAATCAGCCCGTTGCCGTCGGACCCGGCGATGAGGTTGCCGTCACGGTCGAACGCGAGGGCGCGGATGTGAGCTTCATCGCTTTTGAAAAAGACCGAGCCAGTGCCACTCTTCTCCACGCGGAAGATTTCGCCGTGATCGCCGGTGGCTACATACAAGCGTCCCTGGCTATCGATAGCCAAGGACCAGATGTATTTTGTCTTTGGGTCGAAGTAGACGCTGGAGACGTAATTTGGGTCCACCTGCTCGTTGTGAGCGGCGGCGGCGGGGGCTTCCGTTTCCGCAGCGCCAGCGGGGCGGTAAGCGATGCGGTAGACGCGTCCATCGGGAGATGTGGCCGCGTAGATTACGCCATCGCGATCCACCGCCAGCGCCTGCACTTGAAGTTCGGGGGCGGCAAAGACGACGCTGACCTCGCCCTTGAGGGTTATGCGATAGACCCGTGCGGGAGAGCCGGCGGCGGCGTAGAGGTTTCCGCCCGCATCACTGGCCGTCGACCAGAGATAAGTTGAGGACGTGGTGGCAACCTGCCGAAAGGCGGGAGCCAACTCCAGCGCGCCATCGCTGCGGATGGAGACGCCCTTGGCGGTGCCCTTTTCAAATTCCGCGAGGTTCGACTGCTCCCAGCTTTGAGTAGTCTGAGCGGGGGCGGCTGCCGTCAACAACGCTAAAACCAAAGCAAATCGGAGAGCTTTATTCATGTGAGTAGGAAGGAAAGGTCCGTTCATGTGTACATGAGATGGTAAACCACAAGACGGCAGTCTTGCTGGCCCCGAGCGCAGGCCGCACCGGCATCAGCACCTTACAGAAGTAAGCGCCGTTTTCATCAGCGGCTGCCGACGGGCGAGCAGGTCAGACTTCTCGGTTCAGCACCTTACAGACGAAAAACAGCTTTCGTCAATGGCAGTAGCTGGATTTGCGATTTGAAGATCGGGCAAGGACGAGGGGCCGGGAGGCCTTCAACCGAGAACACCCGGCCCAATTTGGGACATCAAGTCACAAGAATTTCGGAGCTGACGACTTCCCAATACCACCGGACGCCAGCGCCCAACTCTGCTCCTGAATACATCCACGTGCATCCGGTTTACGCATTATCGGACGTTGACGGTGATTAGCTGATGGCCGGAAACAACGTAATCAAGAGGCGTCGAAGCCTCCCTGACCGAAGATTCGGCCGAAACAACCATGTCTTGCGTGCCGCGCATGCCTTCCATCACGTTCATCACCGAGAATGGCAGGGCGGGCATCACCTTGTCCTGCACCGTCACCTGCGGGTTTGCCTCCAACAGCGAAACATAAAGCCGATGGTTGGCGTGGCGATTGTTCAACATGGCAATCGCCGAAGAAAGATCGCAGCGTGCGGGTACGGTGCTCTGGCGCTGCATGCGGTCCAGGGTATCGCCGTCGCTGACCAGTATGCGGAGCGTGCCACGCGGGGCCGAGGTCGGAATCCGGATCGGTATCTGCCGCATGAGGTGTTCGCCGCGATAGGGTCGAAGCACGGTTTCGACGACGATTTCCTCACCTGGGCGAGCTTCGGTAACGTCGGTGCGCGCCGTTTCCAACCGCGCAAAGCGGCGCTCCGGGATCACGTTGACGGTCAGTTCCACGCCGGTGATATCGGGCCGCTGGTAGGGGTTTTCGAAGATTTGGGAAAACCGCTCGCCTAGCGCCGTGGCGATGGAAGCCGCTGTCGGCTGCCCGCCGTCGGAGGGGGCAAACATGTCGTCGAGCGTCAGCTTGGCATGGCCCGAGATGTTGATGCTGCCTGCGACCCGGAAGGTCGTATCTGCGCCATATTCATTGGTGCCCTGGACGGCGTTGTAAACCGTGGCCATCATGGCAACCGGAGTGATGCGGCCGTTGTTAAGCACTTCAAAGTGATAGCTGCGCGGACGCGCTGCGCCGGTGATATTAAGCGTAACGGGAATCATGTGTGCGTCTTGGCCGAAGCGTCCCATGATTCCTGTGTGGCGATCTTGCACGAAGGCGCCGATGGTTTCGGTTGCCGTAGCAATCTTGAAGGAGTTGGACGGCGAAGGCAGGGTAGCCAGCACCTGCGACTTGGTCATCGGCATCTCGACCGCCCCGCTGCCCATCAGCGGATGTCCGCAGGCTAGCAAGCGATTGGCGTCAACATAAGTGACGGTGCAGGTGGCGGAGATGTCCATATCGCCGCGCACGAGAACTGCGGCTACGGAAGAGCCAGCCTGAATCGGCATGGGATCTTTAATGCTTGGGTCGGCCGATCCGGCTCCCATGACCGGCACGATTCCGGCCGCTGCAAATTGCGACGAGAAACGCTGAATCGTCTCTTGGTTAAAGCCATTGAAAACCAGGGGCGCGTCAATGGGTTGCAGATACTGAGCCACCGACGCTATCAGCGGAGCTTCGCCTGGACCGCCGGTGCGCGCGGGAATGATGGCGGGAGACTTGGCGCTGGCGGCGTCCTCAGCCGGCGTGGAATCCAACTCATTGATCTCCAGCATCGAAGCGATAGGAGTAATGCCGGCGATCGGTTCCTTAGAAAACTGGCCAATGCGGAATGCAAGCGCACCAACGAGCTTCCCGTCGATGTAAACCGGGCTGCCGCTCATGCCGGCAACGACACCCGTATACTCTGGTTTTTCTCCGTGGAGACGGACCAGGATGACGTCGCCCTTAGGTCCGGTCATGTTGCGTAGGATTCCAAGGACCTCAACCTGCATGGGTTCGGGCTTGTTGCCTTCAAACACGGTGTAAGCGGTGCCGTGCATTCCTGCCTTTACGTCTTTCAGTGGCATGATCGGCACGGTCATCTTCGGTTCAATAGCAATGGCCGGAAGCGCAATAGATAGAGCCAGGAAGCAAACCGCCGCAGTCGTGAGTAAACGGTGCAGACTTACCCAGCCGAAGGCAGTGTTATTTGCCCGGTATCGCGATTTGCTGGCGAATTCTGGACGGACGACAATCGGATTATGCATCCTGCTCCTGTGGCAGCTCACGCAAGACGAAAGCTTGCGCAATTAACTGAAACTGCACGGCTAATGTGAAGAGGTACTTGAACCGAATTTATCGTAGCAGAGCGCTTGGCCCGAGAGGCGAGGTATGAACCTTAGATTACTCACGAAAATACTTAGTCCCGGTCCGTTTGGAGTGGTACTTGCGCTGTTGCTGCTGAGTTTGCCACTAACGTGGGCACAGCAGCAGCCCGCACCCGACAAATCTCCTGCCCAATGGGAACAACTGCCGGAGGCCGGCGGTCCGAAGGGAGAGCTGGGGCCTTACGCCATTCCGAAAGAGGCCGAAGCGCCGCCCCTGCCCCCGCCGCCCTCGGCTCCCAAGCAACCGGAGGGCATGCCGAGCTATTCGCTCAGCGTGAACACGCCCATGGTGACCGTGGACGCAATCGTGCTCTCTAAGGACGGCCAGTTTATTCCCGGTCTGAAGCAGGAAAATTTCCGTGTGCTGGAGGATGGCATTGCGCAGCAGATCACCAGCTTTGGGCAAACGCAGGCGCCAATTACCGCAGTTCTGTTGATCGAGTTTGCCCAAAGCAATTACACAACGGCCTTTCTAGCCGACGCGCTGCGCGCTGCTTACGCTTTCGCCGACAGCCTCAAGAAAGAAGACTGGATCGCGGTGGTCGAGTACGACATGAAGCCAAATATCCTGCTTGATTTCACGCAGAACAAAGCATCGGTCTTCGGCGCGCTGAATAAGCTGCGCGTTCCCGGCTTCAGTGAACGCAACCTGTTTGACGCCCTCTACGACACGCTGGACCGCATCGACGGCACGAAGGGGCGCAAGGAAATTATCGTGGTCGCGAGCGGCGTGGATACTTTCAGCAAAATTACTTACGACCAGATACAAAAGAAGATCAAGGAGACGCTCGACGTCACGATCTTTACGGTGAGCACGGGCCGCGCCTTCAACGATTGGCTCGATGCGCGTTACGGCATGTCGGTGAGCGGACAAATGCGTTCGCTCGACTATCTTCAGGCCGACAACCAGATGCGGACATTCGCCCAGATGACGGGAGGACGCTGGTACAACCCGTCCATGCAGGCCGGGTTCCCGGATGTCTTTCGCGATATTTCGAACACGGTGCGCAACCAGTACACGATCAGCTACAAGCCCTCGAACCCGAAGCTGGACGGCGGCTACCGCAAACTGAAAGTTCAACTGACGGAGCCGGGAACTGACAAGCCGCTCACCATTCGCGACCACAAAAACAAGGAAGTGAAGTACAACGTCATCGCGCGAGAGGGCTACACCGCCGGCAGACCAGTGGAGTAGGCGACGGCCGATCAGTGCAGATGAAAGCATTGGTCAAGCAGAAACATTACGCCGACGCCGACGAACACGAGCAAGGCCATGCGGACTCCGGGTTCGCGGTTCACCTCGGGCAGAATATCGCTGGCGGCAACATAAATCGTTACTCCGGCCGAGATAGGCAGGCCGATGTTTACCGCCGCCTGCGTGATAGCCATGGTCAAGACACCCGCCAGGGTGGCAGCTCCAAGCACCATCGAC
Organism: Candidatus Korobacteraceae bacterium; assembly: GCA_049519595.1. Taxonomy (GTDB): domain Bacteria; phylum Acidobacteriota; class Terriglobia; order Terriglobales; family Acidobacteriaceae; genus CAWBRT01. The sequence goes on along the minus strand of JBEKQP010000012.1, from coordinate 26,652 downwards.
GCCCCCCAGGAACTCATGCGGCTGTGTCCACTGGCGAGCATTACCGAAGTGATGGTGAAGCCTTCCGGAATTTTGTGCAGAAAAACCGCGATGAAGATAATCCATCCGAGACGTTGCGAAACCAGAAACCCCGAGGCGATGGCGATTCCGTCAAAGAAGGTGTGAATGATCAGGCCCAGAAGCACGGAGATGCTGCGGTGACTCGTCGCGAACTCGTGTTCGTGCGTCTCTTCCCCAAAGTGAAAGTGCGGCGTCACCGCGTGCTCAAAGAAATGGATCAGCAGGTACCCGAACAGCACCAGGTAGGCACCGCTTCTGCCACGCAATTCGAGACTGGTGGGAACCATTTCCACGATCGCAGTGGCAAGCATGAACCCTGCGCCAAGCGCCATGAAATACTTCAAGTAACGCGGTTCCCAATTTTTGGAAACCAGTATGGCCCCGCCAAAAACATTAGCGAGCGCGGCCGTCAGGCCCAGCACAACGCTGAGAAGGATTGGCGTCATGGGCTCTAACCCGAATGCCGTATATGCAGAATATCTCCATCCTGCACGATGTAATCTTTGCCCTCGAGCCGCAGTTTGCCGGCGGCACGCGCCGCGGCTTCCGAACCCAGTTCGAGCAGGGTGTCCCAGCGAATGGTTTCAGCGCGAATGAAATGATGTTCGAGGTCGGTGTGGATGGCGCCTGCGGCGTTGACGGCACGCGTGTTCTTCTCGATAGTCCAGGCACGGCATTCGTCTTCGCCTACAGTGAAGAACGAAACCAGTCCGAGCAGGGCATAGCTGGTGCGGATCAGGCGGGTGAGACCGCTCTCTTTTAGTCCGTAGCTGGCAAGGAACTCGGCCGCTTCTTCGTCGCTCATCTCCGTCAATTCGGCCTCCACGTTGCCGCAGATGGCGGTAGCCGCGGTATTGGGGCGTGAGGCAGCTTCGCGCAAATGGAATTTCTCGACGGCAGCCTCCAGGTCGTTGCCCAGCTGTGAGCTCTCACCGATGTTCAACACGTACAGCATCGGTTTTTCGCTCAGGAACATGAAGCCGCGGACGATCTTCTTCTCGTCCTTTGTCATTTCCATTTCGCGCAGGGGACTCTCGGTTTCCAGATGGGCCTTGGCGCGAAGAAGCAGCGCATTTTCTTTCTCCAACTCGGGAGTTTTCTTTTTTTTCAGATCCTTTTGCATGCGCTCCAGGCGCGTTTCCACCTGCTCCAAATCGCTGACGATCAGGTCGAGATCAACGCTCTTGAGGTCGCGCAGCGGGTCGATGTCGCCGCTGTGCGGAATCGAGGGATCTTCGAAGGCGCGCAACACGTGGGCAAGCGCGTCCACAACTCGCAGGTTGGAAAGAAAGGCGGTTTCTTTCAGTGCTTCCTGCCCAATCGCGGCCACGTCGACATATTCCACTTGCGCGTGAATAAGCTTTCGCGGGTTGCACAACTTGGCAAGGCGGTCGAGCCGGTCATCGGGAACAGTTGCAACTCCGATGTGCGCCTCGCGCGGATTGGTGCGGCTGGAGACGTCCGCCTTGGTCAACATCTTGAACAGTGAAGTTTTGCCCACCTGGGGAAGGCCGATGATTCCAGTCTTCATGATGTTTGCACCATGGCTTTCTCGCTACCGGGGAAATGCACAGTGGCCGGTGTGCCGCTGAATGTCGCGGTCCCAAAACCCGACGGATAACCGGCCTCGACGATGTTACACGGGAGCGGACTCTATGATAAACGCCGCGTGGTAAGAAACAGAACCGCTAATCCCAGGATCAGGATGGTTCCCTCGGCTCGCGTTGACCAGACGTGCAGGCGATTGAACTCCAGGCGGCGGGGATCATTCTGTGCAACGTTGTCGATCACACCCATGTCGGCGCGTAATCGGTTCATCTTGCCGGCGATGCCGAACTGCGCAATCAAAACCAATACGATCATCAGCAAGACAAGTAGATGACGAAGCGTAAATGGCTGAAACGAGCCGCCGACGCGCGAAAGCATCAGACTGAAAACGAGATAAGCGATACCGCTACATAAGCCGATCCAGTGCAGCCGCGCCAGCGAGCGGCTCACCACCATGCCGGCCAAATTACGCGTCGGCAGCACCGAGAAAACGGTTGGGGCCAGCACAAAGGCGAAAAATATGATGCCGCCGACCCAAATCGCAAGCGAGAGCATCATCAAAAAGCGCAAGAGCGACATACCTCAGCATACCGAATCTTGATCCCCGCGAGCGCAAAAACGGTTCAGGCGGATTGCAGACTGACGTCCGGGGATTGTCAGGCCCAAACTGAGCCGGCTTTGCCGGACTAATCAGATTACTAGCCGCTTACCCCAAGATCCAGAGAAGACGGCCTCGGCTGATTTTTGTGCTAGACATCTCAGCATGCAGTGCGTTTCTATTGGTACAAGTCCAGCGCAACCTCGCGATGAGTGACGATCTGATCAGTGCCAGGCAGGTTCGCGCGAGTTCGCGGACTTTTACGCCGCTGGTCACGACGACGCATCGCCGCAGGCGACGTATCATTCATAAGGACGGATCGCTATGAAGATGGAATTGGTTTTTCAAGGATTCCCCGGGAAGCTGAGCCGAGGCTACATGGGCTGGAGCTCGGTGGTGTACATCGAAACCCAGGGGATAAAAATCGTATTCGATACCGGCGGACCCGGCAAGCGCAGCGATCTTCGTGCACGGCTACAGGAATGCGGAGCTAAGGCCGAGGATATCGACATCCTGGTCTTCAGCCATTTCCACGATGATCACGTCTACAACTTTGACTACTTCCCGAAGGCCAAAATCTTTTTGCACGCCAAAGAATCGGAATGGGTCAAGACCGATCCCGATCATTTTCCGATCCCAAAGTTCATGTATCCGGCGGTGGTGAATACCGGCCGTCTGCAACTGATCGAGGGAGAAGTTGAGATTGCACCGGGTGTGCAGACAATTTTCACTCCCGGCCACACGCCCGGGTGCATGTCTCTGGTTTTGCGCGATAAGAATATGCCGACGACGGTACTGGCAGGCGATGCGGTCAAGAATATCAGTGAACTGGCGACCGGCAAGGTGGCCATGAGCTGGAACAACGATATCAGCGCGCAGTCCATCGCCAAGATCCGGAAAATCGCGGAAATCGTTGTTGCCGGCCACGACCGCATGTTGCAGGTGTTTCCCGATAAGGTGTCGGCAATCGGTTCGATTCATGAGACGATCATCATTCCGCCGGGAGTGGTGGACAGGGAGAAGCCGAGGTATTTGGAATTGGTGATTGAACCGACTTCGCTGCCGATCAGCTAAGATAAGGTTAGGATTTTCAGGATTTCGGCGTTGATGTGGACCTGCGTGGGATGCCTGCTTCAGCGGGCGTGGCTGACGAATTACCGCATAACGTCGTGAATCATGATTTTATTGCGGACGCGGTGAATGGCGTCCTTGAGTTTGTCCATTAAGAGCCAAAGAGAGGAAGATATATGCCGACCATAGAAGTGAGCATGTTTGAAGGCCGTACCGTAGATCAGAAACGGCAGATGGCAAAGGCCGTGACCAGCGCGATTTGCACCACGCTATCCGTGCCTGAGGAAGCAGTCACAATCATTATTCGAGAGATGGCGAAGGTCAACTACGCAAAAGCAGGCACGTTGAAGTGCGACGAGGCCGCCGCCGCTAAACCCGCGAGCAAGTGAAGTTTGATGAATCAAACGGACCGGTCACATATATAATGTGACCGTATCTGTTTGTGCAACCAAGTCCGCGATCCGCAAGCGGATGGCGTCGTCTCTGATTCCAGTGCGCCGGCTGTGCCTCATCGCCCCAGCGAGCGGTGCTCGCCGTGGAATAGGCGCGCCAGTCCTGCATAGCAACGACGGTACTCAAGCCACATCAGAACGCATCCTAATGAGCAAAGCAGAGGAACTAAAGATGGAATTGAAGGGCATTTATCCCGCAATGGTAACGCCGCTTACCCCCGACGAGCAGGTGGATAAGGCTGGCATGCGCAATGTCGTTCGCTATTGCCTTGGAGCAGGCGTGCATGGCGTTGTCGTGATGGGTAGCACCGGCGAGTTTCCGGCAATGACCGATGCCATGCGTCAGGACGCGATCGAAACAGTGCTGGACGAGGTGAAAGGGAAGGTTCCGGTGCTGATTGGTTGCGGGGACACTGGAACCAAGAAGACGCTCGCGCAGGTGCGGTTCGCCTGCCAGACCAAGGCGGATGCCGTTCTGGTTGCTGTGCCTTACTATTTCCCATTGGATCAGGGCGCTGTTTACCGGCATTTCCAGACCATTGCCGAGGCATCCACCAAGCCGGTTGTGGTTTACAACTTCCCGCAGATGACGAAGATTCCTATCGCGCCCGATACGCTGGGGAAACTGGCAGCGCATCCGAACGTCATCGGCGTCAAGGACAGTTCGGGCGATTTCGTGAACATGCAGCGCTTTGTGGAATCGACCCCTGCCAAGTTTTCTGTCATGTCCGGCAACCCGGCGATTGGATTTGCGGCCTTCCAGCTAGGCGCCAAGGGCGGCATCTACGCCGGTGGCAGCCTGGTCCCCAAGCTTTGCGTCGATGTCTATGAAGCCTGGCTACGTGGCGACCTGAAAACCGCTATCGCGTTGCAGAAGAAGGCTTCCTTGATCCCGCTGATGGCTCAGTTCGGCGGCAATGCCCCCGTGATCAAGTTTGGTTTGCACGCCATGGGCATTTGCGGTCCTACGGCTTCGGCTCCGATGGCGTTGAATCCTGGACAAGATGAAAAAATCTTTACCTGGATGCGTTCACTGGGTCTCGAGATCGGCGAAAAAGCGGCAAAGGCATAATCAGCCTCCAAGGATCGCATAGCACGGGCTTCAACCGCAGGGCGCGGGAATGGTCTGGCATCGGTGCCGAACCGGGATTCCGCGCCCTCTCTTAATTTTGGGTATTGTTGCAAAAAGCTCTCATGGGCGTGAGCACAGAGGGCTGTCCTTCCATAATCTATCTCTTACCTAATGATTTTTCTCCCACAGATCGTCCTGTTTGCTACACTCTTTGAATCCTTGGGGTGGGTCTGTTGTCCCCGCGTCTCCTCCTTAGCAGGTTATTAAATTCAGGCTTTCTTTTAGGGTTGGGTTGTTTTTCGAAGAGTGTCGCCGTGACGGCGGACAGTTGAATCATTGACTTCTTCAAAATTGCTGAGAGAAGGACTCGAACATTATGACAGCTACACTCGTCAAGCCAAGTGCAGGCTACAGTCTCACACTACGTCTGAAGATTCCGAATGAACCCGGCAATCTAGGCAGAGTTACTTCCAAGATAGGCGAGCTCGGCGGAGACATCGGTGCGATCGACATCGCCGGATTCGAAACCAATCACATCATTCGTGATGTGACTGTCAACGTTCGCGATCAGGAGCACGGTGACAAACTCGTCAAAGAGTTGAGCACGCTCAGCAACATCGCGGTTGTTCACGTGTCGGATCGCACCTTCCTTATGCACCTGGGAGGCAAGATCAGGGTAGTGAGCAAGGTTCCGGTCCGCACCCGCGACGACCTGTCGATGGCCTACACTCCCGGTGTCGCGCGCGTTTGCATGGATATCCATCGGAATCCTGAGAATGTTTATAAACTGACGATCAAGCGCAACACCATCGCCGTTGTCACCGACGGCACAGCCGTTCTAGGCCTTGGCGACATTGGCCCCGAGGCTGCCATGCCTGTCATGGAAGGCAAAGCGATGCTCTTTAAGGAGTTCGGCAAGGTTGACGCATTTCCCATTTGCCTGGCGACCAAGGACACGGAAGAAATCATCAAGACCGTGAAGAACATTGCACCGGTATTTGGCGGCATCAACCTGGAAGACATTTCCGCGCCGCGATGTTTCGAGATCGAGGAGAGGCTGAAAAAAGAACTCGACATTCCGGTATTCCACGATGACCAGCACGGCACCGCCGTGGTGGTTCTGGCTGCGTTGCTCAACGCCGCCAAAATTGTCGGCAAAGATATTTCCGAGATGAAGATGATCATTACCGGCGTCGGTGCCGCAGGCGTGGCCTGCTCGAAGATCATCCTTGGGGCCGGAGGGACGAACATCATCGGGTTCGACCGCACCGGAGCAATCTACAAGGGCCGCACCGAAGGCATGAACTTCATGAAGCAATGGTTCGCCGAGCACACGAACCCAACCGGCTTCAAGGGTACGCTGAAAGAAGCTCTCGACGGCGCCGACTTCTTCATGGGATTGTCGGGCCCCGGCGTGGTCAGCGCGAAAGACCTGGCCAAGATGAACAAGAATGCCATCGTCTTCGCCATGGCCAACCCCATTCCAGAGGTGATGCCCGAGGAAGCCGCTCCTTACGTACGCATCATGGCGACGGGCCGCTCAGATTATCCGAACCAGATCAACAACGTCCTCTGCTTCCCGGGCATCTTCCGCGGAGCGCTTGATTGCCAGGCTACGGACATCAATGAAGAGATGAAGCTGGCCGCGGCACATGCCATCGCCAACCTGGTGTCTCCCAACGAACTCAACGAGGACTACATCATTCCCGGAGTGTTCAATCCGAAGGTCGCCGAATCGGTCGCGAAAGAAGTGGTGAAAGCGGCGATTCGAACCGGCGTCGCTCGCAGAGAAAAGGCCGAGTCCGAGGAGTAGCAGCCGCAAGCCGCGAACATTTGGTGTATGAGAATACGGGGTAGTCGCGAAGGCTATCCCGTAACATTAACACCCCCGTTGGCCCTTCCCCGTTGCACTCAAAAGATGTTCACTGCCCTCGCCGCTAGTAGCACGATAATGGTAAGAGAGATGGCGGATTGAAGCATCATTAGAGCTTTGGCGCAACGCGACAAAACCTGCATATCCGTTGGCGACAATGCCGTACTCGTGTTGAACGAAAGAAAAAGATAGTCGATGAAGCGGGGATGCCATGAGTCGGGCCTGGCGGGAGAGTCTTCGTGTAGAGCCATCTGCGGAAATAGGAACGTTCCTTTTCGATGAAAGATTACCTTTTCCCGCTTGTATGGGCCTCCGGCGTCTAACCTCCAGTACCAACTTGCGAACACCAGCACATTGCTAATCCATAATGACACCGCCGACCCTAACAACTGAACAGGCGCTTGTTTATGCGTTGGCAGGCAATAAGGACAGGCCAACGAGGTTCGACATGAGACGGTCGGGATGGCGTACCAAGCAATTCTCAATCGCTCATGGCTTTGTCGCACGCGGATGTCATCACGACAACCCACTCACCGGGGCTCATGAGGGAATGAATCGCAACAGAGTTGCCGATCGTCTCAGCCACCAATCTCACCGTGATCGCTATCCTCAGACGCCATACCGCTTCCACAGCCGAAACCACGGATTGTCAGCATACATTTCGTCATGCTTCTGGTTCGCAGCTTCGCGGTCGGCCAGTTGGAGCCGCCGCATGTCCGGAAGTGCATAGATACGTTCCAGCAACTCTATCTCTTCGATGGTCTTGTTGACATCCATGCTTTGCTACCACTGATGCCCAGCCGTGCGTGCCGGGATAATTGATCACAATAGCCGTTCAACCGTTTGATGTCGAGTCCGAAAAGGGTAGTGGCCCGGAAGTGCCTACGAACAAATTCATGCGGAATCAATGGTGGCATTGGGTCGCGCCACTACCCTGTGGTCCTGGAAGCCGCTCGATGCAATAGCGCAATGGGGATTCGATCCCGCGCTGCCACCGTTCGCACGGGCAAGCAGAGCCGATAAAGACTGGCCCGACTCAAAATCTTGCCGCGCCAGTCGCGAAAAATCTCTGAGCGAGCTACTCGTTTCAGAAGCTTCGCACCCTCAGGCGGCCTTCTTTAGATAATTATATTTCTTGACCGCTCTTTCGAATCCGGGAGCAGCCTTCTTCAGGTCGGCTACGGTCATGGCAGGATGGAATTCCACGCGGGCATTGAAGGCGAGAAACCACGGTTCGGCTATCGCCGGGATTTCCGATTCGTCTTTGACATTACACACGATAACTCCTGTTCGCGCTCCCTGTTCCTCAATAAAATAGGCTGATTCCGGGTTCAGATCGTCGAGAATTGACTCGATCGTTTTCGCCAAGCTGCCGTCAACAATACGGCCGTTACCAATTTCGGTTGGAATGGAAACTTTCAGCAGACAACGCACAAAGGCCTCCTTAGGTTTCAGTTTGAGGCATTAGAGCGTAAGTCGCTCGAAGAGGTTGCCCCCCCAGATGTGTGTTACAGAGCCGGAAAACGAAGTCGAAAAAAATCGTGCGTAAGCCGCAGGCTTGATAACAAACCCCTTCGAGGTTCTTGCGGACCTTATAGCTTGTGCGAGATACTTCGCATTGGTCATCCCGAACGGGACGGCAAGGAGGGACTGATGAAAGTTGGGGCTCGGAACCGCATCGCGGGCAAAGTAACCGAAATCAGTAAAGGCAAGATTATGTGCCTCGTGAAACTTGACATTCCAGCGAAATCGAAAATGGGGTCGGTTATGACTCTGGAGTCTCTCAAGGAACTGGGGCTTAAGAAGGGTGATGAAGTCGAGGTGATCGTCAAGGCTGTAAATGTACTGCTGATCAAGCGCTGACTCAGGCGAAATCGCAGTTACCTCATTTGTCGCTCTCTTCCTTGGCACCGTACTCGCACATTTCGCACACAGCGTCTTGCGCATTCGCTTCTTTTCGGCATGCAGCAGCATTACCGAAAGCTCTAAGGCACTCCGAGCAAATCGTGTGACCGCCTTCGTCATCATCCCAGCCATACATCAAGCGCTCTGACATCTTCTTGTTCCTCCCAAGTTACGGCGCTGACCCTGCCGCGCCATTCTCTTTGCTGAACGCGTAGTTTACAGGGTCAGCGCACGTGCAGACATCAACATTCATGGGTCAAAAAGTTGTGAGACTGACAACATCCACCCATTCAGTCATTTCGGTTCCACGCGGGCCGATGTCCATCTGGAACTGAACGCCCATGTTTTCGGTCCATCCGGTCGGAAGCGGGCCGGAGGGATAAGTCAGGTTCAAAGCATAATTCTGAGATCCTGCGATCCTTTTCAGGATGTTGTACTGAACGATGCTCAAACTGTCGTAGTGCTCGTTCAAGTCCGGGGTGCGGTGAAACGTCATGGTAAGGTGATACCATTCGCCCGGCTGGAATTTGCGGCAAGGTACGCGTGTCCGCTCCCAACTACCCGCGCCCTCATTCCACACGTCCCAAACCGCCTCAACGTAATTGCACTGCGTGCCGAACGTGTACTTGGTCGTGCCGACGAACTGGAAGGCGTCGAATTCCATGGCCTGCGCGTTGACGCTTCCGCTGTCGAACTGCACCCAGAAGCTGAACGTGAAGTGCGATGCGGCATCGTTAGGACCGACCTTGTACCACCACAGTCCGTTGGCGTAGGCAGGGCCGGTGATGTAGAACTCGCGACTCGCGCCGTCCCATGAGGGCGTGGTCACGTTGTCAGCGGTGTTGATTATAGCCATAGCTTCGGCTTCGGGTAATCCACCGGCACAGGTAGTGCACCATCCCCAGCCGGTGCTCGTCCCACCCATATCGATTGCGTTTGAATCGTCGAGGTTGGAGTAAACAGTCTGCGTCCATGCGGGCCCGCACGCCAATACCAAAACCAGCACTAATTTCTTCATGGCTACCCCGTCGCGACACTTACTTCATCGCGGTCTAAGCGAGTTGCGAACTAATGAGCGAGCATCCTGACGAGCCTCTCCGTTCAGCATGCGCCCGCTTCTTGTGCCGAAGAAGCTAGATGCGTGCTGGGCCGAGCAGGCGGGTCGGAATAGCGCACGAGAGCTGGAAAATTAGACCTAGTTCGAGCGTGCTAAGCAGAAATTAAGAACCCTGGAACGCGACTGCGGACAAACTGCTGCAAAGAAAATCTCAATGGGAGCAGTAGCTACTGAATAGAAAAGCGGTACTCGCAAGGAATAGATTTGCCCCATACCACTCGTACTTTACAGCATCTTACGGTGAGTAGCCTTCGTCGTCATCTTGACCGTCGTCGCCGTCTTTATCGCGCTCCTCGTCCTCTTCTTCGTCCTCTTCCTCATCCTCATTCTCTTCAGGCTCTTGTCGAAAAAGGACTCGGGCAGCAAAGTCCGGGGCGATGTACTCTGAACGCAGTTTGCTCATGCCTAATGGTACGCCTTGCCGTTTTGAGAATTCGGGGGTCAAGTAGGGATGGGAACCTCTTCTGGCAGTTACTCGCTTCTTTCTCAGTGGTTGCCGTAAGTTCCTTTATGGTCCCACTGGTTTTCTCAAGAGTCTTATTTCATTACTACTGGCCGGCATGATTTGCCTAGCGCATTACACTGAAGGGTGCGCTGCTGGAACCCTCAGTCATCATTTTTCTTCATGATCTTCCAACCGCCGGAATGACACTAGATCCCAAGACCAGTCGGCCGTCGATGTTTGCTGTCGCAAGATATAAAGATTCCCATCATCGGCGCGAACTTTGTAAGAGATATCCTGTGGCCCGTACCACTGATCAAGCACCGCCTCAACCGTGTACTCGTATCCATCAAGCCGAAAACGAATCGGCCGCTCATCCGCCTTCCTTCCCGCGTAGCAATCGACTTCCAGCTTCATCGTTCCCTCATGAGGACGCCTAGCTCGTTCAGGCCTCGCGAAGGGCTAGTAGGCTGCTGAAAAACTGTTTTCTGAGGGTGTCATCCTGAGCGAAGCGAAGGATCTGCTGTCCGCGCGTGCGGGAAACAATGCAGATCCTTCGGACGCGCAAAATCGGCGCATCCTCAGGATGACACTGATGTGAGTTGTTCAGCAGCCTGCGAGAGCAATGGAACAAGCCCCGTTCCCATTGAATGGTAATTCCACAATCGGCTGACAATTCCGCGACACATAAGAAAATCCGGCAGCATATGCTCACAGTGGCTTTTGAAACAGACAAGGCCGCGAGGGGACAGATGACAATTACCGCAACTTCAGGAGCACTGTCTCATTCAGTCGGCCGGGGATCTCCGGTAAAGAGTTGTGCCGGGAGTTCAAGGCAAGCTCAGCAGCGGTTCCCATCTGCGGCCGAACTTGACGAATATTCAGATATATGCAAATATATGTAAGTACGCATGCCAGAACTTTCAAACTTTACAGCGGAATTTTTTAAGGCCCTCTCCCATCCGTTGCGGGTCAAGGTTTTGGATACCCTACGGGGCGGTGAAGTCGGCGTCAACGAACTCAGTGCCAGGCTGAAGGTCGAGCAGACGAGTCTATCGCAGCAACTCGCTGTTCTCCGTAAGAGCAATATCGTGGTCGGCCGCAAAGAGGGTCAGAACGTTTACTATTCCGTGATAGATCCGGAAATCTTTCGTTTGCTAGACGTCGCCAGGCGGATTTTCAACAACCAGTTAATCGATGTTAGAGATCTTCTGGCGCAACTTAGCCCCATAGCCGAGAAGTAAAGCTTCCGCTTTCCTCTCCAGAAAGGACGGAGGCCCGGCTTCACCGCGCACCCAAGCAGAGAACGTTACCCCATTGACACGATCTCTGTTCACACGGCTGGACTAACGCTGATTGATGACTGAAGTTTTGTTCAACTCGCTCCTGGTGGCATTGCTTGCTGTTCCCGCAGTGACTCTGGTTTCGGCTCGATGGAAAAAGGCGGCTTCTCTGCCCGCCCTGTTGCTGCTTGGCGCCCTTTTAGCGGGCGCGCTCGCAGCGGTTCTGGCCCTGGGGCGTGGGCACCATCTCAGCGTCGACCTCTCCTGGCTTGCGCCGTTTCCATTCTTGCTGGCCATCGACCGTCTCAGCGCGTATTTTCTGCTGCTGATTTGTGTCGTCGGTGCCCCCGTCGTGCTGTTTTCGACCGCCTACGTTGAGCGCCACTACAAAGGCCCGAGGCGACACTGGCTATGGGCCCTGCTGTCGCTGTTTCTGCTTTCCATGGTTGTGGTCGTTACCGCTGCCACCGCTTTCGCTTTTCTGTTTGCCTGGGAGCTGATGACGCTGTTCTCGGCCGCTCTTGTGCTGATTGACGGTGATGACGGCGAGCGGCGTCGGAATATCTTTATCTACTTGCTGATGATGCATGCGGGTGCGGCAGCCGTAGTGGGGGCGTTTCTTGTGTTCCTGCCGCATTCGACGGGCCTCGATTTCGCGTCACTGCGAGCAGCGGCTATGGTCCTGCCGGCGGGAGCTCGCACTGCCATCTTTCTGCTGGGATTCATCGGCTTCGGAACCAAGGCTGGCATTGTCCCTCTGCACCTATGGCTTCCCAAAGCTCATCCCATCGCGCCTAGTCCGGTCTCGGCCCTGATGTCGGGTGTCATGTTGAAGACGGCCGTGTATGGTTTTGTCCGTTTGGTTTTCGATCTCCTGGGACCTGGGCCGGTGTGGTGGGGGTACCTGGTTCTGGTGGCCGGTGCGGTGTCGGGGCTGCTCGGAGTTCTATACGCTATCTCCGAACACGATCTGAAGCGTCTGCTGGCTTACCACAGCGTGGAAAATATCGGCATCATCTATCTGGGCTTGGGAGCGGCCATGGTCTTCGTCGCGCAGCATGCGCCGGCATGGGCCATGCTGGCGCTGATGGGAGCCCTGCTGCACTCGCTCAATCATGCTTTGTTCAAGAGCCTGCTGTTCCTAGGCGCCGGCGCCATCGCGGATGCCACTCATACGCTCGATCTCGAAGAGCTGGGCGGACTGTTCCAGCGTATGCGTGTGACCGGCACTGTCTTTCTCGTCGCTTGCTGCTCGATTGTGGGATTGCCGTTGTTCAACGGGTTCGTCAGCGAGTGGCTTACCTTTCGCAGTTTCGTGGCCGGCGCAAACCTTGCCGAAGTGGCCCCGGCGATTGTTCTGCCGTTAATGGCCGGAGTACTGGCGTTGATCGGTGGGTTGGCGGCCGCGTGCTTTGCCAAGGTGTACGGTGTCGCCTTTCTGGGCCGGCCCCGTAGTCTGGAAGCGGCTCACGCATGCGAGGTCCCGTGGGCTATGCAAACGGGGATGGCCGTGCTAGCCGCGGCTTGTGTGGTTATCGGGATCGCGCCCGGAATCGTGTTACGTCCGCTCGGCGGCGTGGTGGAGCAACTGATACCTGGCGCTGCGCTGCCGGAAGCGGCCTTGACGGTGACCCGCATGATCCCCTGGGTTGCCGCTGTTGTGGTCGGGGTTGTGCTGGTCGTCCGGCTCCTGCCGCGGATCTCCCGCGTTACTCCTACTTGGGCGTGCGGGCTGCCCGGTCTTGACAGCCGGATGCAATACACCTCAACCGCCTTTTCCAAGCCGCTGCGTAAAGTCTTCTCGCAGGTCTACAAACCCGATCGCACAGTCGAAATCCTGCCGGTCGATCAGCCATGCTTTCCCAAGTCGATAGCCTATCGCTCGGTGCGCACCACCTCTTTTGAGCGCTCGCTGTATCGACCAGCGCTGGACGCAATCGTCGCGGCAGCCAACCGGCTGCGGCGGCTGCAGACGGGAAACATCCAGGTGTACCTGCTGTACATGTTCCTGGCGCTGATCGCTGTGCTGGTTTACATGAGGTTCGCATGACGTTTGCCATCGACTTGCTGCAACTGCTCGTGATCGTCGGCGCCGCTCCGCTGTTGAGTGGAGTGGTTGGACGGATCAAGGCGCGCATTCAGAACCGCCGCGGCGCAAGTATCTTTCGGCCTTATGCCGAGTTGCGGAAGCTGTTTGGCAAAGAGGACCTGGTTCCGCCCACCGCTTCCCCGCTATTCCGGCTCTGTCCGGTCGTCCTTTTCGCCGCCACTCTGGCTGCTGCTGCATTCATCCCAGCGCTGCACGCCTCCGCGCTGCTAGGCAATACCGGCGATTTCATCTTGCTGGTCTATCTGCTGGCGTTGGCGAGATTCTTTCTGATTCTGGGCGCCATGGACGGAGGGAGTTCGTTTGGAGGCATGGGAGCGAGCCGTGAAGCGCTGGTTTCCACATTGGCGGAAGCGCCGCTGCTGCTTGGACTGGTTGCGGTCTCGATCGTGGCGCACAGCACCAGCGTCACCTCCATCGTTCGTTGGGCAATTGGCCGGCACCTATTTCAGCTTTCGCCCGTGCACGCCCTGGCCTTCGTCGCTCTCGCCCTGGTTGCCATCGCCGAGACCGGGCGCGTGCCCGTCGATAATCCGACCACGCACCTGGAACTCACCATGATTCATGAAGCCATGGTGCTGGAATACTCCGGACCGAGCCTCGCGCTAATCGAGTGGGCCAACGCTATCAAACTGAATCTCATGCTGGCGCTGCTGATTGCGCTCTTCGCTCCATGGGGCATTGCCTCCAGCGCTTCTATATCTGCACTGGCGGTCGCGGCTGTAGCCTACGTGCTCAAGATGGCGGTGCTGGCAATATCGCTGGCGGTCCTGGAAAGTAGCGTGGCCAAGCTTCGCATGTACCGAGTGCCCGATTTGCTTGGCGTGGCATGCGCGCTCTCGATTTTGGCAGTGGCGTTCACTGCTTTGCGGAGGTAAATGATGGGTTTGGTTGAATTCGCGGCTGCCAAGACGCTGGCGTCCTCGGCTGTCTTCTTATTCATAACCGTGCTGCTGATTGCGGCCGCCACGCGGACCTCCACCTGTATTGTGTTATTCGCCGCCCAGTGCGCGGTCATCACCATGCAGGTTGTGGCCATGGCTTACCTGCATCGTTCCGGCGAGGCTCTGGTGGTTGCCGCCATGGTGTTGCTGGTGAAGGTGCTGGCGATCCCCTACGCTCTGCTACGCATCCGCAACCGTCTCAACGTTCCCGCGGACATCAGCGCTTCTACCACGGCGGCACAATCGGTCTACATTGCCGCTGCCCTCATCCTGCTGGCCTTCGCGGTGGTGCAGCCTTACGCTCGCGCCTTTGCCCTTGACTCCGAGATGCTAGCCGTGGCCACGGCCCTCGTGCTCACCGGCGCTTTTCTCATGGTCAGCCGGAAGAAGGCGCTGATGCAGGTGATCGGACTGTTGGTACTGGAAAACGGTATCTTCCTGGCGGCTCTGACTACTACTTTCGGCATGCCGCTCGTGATTGAGATGGGCATTTTCTTCGACCTGTTGATGTGCGTACTGCTAATGGGGGTATTCGTATTTCGCATTCGCGACACCTTCGAGCATGTGGATGTCTCCAGGTTGCGGCGATTGAGGGGCTGAACGCATGACACTATGGTTTCCGCTTCTGCTCCCGTTGCTTGGCGCCTTTCTGGTGCTCGGGTTTAAAAATCCGCGCGCGGCCGTCCGTGTCGCTCTCGGGATTGGAATTGCCGAGGTGCTGCTGCTTGGCAATTGCGCGTGGAAGCTGCGCTCCGCCGGCGTGCTGCAACAAGGCCGATACCTGCGCGCCGACGGACTCACCTTGTTCTTCCTGATCAATCTCGGGCTCATCTTCGCCGTCGTGCTGGCTTACTCGGTAGGGTATCTGCGCCACATCCCCAAGGGGCGCTTTTCCTCGCCACGATGGTTTTACGCGCTGGTATTCCTGTTTCTGTTCACTATGGTAGCCGCCTACCTGTCAGCGAACCTGGGGATGCTTTGGATCGCCATCGAGGCGACTACGCTCGCCTCGGCATTGCTGGTAGGCTTCTACAACACCAAGGGCGCGGTCGAAGCCGGTTGGAAATACCTGATCGTCTGCACCGTGGGAATTGCCTTCGCGTTGTTCGGAACCATTGCTTTTTATCTGGCGGCCGTCCGTGGCGGGGTTCCGGCTGAGATGGCGCTCGATTGGGCGACGCTGATGACGGCGGCTCCCGGCATGACTGCCGCGCGGGAACTGCTGAAACTGGCCTTCGTTTTTGCGGCCGTGGGCTACGGCACCAAGATCGGTCTTGTGCCCATGCATAGTTGGCTGCCCGATGCGCACGCCGAGGCGCCCGCTCCCATCAGCGCATTGCTTTCGGCGGTGCTGCTGAACTGTGCCATGTATGCCTTGCTGCGCCTGGACGCTATTACCTCGCACGCCATCGGTGGCAACTTCAGTCACACGCTGCTGCTGTCCTTCGGTGGCCTGTCGTTGCTGGCCTCCGCATTTCTGATGATCGTGCAACGCGATTTGAAGCGCTTACTGGCCTACAGCAGTATCGAACATATCGGGATCGTCGCTCTTGGCGTTGGACTCGGGGGACCACTCGGCCTGTTTGGCGCGCTGTTGCATGCCTTCAATCACTCGTTGGCCAAAACGCTGTTGTTCTTCACCACCGGCAGCGTCCGCGAGACCTTTGGAACTCTGCGTATGGACCGGATCCGCGGTATGGGACGTGCACTGCCTTCGACGAGCGCCGTCCTGGTCGTGGGCGGGCTCGCCGTCGCCGGCCTGCCGCCGTTCGGTCTGTTTGTCAGCGAATTTGCCATTCTCATGTCCGCCTTTACCCAGTCCCACTACCTGTTGGCTCTGCTGATGCTGGCGGCGATATCGATTGCCTTCGGCGCGCTGCTCTACCACTTCCAGCGGATGCTGAGCGGCGAACCCCCGGGGTCCCCAGCAAGCGCCAACCGTCCGAGACCGCTGGCTTTTGAAATTGCCGCCGTGTCCATCTGCGGCGTTTGCCTGCTGATTCTCGGGCTGCACGTTCCGGCAGTGTTCATCTCCGTGCTCCACGGAGCGATGGCGGTGCTGCAATGAACCCGATTGGCAGCCGCTCCAGAAGCGCCACCGGCGTAACGGAAGCACTAGCGCTCCTCAACACCGGCGACTCCCGCTTGGTCTCGATTTTCGGCAGCATCGAAGACGATGGAACCCGGCGCGTGCACTACATCATCGACGTGGAAAACCGGGGGTATCGTCTGCTCAGCGAGCGGGTGGCAGGCGCGATCCCCTCGGCCACCCGCATCACGCCCGCAGCCTCGTGGTATGAGCGCGAATTACACGATCTCTACGGAGTCGAAATCGAGGGCCATCCCAACCTACAGCCGCTGGTCTTCCATGAAGACTGGCCAGCCGAAATTCACCCGCACGCGAGCGCGCCCGGGATGCGTGATGCGCCACAGGGCCAATACCGTTTCCTGAAGGTGCAGGGCGAGGGGGTCTGCGAGGTGCCGGTTGGACCGGTACACGCGGGCATCATTGAGCCCGGACATTTCCGCTTCAGCGTCGTCGGCGATACCGTGCTTCACCTGGAATTGCGGCATTTCTACACCCACAAAGGAACGGAAGCGCTCTTTGAAGGCACGCCGGTTATGAGCGGGGTGATGCTGGCCGAGTCGGTATCGGGAGACAACTGCTTTGCCCATGCGGTTGCCTACTGCCAGGCAGTTGAGAACGCCTTCGGCATATCTGTACCGCCGCGCGGGCGAGCGTTGCGACTGATCGGCTTGGAACTTGAGCGCATGCTGGCGCACATCGCCGATGTCGGCGCCTTGTGCGGCGACGTGGCCTTCGTCGTGCCTGCCTCCTATACGGCGCGCCTTAAGGAGTTGTTGCTACAATCCTCTGCCCGCTTTTTCGGAACGCGCTGCTGGCGCGGACTCGCCCTACCAGGCGGCATGAAGCACGACCTGACCCAGGAAAATGCGCGCGCGCTGGGTGCCATCGTCGCCGAAGTGGCACGCGACTTCGCCGAGTTAGCACGAATGATCCTGGAAACGCCTTCGGTACAGAACCGCTTCGAGTCAACCGGCACGTTGAAGCGCGACTTGGCGCGTGCACTGGGCCTGGTGGGCCCCGCCGCCCGCGCCAGCGGACTGAAACTGGATGTCCGCCATGACCATCCATACGGCCGCTACCGCACTCTGGCGCTCGATATTCCTCACTACAACTCCGGCGACGTGCTGGCCCGTGCGCGCATCCGCATCGACGAGACCGCCATTGCGGCGCGCTTGATCGCCCAGGCCGTCGAGGACCTTCCGGCCGGAGCCATCGCGACCTCCGTTCCTTGGCAAGGCAGCGCCGAAGGGTTCTCCGCAGTCGAGTCGCCCCGCGGAGAGCTGCTCTACTGGATACGTGTGCGCGACGGCTACCTTCGGAGGTGCCACATCAAGTCACCGTCGTTTCAGAACTGGCCCGCGCTGCCGATGGCTATGCCCGGCAACATCATTGCCGACTTTCCTTTGATTAACAAAAGCTTCAATCTCTCCTACTCCGGGTGTGACCGATGATCTTCGACATAGCAGCGAGCAGCCTGGCCAGCAGCAAGGTGCTTATACCGGTCGAGCAACTGCTTGGCGATTGCACGGGGAGCCGCATGCCCGAAGTGGACCCCGAGCGATTGAGTTTTGACGCAGCCATCCGCGCAGTGGAAGCGTGTCCCACCTCAGCGCTGCAGTTGGAAGGAAGGGATGGCGCCAGGCAACTTGTGCTGAACTATGGCGAATGCACCGGCTGCGGCAATTGCGTCGAGGCGAGTCGGGGCGCGTTGCGTGCCGCGAAGCGGCTGGTGCATTGCGGTGTTTCCAAGTCCGCACTCATTCGCCGCTGGGATATTGACAGCCGCAACGAGCGCTTCTCCGATGATCCAGTGGCAGCCGGTGCCGCCAGCGAGATTCGCGCTCTGCTCGGGCGCGCGCTCAACATCCGGCAGGTGGACGCCGGTTCGTGCAATGGCTGCGAAGCAGAGATCGGCGCACTGACCAATCCCTATTACGATCTTGAGCGCTTCGGTATCCATTTTGTGGCATCGCCGAAACATGCCGACATGCTCTTGGTTACTGGCCCGGTGACGCGCAACATGGCGGAAGCGCTCAAGCGCACTTACGAAGCGACGCCTTCCCCGAGGCTTGTGGTTGCTGTCGGAGCCTGCGGATGCACCGGTGGTATTTTCGCCGGTAGCTATGCCATCAGCGGCGCCGTCGACCAAGTGATCCCAGTGGATGGCTACATACCGGGTTGTCCACCAACGCCGGCTATGCTCGTCACTGGCATTCTGCGACTGTTGGGCGGCAGGGCGTTAAAGGGGTTGTGAACGGCATGAAATCATGGCTTCTCGCCGAAGTGACCACTCCCGGCTTGATTTCGGGCGCTGTGATGTTAATCTCATCACAAGAGGTTGTGAGCGGCGAACTGGACTTGCCATCGCTCGGGAAATAAGCTATCGAAACCTCTTGGCCTATAGCTTGAACAATATTTGCAGTTCGCCGCCATGTTGGCCGGATCCGCGGCGCTTTATCCCATGGAGCAGCTGGGTGGTATAGGCCCGGCGTTGGTAGCTCCAGGATTCACCTGCTCGAAAGCCGCCTTGGTGCCTGAATATTTGCCCTTTCGAAGCGAAGGCTGAAAGAACGAGCGGGGGCGACGTGATCCCTTATCCTTTCAGGGGCTGCGCCCCGGCAATCGCCGGCTTTGGCCCAGGGTGCCCAGGAGGCAAGCAACAAGGAGATGTTGATGATTTTGACTAAAGAAGAAGTGGCGATGCTGAGGGGCGATGAAGGCGCAGCCCCTAAGCTCGCGATGGAGATTCTTACTAAGGTAGGCGAGAAGTTCGGAGCCAAGAGGCTTGTTCCCGTAGCCAGCGCGCACATCGTGCTGGCAATGTACAAGAGCATTTTTGACGCCGGCGTCGAGGTCTGTGAGAAGTTCGCCGCCATGGGCGCCAAGTTCAGGGTGCCGACCACGCTCGATCCGAGCGGCATGGATACGCAAATGTGGCGCGAATTCAAGACGCCGGATGCCTATGCCGAAAAGCAGTTGCGGGTCGCCAAGGCTTACGAGCAGATGGGCGCTATTATGAGCTGGACCTGCCTGCCGCACTTCAGCGGTTCGGCGCCGCGCTTCGGCGAACATGTCGGCTGGACCGAGTCCTCGGCGGTTGCCTTCATCAACTCGGTTCTGGGTGCGCGCTCCAACCGCGAGACCGCCGTGCTGGACGTCTGCATCGGCATCACCGGACGCACCCCGGAGTACGGTTTGCACCTCCAGGAGAATCGCTACGGCAAGGCGCTGGTCAAGATGGAGATCGGCGGCCGCACGCTTCAAACTTGGGAATATCCGGTCCTCGGCTATTTTCTGGGCAAGACGCTAGGCAGCGAGATTGGTGTGGTTGACGGTCTGGTGGGCAGTCCCAAGATGGACGAGCTTAAGTCCATGCTGGCCGCCGCTGCCGCCAGTGGTCCGTTGGCGATGGTTCATCTGGTGGGGATCACGCCCGAGGCGCGGACGCGGGCAGAGGCATTTGGCCCGAACCATCCTGAGCGCACCGTAACCGTAACCGAGGAAACTCTCAGGGCGACCCGCAGCGAAATGTGCACGGTGAAAAGCGCCAAGATTGACTTGGTGGCACTGGGCTGCCCACACTACAGCATTGCCGAAATCCAGAACGTTATGAAGTTGCTGGCCGGCCGCAGGGTCGCCGCCGACACCGAGCTCTGGATCTACACCACCAAGCAGGTCAGGGATCTGGCCGACCGCATGGGAATCATGGCGGAGCTGTTGGGCCTCGGCGGCAAGATCGCGACCGAGACCTGCATGCTGATTTCTCCGGTGGAAACCTGGGGCTTCAAGACGCTGATGACCGATTCTGGCAAGTGCTCCTACTATGCGCCCGTGCAATGCAAGACCGACGTCATTTTCGGCAGTGCCGCCGAATGCGTGGAAGCCGCCGTGAGTGGCCGCGTGGGAGGTGCAGCATGAAGACCTTTAAGGGCAAGGGTGTAACCGATGGCAAAAATGCCGGCCCGGCGCTGGTAACCGGGCAGATGTTTGGCTTCTGGGGCGGAGTCGATCCGGCCACAGGCATCATCATCGATCAGCGGCATGAGCTCTACGGGCAGAACATCAAGGGCAAGGTCTTCGTCTTTCCCGAAGGGCGCGGGTCGACCGTAGGGGCGGCGATCATCCTGGAGTTGGCGCGCTGCGGTAATGCTCCGGCGGCGATTATCAACCATCACACGGAAGGCATCCTGGCCGCGGGCGGAATTTTGGCGGACAAGTTTTATAACACGATATTACCCATCATCGACGGCCTTGAGATCGATCCGATTACCGAAATCAAGACCGGAGACTGGGTGGAAGTGGACGCAACCGCCGGCTTCATAACCGTCGGCAAGTAACCTCTGGATGGAATTCAACGGCCGCGGTACTCGACACCCCAGCAAGCCAAATGCGGGCTTGCCGGGGGCTCCATTACCGGCCGGCAAGCGATGAAGAAGGAGACGACTTCAATGAAGAACCTGAAATATGTACTGATTTTTGTAGTCATGCTAACGCTGGTTGGGATCGGCTGTGAGTCCAAGCAAGAGGACAAAACCATTAAGATCGGCCAGATCGTGACCTCGTTTACCGGCGATGCCGCGATGTACGGCAATTTCCAGCGCGACGGCGCTCAGCTTGCCGCCGACGAAATCAATGCCGCTGGCGGAATCAACGGCAAAAAAATCGAACTATTCCCGCTCGACGATGCCTCCAAGCCGAACGTCGCCCTCAACGCGATGCAGAAGCTGCTCAGCGAAACCAAACCGATCGTCCTGCTCGGTCCCGACTGGTCGGGCAATACGCTGGCGGTCGCGCCGCTAGCCAAGCAGAACAAGCTTCCAGAGATGACCAGCAGCAAGAGTCGCAAGATCACGCACGACGGCAATGATTACATCTTTCGCGTGGTAGCCACGGGCCCGTTCATCGGGCAAGCTCTGGTCGATTACGCCTACAAACAGGGATACCGTAAGATGGCCATTCTCTATACCAACAGCGACTACGGTGTGAGCGGCGGCCAGGGGGCCAAGGCAGCCTTGGCGAAGTATAAGCTCGAACCGGTAGCGTATGAAACCTATAACGTCGGCGACAATGACTTTACTGCGCAGTTGCTGCGCATCAAGAAATCGGGCGCTGATGTTGTGATCGACTACTCGATCCAGGTGGAAGGCGCGAAATCACTCCGCCAAATGCGTGAAATGGGTATCAAGATTCCCGTCTTTGGCGGCGATGCGTTCATTACCCCTGACTTCGCCAAACTGGTAGGTCCCGAAGGTATGGAAGGCGTTATTGCCTCCTCGGCTTTCATCGTTTCCAACCCAGCCCCCGAAGTTCAGGGATTCGTGACCAAGTACAAGCAGAAGTTCGGGGTCGAGCCCGAAGATCACGCGGCACCGTATTACGATGCGGTGAAGATCCTTGGACAGGTAATTGCCAAGACCGGCCCGGACTCCCAAAAAATTGCCGCCGAGCTTCGCACTCTGAAAAGCTTCAAGGGCGTGCAGGGCGATTACACCGCAGACAAGTGGGGCAATCTCATCCACCACGCCTCGTTGGCCAAGTACACCGGAGCCAAGTGGGTGTGGATTGCCGACGCCGACAACCTGACCGATAGCGAATAGCAACCGATAAGGCATAAGGAGGTTCCAACCGGGACCTCCTTTGCCCGCGACGTGAGGCCCGGGGTTCCTGACGCGTGTGGCGGTTGCGCGTGAGGAGCGGAATAGCCGGGGTTGCCGACGGGCGCCGCGGTTGCGTGGCTTGGTGAAGTCGAAGAGGATTTTGTTATGGAATTATTCCTGCAGGTCGTGGCCGGGGGGACCGCCATTGGGTTGCTCTATGCGCTTCCTGCCTTAGCGATCGTTTTGCTGTGGAATACGGCAGGCTTTTTCAACCTAGCCCAAGGCGACTTCGTAGCCCTCACCAGCTACTTCCTGTATTTCTTCTATGTGATGATGCACATGCCGTTTGTATTCGCGGCCGTGCTGACGATCGTTTGCCTGGGCGCGGTCGGTTTCATTGTGGATAAGGCGTTGTTCCATCCCCTGCGGCAATTCAACTGCAATCCGTTGCTGATGCTCATCGTTACCATCGCCCTGTCGGTATTTCTGAAGAATCTGATCCGCGCTATCTGGGGCACCAAGCCCTTGGCGCTTGGGAATGTCTTCGGCGAGTCCCCGGTGACTTTCTTTCACGCTCATATCATGCCGCACACATTCTGGACCGTGGGCCTGTCGCTGCTGTTAATCATCGGGCTATACATCCTCTCGCAGAAGTCGCTGCTCGGCGTAGCCATGCGAGCGGCCGCCGAAAGCCGTGAGGTTGCGCAATTGATGGGCGTGAAAAGCAACTTCATCATCAGCCTGTCGTTCGTCATCAGCCTGATGATCACTGCCGTGGCGGGCATCCTGGCGACGCCGATCCTGTTCCTGATTCCAGAGATGGGTGATTCGCTCGGCCTGAAAGCTTTTGCCGCTACCATCATCGGTGGCTTTGGGAACCCGCTTGGCGCGGTTGTCGGCGGCATCCTGCTCGGCATTGTCGAGACACTGGCCGGTATTTACCTTTCTTCGAGCTACAAAGATGCCATCGCGTTCGGCATTTTGATCGCGTTCCTCCTGTTCAAGCCCAAGGGATTGTTCAGCCTGAAGATCTCGGAGAAGGTCTAGATGGAGACGATGAAAAGACCGGCTGCGGCTCCATCCGGTCAGATGCGGAATTGGCGTCGCTTGGTCAATCCAAAGCAATTTACGTTGTTGGGAGCCGCATTGGCCCTGGTGCTGCCGCTGATACTCCGAAGCGATTACCTCCTTCTGGTCACCGACATGGGCGCCGTGGTCGCGTTTATCGTGTTGGGATTGGTGGTGCTGGCCGGCTACACCGGACTGGTTTCCCTCGGACAGGTCGCCTTCTACTCGATCGGCGCTTATGTGGCCGCGATTGTAACCACCAGGCTGGGATGGTCGCCATGGTTGCTGCTTCTCATTGCTCCGACCGTGGCCGCGGCCTTTGGCGTTGTAGTCGGTATTCCGGCGTTTAACCTCAGGGGACCGTTCCTGGTGATCATCACCATCGGCTTCGCCGAGATCATCAGAATTCTGGTGATCAACCTCGATCATCTCACCGGCGGACCCTTCGGCATCTCGCGCATTCCATCGTTGAAACTTGCCGGTCTGGACCTGGCGCGGCCTCTGTTTTTCTACTACTTCATCGTCGTGCTGCTGGCACTGGCGATGTATGCGGCCACCCGGCTGCGAAAATCCAGAGTTGGACGCGCCCTGATCGCCATCCGCGACGATGAGCTGACGGCCGAGGTGATGGGCGTCAACGTCAAGTACTACAAGATCATGTCGTTCGCGCTTTCGGCTTTCCTAGCGGGCTTTGCCGGCGCACTCTATGCGTTCCTTACCAGTTATATCGGACCTGACCTGTACACGTTTAACGAGTCGGCGCTTTATCTTTGTATGAGCGTTCTAGGAGGTTTCAGCGCCGTCGTCTCCCCGCTCATGGGTGTGCTGTTGACGCTTTTGCCTGAGCTTCTTCGCAGCCTGAAAGACTACTACATGCTATTTTTCAGTTTCGTCCTGATGGTACTGGTGCTCTTTGCCGCCTGGCGTGAGCATAAAGCGGCCAACAGCGACAGCGACAAGGAAATGGGAGCCTGAAGGTGGCGACGCTTACGCTGGAAGTGAAAGCCATCACCAAGCGCTTTGGCGGAGTGCTGGCGCTCAACCAAGTGGATGTCAGCATCCTGGAGAATTCCCGGCATGTCATCATCGGGCCTAACGGCTCGGGAAAATCCACGTTAATCAACGTCCTTTCGGGTGTGTATGTGCCTGAAGGTGGCGACGTTTTCTTCCAGGGAGAAAAGATTACCGGCCTGCCTCCCTACCGCATCACCGCCAAAGGGATCGCGCGCACGTTTCAAAACATCCGGCCCTTCCGCGGAATGAGCGTGTGGGAAAACATAGCGCTCGGACTGCACTGCCGCACTCACTACGGACTGTTTGAAGCAATCTCGCATCTCGGACGGCAACCGGTAGAGAGCAGAAAAATCGACGCCAAGGTGAGCGAACTGGCTGAGTTCTTCGAGATCAGCAAGCTGCTCTCAGCAAACATGCAAAGCCTGCCCTACGGTAAGCAGCGGATTATCGAAATCGCACGCGCGCTGGCCAGTGAACCGAAGCTGCTGTTGTTAGACGAACCGGCGGCAGGTATGAACACGGCAGAGGCGCGGGCGCTCGCGCAAACCATCAAGAAAATCAGCGCGTTGGGCGTTACCGTGGCCCTGATCGAACACAATATGGAATTCGTCAAGGAAATTGCCGACATCATTACCGTGCTGGATTCCGGAGAAAAGATTGCCGAGGGCAGTTTCGTGGACGTGCAATCGAATCGGCGGGTTGTAGAGGCCTATCTGGGCAAGCGAGTCGCGTCCAATGCTTGAGATCAAGAATCTACGCGTCAAATACACCAAGGCGGAGGTTCTGAAAGGCGTATCGCTGACCGTGCCGGAGAACACGGTAGTCGCCGTACTCGGCTCCAATGGCGCCGGCAAGTCCACCCTTCTCAAGAGTCTTTCGGGCTTGGTGCGACCGCTGCCGGGCAGCAGCACCAAGTTGGCCGGACGCGAGATCGCCGCGCTAAGCCCGGAAAAAATCGTTGCGGCCGGAGTGATTCACGTTCCCGAGGGCCGTAGGATTTTTGCCACTCTTTCGGTGCGAGAGAATCTGCGGATGGGCGCATATCTCCGACGGGATAAGAAAGGCATTGAAGCCGATTACGAAAAATGCTTCGCGCTCTTTCCGCGACTGAAAGAGAGGATCGCGCAACAGGCAGGAACCCTATCCGGTGGAGAGCAGCAGATGCTGGCCATCGCCCGCGGCCTGATGGCCAATCCGAAGGTTCTACTACTGGATGAACCTTCCATGGGGCTGGCGCCGGTGATCGTCGACCAGATTTTTGAGATTATTGCGAAGATAAAGAGCCAAGGGGTGACCATGATCCTGGTTGAGCAGAACGCCACCCTGGCGCTTTCGGCTTGCGATTTTGGCTACGTCATGATGACGGGCGAAATCCGGCTCTGCGGAACGGCAGCAGAGCTGGCGGCCAAGGATGACCTCATTAAGTCATACCTCGGCGCCTAAGTGCTCGCCACCTACGACATTGGCAACCAAACGGGCAGCCACCGCACCCGGCTCTGATCTCGAAGTTGTTGAAGGGAATTTGGACAAACGGGCTCAGATACAGGTCTAGGACGGTCAAATCCACGCGGTCCCGGGTGAGTCTGTACTGTTCGGAGGGCCGGATACTCGTATTCGGTGGCGGTTGATGCGTTCAAGGCGTTGCAGCAGCGTTCGCCGGACAGGGCTGGGCCGGTATTTGTTACTATGGAGGGCGAGCCATTGCAGGGGTACAAGCACTGGTTTGAGCCGGCGGTGCGCGACGCAAGTGCCGCCAGAAGTGCCTCCAAGCTAAAGCGGGGTGCTTCCGCCGTCTCTGTGATTATGAAGTAAGTTATTTATAATCTGTTGATTGCAAAATGATGGGCCTGTAGCTCAGCTGGTTAGAGCAGTGGACTCATAATCCATTGGTCGTAGGTTCAAATCCTACCGGGCCCACCAATAAAATCAAGCAGATGCGAGCCGTCTGCGGACCGTTCAGATCTATTTCTCCTGTAGTCGGATTCGGAAATGGTTCCGGGAATCAGAACACTGGCCCATGACACCTGACTAAGTGGCAACAGGAATTCGTGATTGGTCTTCTTGGGTTGTAGCCAGAGGAAACAAGCACAACTCGTTCGGCAGGCAAGCGGCGCATTCCTCACCTCGTCTGTCCAGGCGAAATCTGGGCGCTGAGTGACGTGACCGAACTGAAGTGTTCTGCCTCCCGAGTGCATCAATGTGGGCTTCCTTCGTGTAGCGTCGGCAAGCATCAACGATAAGCCGCTCGAGATCTGGTAGATTTTCTTTGGGCTGCGCTACTTCCTCCGGCCAGAGAGCCGAAGTAGTAAGAGGAAGAGGTTGATGAAGTCCAGATATAGGGCGAGGGCTCCCAAAACCGCTGCTTTCCGATCTTCTTCGGTACCATCCATTCCCGCAGCGTGCATCCGCTTG
>JBEKQP010000011.1:0-34146 GCA_049519595.1 Candidatus Korobacteraceae bacterium | reverse complement strand
GGACGACGTCAAGGCTTTCCGTCAGCGCTATCCCTTCGCCTTTCAGCAGTCGGCGGAAGAGTCCGAAGAGCAGGCAGTCATGACGCGGCCGCACTCGCCGGCTGAGCGTCGCCCTCCGGCAGCGCCCGCCGGAGAAAAGGAAGAAAAGGAAAAGAAAGATAAGTCCGGTGTTGCTGAGCCGCTCCCGACTGCACCCTGGGACTTGGCGCAGAGCGCCGCCCCACCATCCGCCGGGGCGGGAATGCCGGCTGCGGCCGCACCGGCAAGCGGGTTGGTCGCTGAGATCGAACCGGTTTCTAAAATCGAGAAGACACTTGAGCTCGAACCTCTCGGCGCAATCGAACCGGTGCCAGGTGAACTTCAACCGGCGGACAAGGCTATCGAGCTCGACCTGGAGACGCAAGCTGCTCAGGCCTTTGCTCCATCGCTTTTAGACCTGCCCCCCGACGACAACATTGCGCCGGAAGTACTCGAGTTTTTTGTCCCGGAAGTGGAAGAGCACCTGCAATCGATCACCGAGTCACTGTTGTCGCTGGAGGCGAACCCGAATCCGGAAGACATCAACAAGCTGTTCCGGGCGATGCACACCATTAAGGGCTCGGCCGCGCAGGTGGGATTTCACCGCCTTTCGACGATCGCTCATCGCGCCGAAGATCTCATCGTGCGTCTGCGCGACGGTGAACTAAAGCCGAGCGCAAGCATTGTCGATCTCTGCCTTGAGTCGGTCGACATCCTTAAGAAGGAGCTTTATCGGCAGTGGAGCGATGAGCAGAGCTTCCACGATGCCGCGCTCGCTTACTTCCAGCGTATCGATCAGCTTGAAGACGTGGAAGCCGAGATTCTGGAACAGGAGGCCGAAGAGGCTGCGGAGAAGGGGTTGGCCGCCGAGGGGCAAATTCCGCCGGAGTCCGCGGTCGGAGTTGCGGCCGAGCTCGAGATAGACGCCTCGCGCCACGAACGCGACGAAATCGCCGCCTTGGCCGCCGGCCGGCGCGAGCCCGCCGGAGTGCCGCAGTCCAAGTCGGTCCGCATTGCACTCGAGCGGCTGGACCGCATGATGAATGCGGTTGGCGAGCTGGTGACCAACCGGACCCGCATGCTGGGCCGGCTGAAAGAGCTGGAGCGGCTGGCCGACGTGCTGAATTTTTCCAAGGCGCGCATGACCGACAAGGTCGGCGAATTCCAGGAAAAATACGAATTCAGCCGCGTGACCTTGGGGCCGCTCTCCACTCCCGGGCACAGCTTGCCGCGGCGTTCGCCGCTGCCTGAAGACAAATCGGGCAACCTGATTCAGTATCCGTTCCGCGGCGGCTACTCGAGCTATTCCCGTTCCTTCGATGCCGCGCTTGCCGACTTTTCCGAGCTGGAGATGGATCGCTACGACGACTTCGGCATCCTCTCTCGTTCGCTCACGGAAATTTCCGCCGATATTACCGAGGTGCTCACGCAACTCGATGGCTTCGTGCGCCGCGTCGATGGCGACATTGATGAGTTCACCAAGCTGGCCCACCGTTTGCAAGATGAAATCACGCAATCGCGCATGGTGGCCATCGGCAACCTCTACACGCGCCTCTCGCGGGCCGTACGGGATGCCTCCAAGGCGGCCGGCAAACGGGTGGAGCTGGTACTGGCGGGTGCCGAGACCGAACTGGACAACAACATTATCCAGCAAATTGCCGATCCTTTGTTGCACTTGGTGCGGAACGCCGTGGCGCACGGCATCGAGCGGGCAGACGAGCGATACAATGCCGGCAAATCGGACTGCGGCAACATCGCTGTTCGTGCCTATCACCGGGGCAATCACATCTTTATCGAGGTGGAGGACGACGGCCGCGGCATCGATTATGAGAGGATTCGCACAGCTGCCGCCGAGCTCGAGCTGGTGAACGCCGAGCAGGCAAGCTCGTTCTCGCCAAAGGAACTGCTCGACCTGATGTTCCTCCCGGGCTTCTCGACCGCGCCCCGAAAGACAGAACTGTCTGGACGCGGAGTCGGTCTCGACGTGGTTCGCACCAATCTGGACGCGCTGAACGGCGAGATAGAAATTGAAACGCGGAAGGGAATCGGTACCCGCTTCACGCTCAAGGTACCGCTTACACTGATCATTTCGCAGGCGCTGTTCGTGCGCGTTGGCAAGCACACCTTTGCGTTTCCGCTGGCGTTTGTCGAGGAGATCCGCCGCGTACGTTGCAGTGACATTGAGGAAGTCGGCGGCAAACATCTGGCCAAGGTTCGCGATTCTCTGACCGAAGTGGTGCACCTCGACGCGCAGCTCGGCCTCGAAGCGGTGGAACCGGTGAGCGGTTGGTATCGGATCGTGGTGGTCAACGTTGCCGGTAAACAGGTCGGCATCGTGGTCGAAGAAGTCATTGGGAAAGACGAAATCGTCATCAAGAATCTCGGCGAGTATCTGCGGAACGTGAAAATGTTCCCGGGGGCGACGATTGCTCCCGACGGCAGTCTTATCCTGCTGGTCGATCTCAATCGGCTGGTGGTTGGCGAGGCCATCGAGCGCCGTCCGCTGATGACGGCGGCCAACGCTGCGCGAATTTTCCTGCCTGGTGCTATTGCCGTTGCCGCAGGCGAAATTCCTGACGAGGCCATCGATCGTATCGAGAAGGAGAAGCTGGTGTTGCTGGTTGACGATTCCATCAGCGTCCGCAAGTTTGTCGGTCGCATGCTGGAAAAAGCCGGCTATCGGGTGCGGCTCGCCTCTGACGGGCTGGAGGCTTTGGAAATCGTCTCGCAGGGCGGAGTCGACTTGGTGGTGACCGACCTGGAGATGCCGCGGACCAACGGCTACGAGCTGATGCTTCACCTCCGGCAAAATCCGGATACGCGAAGCATTCCCGTCATGGTGGTCACCTCGCGAGCGGGCAGCAAGCACCGTGAGCGCGCCGTGCGCGAGGGTGCCATGGCTTTCATGGTCAAGCCGGTGCAGGAAGAACAACTGGTGGCGCAGGTGAGCGCACTGATCGGCAGTTCAGGGCAGGCGGTTTCATCCAAGCAGTTGGCAGGTATATAGCGGAAATGACTGCGGGATCCAAAATTCGTGTGCTGATTGCGGAAGACTCGTCGTTCATGCGGCGAGTGCTGAAGATGTTGCTGACCAGCGATCCGGAGATCGACGTCGTGGGCGAGGCTCGTGATGGAGTGGAGACCGTGCTGCTCAGCGATTCCCTGAATCCAGACGTGATCACCATGGACATCAACATGCCCAGGCAAAGCGGGTTGGAAGCGACCGAGCAGATCATGGCGACGAGGCCGCGGCCCATCGTGATCGTCAGCTCCGAGGCGCACGACCGGGCCGAGCCGACGTTGCGCGCCCTGGAACTGGGTGCCATCGATTTTGTTGCAAAACCAGCCAACGGCGTGGATCTCGACATGGAGAGCGTTCGCGATGAACTGCTCCGCAAGGTCAAAGTTGCAGCCAAGGTTCGCGTCGTGCGCACTGCCGGGCGTCGTCCGCCGATGGCGGCCTCACCCTCCGCGCCTGCTGTAACTGTTAGCCCGCGTGCTCATGCGGCCCCGGCGCCCGTGCCAGCTCCGGTGCCGGGCAACGGGCTGCGAGGAACGTTGTCGCAAGCGACGGCGCAAAGGTTTCCGGTGGTAGTGATGGCGGCCTCCACCGGCGGTCCGGCTGCCTTGATGAATGTTCTTCCGCAACTGCCGGGGAAATTTCCCGGCGCGATATTGCTGATTCAACACATGCCGGCGAACTTCACCGCACAATTCAGCCGGCAACTGGCGGAAGCCTGCGCCATGCGCGTCAAGGAAGCAGAGGCGGGTGAACTGATGCGCGTCGGAACCATTTATGTCTGTCCCGGCGCCAATCACTTGCGCGTTTCACCGACGGGGCGGCTGCTTCTCGATGAGGGTCCGCGAATCAACGGACACCGCCCCAGCGCCGACCTCACGTTGGAGTCGGTTGCCGAGTATGCGGGGCCGATGGGCATTGCCGTGGTGCTGACCGGTATGGGCAACGACGGCGCCAAGGGCGCTCAGACGCTCAAGGCTGCCGGCGGACATGTGATCGCGCAGGATGAGTTGACCAGCGTCATCTTCGGTATGCCGTCGGAGGCCATTCGAAGCGGCGCCGTACACCAGGTGAAGCCGCTCGGCAGTATCTGTAACGCAATCGAGCAGCAAGTCTCGCTGCTGTCCGGCATGGTGGAGGCGGGTGCATGAGCCGCCGCATCAATCCACCGCACGCCAGGCGGGGCGAGCCGGTTGTGATCTTCCGGCTTGGAGCCTACCGCTTCGTAATCGCATCGGCGGAGGTAGAGGAGATTCGCGATCTGCATCACGGCAACTTACCATCGACAATCGCGGCCCGTGGCAACGGCAAGCCGATTCCGGTGGTTGCTGCGGATCGGATTTTTGGAGTGGAGTCCGCCAAACTGGAGCAGTTGCTGGTGCTGAAAATTCGCCGTGTTGCGGTTGCCATAGACCGGATCGAAGGCATGGCGGAACTTCGCGAAATCGTGACGCTGCCACGCGGATTTCATGGTGAGGAGCGCTCCTGGTATCGAGGGTTGGGGCTAGTGCGCCAGCAGATTATGCCGGTGGTGAATGCGGCGATATTTGTCGAAAGCGTGCCTGCGCTGTCGCCAGTACCCGCAGCGGCAGAGCCGGCAAAGGCGAACTCAGAAACATGACGGACGAAGAAAAATTCGTTATCTTTCCCGCCGGAGAGCTGCATTGCGCCGTGCCGGCGACGTGTGTCACGGAGCTGACTTTGCCTAGTGAGGTGTATAGGTTCCCGCACACTTCGCGTGAAATTCTGGGTGTCATCCTGCGTCGCGGCAAGGTGATTCCGCTGTACGATCTCGCCGGTCTGCTGAAACTGCCCGAGTTTGCTCCGACGCAATATCACCTGATCGCCGTCCATCATACGGCAGAGGGAACGGAACTGGCGGCAATTCCGGTGAGCGGGAAATGCGATCTCGTTACCACAGATGTGCTTCCCGCAAAGTCTTTGGCGCAGGGCGTGGTTGGTGAACTGATATGGGAGAGCAGAACTTACGAGTTGTTGGACCTGGACAAACTGATTTCGGCAGGGAGCACGGAATGAGCGCCCCAGCCCAAGGCATTGCGCAGACTACGGCCAGAATCCTGGTTATCGACAGCAATGTATTCTTCGCCAAGCGCTTGGTGGATGCGCTCAGGAACGAATATTTCGAGGTGATCCATGCCACCCAGGCGGGCTATGCCCTCACCATGTTGGAGTGGTCGCCGCCCGCGTTGATCCTCTGTTCCACCAGTCTCCGCGGGATCGGGGCCTATGATCTGCCGAAGCTGGTGCACGCCGACAAGACGTCGGCGCATATTCCCATCCTCGCCATGGGGGAAGGCGATCGCCAGGCTTTGATGGTCGCGTTCCGTGCTGGTTGCGACGACTACGTGGACCGCCGCGTCGGTCCTGAAAACGTTGCCGCGCACGTGCGCGCCTTCCTGCGCAGCCGCGAAGAAGGCTTTCAGCCGACGCAGATGCTCCACACCTCGGAGACCGCACTCGAGGGCAACCTTACCCATATGGATCTGCCGGGCATCATTCAAATGCTCGGGCACTCGCGGCAGTCAGGGGTGCTCTACGTCAATGCCGGTGCGGTTGACGGCATTATTTTCCTGGCCGGCGGCGACGTCATTCACGCCGAGGCCGGCGAGTGCGTTGGCGACCAGGCCGTGGTTCATATCGTCAAGGCCTGCAATGGCGTCGATCATGGTGTTTACAAGTTTGTTCCCGGAGGCAAGGCTTCCACGCGCACGATTTTGCGTTCGGTGACCGAGCTGATGCTGGAGGCGCTGCGCGAAATCGACGAAGAGCGCGAGCAGCAGGATGAAGAAGGAGGCATTCGCCAATGAGTGCCAATCCGGTAGTTTATTTTATCGATGACAGTGCGACCATGCGCGAGGTGATAAAAATTGCCTTCCGCCGCGAAAACATCGACATCATCGCCTGTCATGACGCCGGCAGTGCCATCGGCATGATGGACGAGACTGCGCCCGATGTCGTCATCTCCGACGTAATCATGCCGGAAAAGGATGGTTACGAGGTCTGCCAGTACATCAAGCAGCATCCTAAGATGGGCCAGACGCCGGTCATTCTCATGTCCGGAGTCGTTAACCGGTCGGTCGCCGAAAAAGCGTTTGCGGTCAAGGCGGACGAACTGATCCGCAAGCCCTTCCAGCCGCAAGATCTGATCGGCCGCGTACGCCATCTGCTCTACAGCAAGTCGTCGGCGAAGCAGGAACTGCCCCTGGCAAGCCCGTTAGCGGCGCAGACAGCCGTGGCCGCTTTGAGCACAATCTTCCAGACGCCGGCCTTGGCTCGCCCGCTGGCAAAACCCTCGCTCGCCGTCATTGCCCGCAACGAGGCTCGCTTGCCCTTGGCCGCTTCGGCCGCTCAGCCCCTCATCGAAGGCGCTGCTGCGGCTCCCAAGCCGCGAGTGCCGCGCCCCCCATTGCCCCAACTCGATGCCGCTAAACTGCGGGTTGAAATCCTGCGGCTGCAAAGCCAGGTCAAAAAGCTCGAAGCTGAGCTGCGCGCCGAACGTGAGTACTCCCACGCGCTGGAAGAACACGTCAAGACCCTGCAAGAAGCGGAATAGAGACCCCGTGGGTTCATCGAGCTGACCGAAGGGACCGCTTCACCGGCCAGCACGGTGCGAAACCGGGACCGCCAGCATCCATGAGAGGGAGATTCAGACAGGAGTGGCTGTGGAGACCGGTTCATCGAGGTTCCAAACCGAGTTTCCCGCCCAACTCGATTCTCAACTGGAAATGCGTGGTGCCCAAGAGTCCTTCTCTTGGGGACCTCAAACCCTCTGGTTTCTTAGCGGACTCGTAGAACTGTTTCTGTATGTTGCGCGTGACGTGAAGGAATACAACCGTCAGATTACTGCGACTATTGCCGCCGCAGCTGCATTGTTGGCTATCTTGGCATGGCGCTATGCCGCCAGGCGTCAGCGGCGCCACATCGTCCTGCTTCCTGTGTCCGGATGGGTCGGCCTCTACCAGGGAGGCGTGTTCCAGTACAGCTTCTCCCCGTCGGCAATGGTCAGGAATCGCATAAGCAAGATTTACGCATTTCATATGCTGTTCTCCATGTTCTTGCTCGTTGTGATAGCTTTTGTTCTCGCATGGGACTCGCTCCGAGGAAACCCAATCAAGGGACATCTCCCGGAGGTAGCGTTTTCGCTCTATCCGCTGGCTTTCGCTCTGTTCGCCTTTGTCGCGGTCTTACGCTCGCATTTTCGGATGGTCTGGTATTGGATCCCAAACGGCAGGGGTAAAACCGACAAGGCAATCGGTTTCAGCCGCGCAGAAAACCGCAAACTCACATTGGATGACTGACTGGCGGTGGGGTCCCACCCCAGCCGCGAGGCTAAGGAAATGCCGAAACCTTCCCGCTCAACCGCCTCACACAGGCAAAGAAACTATCCCTTGGTCCCTGCCCGGCTTATTGTCAAATCCGACAACGCTAATTTGTCCCTACGTTAACCCGAAATACAACGGAAGCAGCGTAGGTTGCATCGGAATGTGAGCTGCTGGAATTCAAGTAGCGCCTGGATTGCCAGAATCGGCAGTGGCATCCGGGGAGCAGGAGCAGGCACTATGGGCCCCATGAGCGATGCACAGCAGAAAGTCCGCGAACTATTCGACGCCCATTTCACGATCAGTGAAATCGTCGAGCGGACAGCACTGGAGATACAGACGGTGGTCAGGCTGTTGAACGCCCCGCGGCCCGTCAAGCAGCGGCCTCGCCCGCTGGAACTTGCCGACACCCGCTTCCCAAGGCTTGGCTGATAACTCACCCAGTAGATATATCCCGACACGTCAGGTTGTCATGGCGAGCGAAGTCGAGCCATCTTTTGTTCTCAAACACTGAGGGTGTCCCAGCTTCCGTGTCGTGCAGTTCGACGCGGGCATCCGGGTTATCTGATCTGCTAAAGGCCATCATCGAGCATAAGAGGGCCTGAACCTGAGGTAAGCATCCCCCTCAGGCAAAGATGAATTCTTTGGTTTTCAGTTCGCGGATCTGGTCTCGCAGTTTGGCGGCCAATTCGAACTCGAAACGCTTGGCGGCCTCGCGCATGTCGCTTTCCAGCTTAGAGATATACACATCTAGTTCATCTTTTGATTTAAAGTCGGGTACGCCTTCAGCCGGCAGAGATATGTCGGCGTAATCGGCTTCGATGATCTGCGCCAGCGCCATGTCGACTGGGCGCACGATGCTCTGAGGCGTAATGCCATTCTCTTCGTTGTAAGCCCGTTGAATTGTCCGGCGGCGCTCGGTTTCGCCGATGGCTTTGCGCATAGAATCCGTCATGCGATCAGCGTAGAGGACGGCCCGGCCCTCGACGTTACGCGCGCAGCGCCCGATGGTTTGAATCAGCGATCCTGCCGAACGCAGAAAGCCTTCCTTGTCGGCATCGAGGATGGCAACGAGGGAAACTTCTGGCAAATCAAGACCTTCGCGCAACAAGTTAATCCCGATCAGCACATCGAACTCGCCCTTGCGCAAATCGCGGATAATCTTGATGCGCTCCAGGGTTTCGATCTCCGAGTGCAGGTAGCGACAGCGCACACCGACCTCGCTATAGTATTCGGCGAGGTCCTCGGACATGCGCTTGGTCAGGGTCGTAACCAGTACCCGCTGGCCTTTGCTAACCCGGTCGCGAATTTCATGCAGCAGGTCGTCGATCTGCCCTTTGACCGGGCGAACCTCGACCTCGGGATCGACCAGACCGGTCGGGCGGATGATCTGTTCGACGACCACTCCTGCCGATTTTGTTAACTCATAAGGCCCTGGAGTTGCAGAGACATAGATCGCTTGGTTAACGCGATTCTCGAACTCTTCAAAAGTCAGCGGACGGTTGTCCAGCGCGCTTGGCAGGCGAAATCCGTACTCGATCAGCGTCTCTTTGCGTGAGCGGTCGCCGTGCCACATGCCATGCAGTTGCGGCACCGTCTGGTGAGACTCGTCGATGAACACCAGGAAGTCGCGGGGAACGTAGTCGAGCAGGGTAGGCGGCGGCTCACCGGGCAGTCTGCCGGTAAAGTGCCGCGAGTAGTTCTCGATGCCGTGGCAGTAGCCCATCTCCTTGATCATCTCCAGGTCGAAGCGCGTGCGCTGGTGAATGCGCTGCGACTCAACGATGCGGCCCTGCTTTTCCAGCTCACTCTCCCACCAGGCAAGCTCCTGAAGAATGGATTCGACCGCGCCTTTCTTTTGCTCCGGCTTCATCACGTAGTGGGTCTTAGGATAGATGGGTAGACGGGCGTACTTTTGTTTAATGGTTCCGAAGAGCGGATCAATTTGAGACAGAGACTCGATTTCGTCTCCCCACAACTCTATGCGGTAGGCGTTGTCGTCGTAGGTGGGAAAGACTTCGATCACGTCGCCGCGCACCCGGAAGGTGCCGCGCTTGAATTCAGTGTCGGTGCGCTCGTAGAGAATCTCGACCAGCTTGCTGGTGATGTCCTGACGCCGGATCTTCTGGCCCTTTTCCAGGAAAAGCAGCATTCCGTAATAGGCTTCCGGCGAACCCAGGCCATAGATGCAGCTCACGGAGGCGACAATGATGCAGTCGCGGCGTTCGAACAACGACTTGGTGGCCGAAAGCCGCAGCTTGTCGAGCTCGTCGTTGACGGTCGCCTCCTTCTCGATGTAGACGTCGCCGGCTGGAATGTAAGCCTCGGGCTGGTAGTAGTCGTAGTAGGAGACAAAATACTCGACCGCGTTGTGCGGAAAGAAGCTCTTGAACTCGTGGTAAAGCTGCGCCGCCAGGGTCTTGTTGTGCGCCAGAATGAGCGCCGGACGGTTGACCTCCTCGATGATCTTGGCCATGGTGAAGGTCTTGCCGGAGCCGGTGACGCCCAGCAACACCTGGTGCTTCTCGCCTTCGAACAGCCCACGTGAGAGCTGCGCAAGCGCAGTTATTTGATCGCCTTGCGGCTGATATTTCGATTCCAGCTTGAACTGCATAAGTCTCCGGCCCAGCCCGCCGGAAGACACACAGAATCGCATCCGGGCGGTTGGGTAACTCTTGATTATAAACGGTTGCAGCGAGGCCGGAGGTCACCGCTTTAGCTCCGATTTCTCTGCTCAAGATCAGCCAAGTGCAATATATTGGACCACGCCTCGGTGGTCGTTTCTCTCAAGCAGCGTCTCCGCGAGCATGATAACGCCGTCTACGTTGCTCTGTGCTTCGTGACATTTGAGGACGACGACAGTGCCTTGGTAAAGGCGTTGAAAGAGGCATACGACCAATTCGAGCAAGCGGCGTCACAGGAAATCACGGACGATGACATTCCGTTCTGAGGATTGGCCTGCAGGCGGCCCATTCACCCCGCTTTTGGGCTGACGTGGCGCCAGCCCGCGTAGCGGGCAGAAGATGGTAGCCCCAGGCGTAAGCCTGGGGTAAGGTTGAGGTCTGAAGCGACAGCCCCGGAGGGGCGTAAGAATGGCGCACACCTTTACCAGCCTGCTCACGCACGTCACCTTCTCGACCCACGAACGCGCCCCGTTGATTGTCGACCTGATTCGGGATGATCTGCACGCTTATCTCGGCGGAATTCTGCGCGAACTTCGCGCGACACCTATAGCTATTGGTGGCACCGCAGATCACATTCACCTGCTGACGAAGTTGCCCGCCGATCTCGCCGTCGCGGATTGCCTCCGAGTAATCAAGACGAACTCATCCCGTTGGGTGAAGGAGAAATGGCCGGAGCGGCGGTCCTTCGGCTGGCAAGGGGGATACGGTGCATTCAGCGTGAGCGAGTCGAACCGGGCGAACGTGATCCGCTATATACAAGGGCAGGCGCAGCATCATCTGAAGATTTCATTCCAAGATGAATTCCTCGGCTTGTTGCGAAAACACGGAGTGGAGTTCGACGACCGCTATATTTGGCGGTGATTCTTACGCCCGCTACGCGGGCTAGGAGACAGAACGTCACGGTACCCCAGGCTTGCGCCGTGGGGCTAACGTCTTACGCCCGCCACGCGGGCTAGGAGACAGAACGTCACGGTACCCCAGGCTTGCGCCGTGGGGCTAACGTCTTACGCCCGCTACGCGGGCTAGGAGACAGAACGTCACGGTACCCCAGGCTTGCGCCGTGGGGCTAACGTCTTTTGCCCGCTACGCGGGCTTCGGAAAATCAATTCCTCCGGCGGGGAGAGAGGCTTTGTATAATGGGGGCCCTTTTATTTTCTATGTTGGTGATGCCCGGCCCCTTTAGCAATTATGTGCATTTGTTGTCACTCCAAACTTAGGAGAACACAATGAGACGTGTGCAGTGGTGCCGTTGGATGTTGATCGCTATCTTTCTGCTGGGAATCGCCTCAGCGCCGTTGACCCTCACAACTGAAGCGCAGACCCTGCCCGTACTGCAACCGCTTGCCGACAAGCCGGGTCCGGCTCCGGCGGGCCTGAAGACCGGCGCTGCTTTCTACGTTCCCGCCACCCCGGAGACGGTCCGTTGGGGAAAGTTGCCGGAGGCGCAATCAAAGCCGATACTGACGGTGCCGTCCGGCTCGGTGGTGACATTCGATACGGTTTCGCACGAAGGAGTCCTGGAGGATCAGGGCAAAGACCCGGTCAAATATTTCGGTCAGTTCGGCATCAAGCCCGAAGACGTGCTCAAGGATGCGCAGGCGCTGGCGGCATCCAGCATTCCGCATGACTTCTTCAAGGATGGCCCGCACCTCGTGATCGGCCCGGTCGAAGTGGCGGGCGCGCAGCCGGGCGACATTCTCAAGATCGAATTTCTCTCCTTCATTCCGCGGGTGCCCTATGGTGTGATTACCAATCGTCACGGCAAAGGCGCCCTGCCGGGAGAGTTCCCCGAGACTCCCAACCCCGAGCCAAACGCCGGCCCGGCACACCCGGAGCTCTATCACAACATCTCGAAGTTTGTGAGCCTGCAGGGAGCGGGAAAGAAGCTCTTCTGCGTGCTGAAGGACCAGGATGGCCGTTCGCTACGCTTCCCGGCCGGTCCGTTCCAGGGAATTACCGGGCTGACGCCGAATCAGAACGGCTGGCTTGATTCGATACCGCCCGGCGTCTACGGCGGCAACCTCGACATCAAGTACCTCACCGCCGGCTCCACTTTGTATTTGCCGGTACTGGTGCCAGGAGCAGGGTTCTTCATCGCCGATCCGCACTTTGCTCAGGGGAACGGGGAAGTCGCACTGACGGCGGTGGAAGGTTCGCTGCGCACAACCGTAAGGATGACCGTGCTGAAGGTCGGAGAACCGGGTTATCCCAGCAAACAACAACTTAAGACGCCATTTGCTGAGACGTCAGAGTACTGGATTCCGATCGGGCTGGATCCGGATCTGAATGAAGCGATGAAGAAGGCGGTGCGGAACGCGATCGAGTATCTGTCTATCAACCAGGGGCTGGATCGTGCCACTGCCATGGCGTATTTGAGTGCGGCCAGCGACTTCGAGGTCAGCCAGGTGGTGGACAAGACCAAGGGAGTTCACGGGCTCATTCGGAAGTCACAGTTCAAATCCGCGAAGTAGCGGACGTTTTTTCGGTGCCCTCAGTGTTTCACGTATCCCGTCAATCCGGCGTCAAAGGAACGGCGGTCGAGGCGCGGCAGGTTTTTCGCCAAGCGTGCCGGGAACAAGGGGACGTGGCTCACTGTGACCAAGTGTTCGGCGATCGCCCAGACTGATTTCTCCGAGGTCATCCAGTCAAGGTGGTCGAAGCGGGAGAGATTGACCGGGCGCGAATAGCCTCGGAGGGTGCGCTCAGCGCGCAAGTTGTAGTAGCTCTCGAAGTAGCTGAGCGCCAGCTCGCGCAGGCTGCGGTAGATGGGCGCGCGAAAGCGCAGACCGGCAAAGTTGGACTTGGCGATGGCGCCCCAATATCCGTGTTCGCGGAAGACGGCGATGACGTGATCGACATCGCGCACTGCTTCAAGATCGAGGACGAGTGGCGGATAGCCATTGACTCGTAGAGCCGCGGCGGCCAGCACAGCGCCCTCCAGGCAGTGAGCCGTGCGCTCACGCAACGCGCGCCGAGGCGACCAGGCAGTGTCGGCCAAGTGGTAGGACAGGCTGTCGAGGAATCTCTGGATTCCGGCAGGAGTTTTCAACCCGCGCAGGCGACGCAACTCCAGGGGAGCGAAACCGTTGAGATTGGCTTTGGCTGGCAATGGTGGTCCTTCCAGGGATTCGGAAACAGGGTAACAAATTGCGCCGGCCCAAGGGGCATTTCCGACGCGTGCAGAACGTTTCTTTAGGGCAGAACGGAAACGGCAGTTCCCTCAGGGGCTAAAGCCCCTCATTCCTGTTGGCCCGGGACGGCGCGGCTGAAGCCGCGCCCCTTCAAAGCGTTACTTTCTCAAAGCGACACTTCCTCAAAGCGAAACTTCTTCAAAGCGCTGCTTCTTCAAAGCGACACTTCCTCAAAGCGCTGCTTCGAAGCGCTACCTCTTGCAAGCGCTACCTGCCCAGAGAAACAGAGGGCCGCATCGTGCGGCCCTCTGGGATAGAAGTTTTCGACGACGCTAACCTGCGCTGGTTTCGGGCTTGACGATTTCCCACACACCAGTGGTCAAGTACTCGTTGATCGATTTGGCTGCCTGGCGTCCCGCGCCCATGGCCAGAATGACGGTGGCGCCGCCGGTCACGATGTCGCCGCCGGCGAAGACGCCAAGTTTGGACGTCCGCGTGGTTACCGGGTCTGTGACGATGTAGCGCCACTTGTTGGTTTTCAGGTCCGGCGTGGTCGACTGGATCAGCGGGTTCGCGGTCGTTCCCACGGCGATGATGGCCAGCGAGACTGGCGTGACAAACTCTGACCCCGGTATCGGAAGCGGGCGCCGCCGTCCGGACGCATCGGGCTCACCGAGTTCCATGCGGATGCACTTCACGGCCGTCAGCCAGCCCTTTTCGTCGCCAATGAGTTCGACGGGATTCACCAGGAACTGGAAGTTAATGCCTTCGTCTTTAGCGTGATGGACTTCTTCCTTGCGG
This sequence comes from Candidatus Korobacteraceae bacterium, assembly GCA_049519595.1. Taxonomy (GTDB): domain Bacteria; phylum Acidobacteriota; class Terriglobia; order Terriglobales; family Acidobacteriaceae; genus CAWBRT01. The sequence continues at coordinate 20,153 of JBEKQP010000011.1, read as the reverse complement.
GCGGGCATCTCGACCTCTGTGCGACGATAGAAGATCGAGGCCGTGCGTGCGCCCAGGCGCAGCGAGGTGCGGACGGCGTCCATGGCGGTGTTGCCGCCGCCGAAGACCACCACGTCCTTGTCGCGACAGTTGTAAACCGGCTCATCGAATTCCGGAAACTTGTAGGCTCGCATGAGATTCACGCGGGTCAGGAACTCGTTGGCCGAGTAGACGCCGTTCAGGTGTTCGCCGGGGACGTTCAAGAACTGTGGCAGTCCGGCGCCGGTGCAGACGAAGACGGCATCGTAACCTTCGCCCTTCATCAGCTCGTCAATGGTAACGGTCTTGCCGACGACGACGTTGGTCTCGAACTCAACTCCCATGCGGCGCAGATTATCAACCTCCTGCCTGACGATGGTCTTCGGCAGGCGAAACTCGGGGATGCCGTAGATGAGGACGCCGCCAATCTCATGCAGCGCCTCAAAGACGCGTACCTTGTGGCCTTTCTGGATGAGGTCTCCGGCGCAGCTCAGGCCCGCCGGGCCGCTGCCGACGATGGCGACTTTCTTGCCGGTCGGGGCGGCGATGGGAGGCATTCCCAACTTGCCGGTTTTCTGCTCGTAGTCGGCGACAAAGCGTTCGAGGTAGCCGATGGCGAGCGGGGATTTGCCGCCCTTCTGGCCGAGCAGACAGCCGCCTTCGCACTGGTCTTCCTGCGGACAGACGCGCCCGGTGACGGCGGGCAGCGCATTGTCCTCGCGGATTTTGGCGGCGGCGCCCAGGTAGTCTCCGGCAAGAATGAGGTCCAGGAACTCGTTGACCTTAACTCCCACCGGACAGGTCGAGATGCAGGTCGGGTCCTTGCACTCGATGCAGCGCATGGATTCCTGCTTGGCGCATCCCTCGGGCAGGCCAAGGTTCACTTCCAGAAAATTGTGGCCGCGCTGCGCAGCGTCCTGTTCGGGCATTTGCGCACGCAATATCTTCATGCGGTCGCGAGCGGGAATACGTTTAGACATGGGTCACCTCCGCGCGCGTCTTCTCTTCCAGTTCACGCAGCTTGCAGGATTGACGAACCCGCTCAACTTCGGCTTGCGGGTTGGCGAGGAATTCGTTCAGCGATTTTTGTTCGTTTTCGCGGTACATGTTATTGCGTTGCATCAGGACTTCGAAATTCACTCTCTGGGCGTCAAACTCGGGACCGTCGACACAGGCGAACTCGCTGCGGTTGTCCACCAGCACGCGGCAGCCGCCGCACATGCCGGTGCCATCCACCATAATGGAGTTCAGGCTGACGACCGTCTTGATGCCTCTCGCCGCGGTGACCTGGGCGACGGCACGCATCATGGGAACCGGGCCGATGGCGAGGACGTAATTGATCTCGCGTCCGCCATCGATCAGTTCCTGGAGCTTTTTGGTCACCAGACCCTGCTCGCCATAGCTGCCGTCGTCGGTCATGACGTAGGTTTCGTCGCTGACCGCCCGCAGTTCGTCTTCCAGGATGAGCAATTCTTTGGTGCGCGACCCGGTAATGCCGATCACGTGATTGCCGGCTTGCTTCAGCGCCCGCGCGGCCGGCAAAGCAATCGCGGTGCCAACGCTGCCCCCGACGACTACGACGGTGCCATAATTCTCGATCTCGGTTGGTTTTCCCAACGGTCCTACAACGTCGAGAATCGCATCGCCCGCTTCGAGCGAGTTCATCAGGTACGTGGTCTTGCCGATCGATTGGACAACCAGAGTGATGGTGCCTTTTTCCAGGTCGGAGCCTTCGATGGTGAGTGGAATTCGCTCGCCGTTTTCGTGCAGACGCACGATGACGAACTGACCTGGACGCTGTTTCCGGGCGATCCGGGGCGCTTCAATCTCAAACTGCTTGATGTTGCGACCCAGTAGTTTTGCTTGCACAATTCGATACATAGAAGCCTTGTCAGTCCTCGGTGGATGAATAAGGAAGCTTGCTGCCTGCCATAACTATTTTCCTTTGGAGTGCGCACGAACGAGTGTGAGGCAAATCACATTGTTGAGTGACGCCTTACCGGGCCCGGCCTGATTTGTGAGTTCCAGTCAACCGGCAAAGCCCTGCCCAGAAGGGATCTCCAGCGATTTGCGGCGCGAGCCATAGCCGAGCGCCTCGAACAGTTCGTGGGGCGAGTCGATCAGCACATCGGGGGCAGGAGACTTCAGCGAATCGGGGGAGAATCCATAGGTCACGCCGACGGCCCACATGCCGGAGTTTCGCGCCGTGAGCACGTCGTTTTGCGAATCGCCGATCATCACCGCCTCGGCCGGCTCGGTTGAGGTCTCGCGCAGCAGCGTCAGGGCTCCGAGCGGGTCCGGTTTCTTGGTGTCAAAGCTGTTGCCGCCATAAACGTGGGCGAACAAATCCTCCATGCCCAGGCCTTTGATGATGCGCTTTGAAGGGTTTACCGGTTTGTTGGTGAGTACTGCCATGGCGACGCTGTTATTCGTGTGACGGCGGATGGCGCGCAGCGCCTCGATCATGCCCTCGTAGGCGTAAGTGTTGTCGAGCGTGTGTTCGCGATAGTGCTTAATGAAGATATCGAAGGCTTCGCGGACGAAGGCTTCGTCCGCCGGATCACCAAGGGCGCGGCGAACCAGCATGTTCGCGCCATCTCCGATGTAGCTGGCGATGAGGCCGACAGGAAGCTCCGGCCGGTGATAGTTGCGCAACATGGCATTTACGGCGTTTGCCAAGTCCACTTGACTGTCAACGAGGGTTCCGTCAAGGTCGAAGACGAGCAGTTTGATGCTTTCTATGGGAATCGCTTTGTTCTTGCGGATCATCTATCTAAGTATATGACAGGCGGCCTTTTCGACTCGTTAACGGTAGATGCCGCCGCAGATTCCAGACGATAGATTCATCGCCGGAGTGAGATGCCGACGCATCAAAGGCCTTAGAAGGTTTTCCTGGGGCGCGCTGGGTGAGCAGCATCTCACTTGTCGGTGAGCAGCGCTGGCGCGCAGGGTACGGGCGACAGATCGCCCTCCGGCTTGCAGCGCGGGACCTCGAGGTTGCTCGATTGAGGAACTCAATGGCGACGATCAAGGCTGACCTGAGAACCACATCGACCTACGAAGGGTTAACCACCAACCAACTGATCGAATTCTACCGGCTGATGTATCTCTCACGCCGGATTGATGACCGTGAAATTCTTCTCAAGCGCCAGCAAAAAATTTTCTTCCAGATTTCGGGAGCCGGGCACGAAGCGCTGCTGGTGGCGGCCGGACTGGCGCTGAAGCCGGGCTATGATTGGTTTTATCCGTACTATCGTGACCGCGCGCTGTGCCTCACTCTGGGAATGACGGCGCTCGATCAGCTGCTGGGCGCGGTCGGAGCGGCTGCCGATCCTAACTCCGGCGGGCGCCAGATGCCTTCGCACTGGGGCAGCGCCCGGTTGAACATCGTGACCGGCTCATCTCCCACCGGAACGCAGTTCTTGCAAGCGGTCGGCTGCGCTGACGCCGGCAGGTACTTCAACCGGGACCCTCAGGCGGCGGAAAAAGCAACAGGCGACTATCGCGAGTTTAAGGAAGTGATGCATCACGCCGACGAGGTGGTGTACGTCTCCAGCGGCGAGGGCACCACGTCGGAGGGCGAGTTCTGGGAGGCCATGAACGCGGCTTCGAATCTCCGGCTGCCCATGCTGTTCATGATCGAAGACAACGAGTACGCGATTTCCGTGCCCGTGGAAGTGCAAACTGCGGGCGGCAGCATCAGCCGTCTGGTGGCAAACTTTCCAAATTTTCACTTTGAAGAGTGTGACGGATGCGACCCGCTGGCGAGCTATGCAGCCGTAAAGCGTGCGGTCGGGCATATCCGTGCGGGCAACGGCCCAGCCATGGTGCATGGCCATGTCATACGCCCTTACTCGCATTCACTGTCAGACGATGAGAAGTTGTACCGGCCCGAAGCCGAGCGCCGCGCACACGTGGAACGCGACCCGATTACGCGCTTTCAGCTTTTTCTGATCCGCGAGGGCATTCTCGACGAACGATCGATTGGCGAGCTGGAGAAAAGCGTCAATGAGGAAGTTCAGCAAGCCGCCGATGAGGCGCTACGCGCAGCTCCGCCGGCAATCAATAGTTACATAGACCACGTGTATTCCCCGGTGCTCGATCCGACTTCATCCGCCTTCGAGACGAAGCCGGACCCTGTGGCCGCGGCCGAGACGGGCGTGCAAGGCAAAGTGGAAAAGACGATGGCGGACCTCATCAACACTTGCCTGCGCGACGAGATGGCACGCGATCCGCGCATCATCGTCTTTGGCGAAGACATCGCCGACTGCTCGCGCTGCCGCTACCTGGAAGAAAAGCTGGTCAAGGGCAAGGGAGGAGTTTTCAAGCTCACGGCGAACTTGCAGTGCACCTATGGCACGGAGCGCGTCTTCAATACTCCCCTGGCTGAGGCCAGCATCGTGGGGCGTGCCATTGGCATGGCAACGCGCGGGCTGAAGCCGGTGGTCGAAATACAGTTTTTCGACTACATCTGGCCGGCTATGCAGCAGTTGCGGAACGAAATGCCACTGATTCGCTGGCGCTCGAACGGCGCTTTCTCGTGTCCGGCAGTAGTGCGGGTGGCGATCGGCGGGTACCTGACCGGCGGTTCCATCTATCACTCGCAGAGCGGCGAGAGCATCTTTACGCACACCCCCGGCATGCGCGTGGTGTTTCCCTCGAACGCGCTGGATGCCGCCGGGTTGCTGCGCACGGCCATGCGTTGCGATGACCCGGTGCTGTTCCTCGAACACAAGCGCTTGTACCGTGAGGCCTTCGGGCGTGCGATGTATCCCGGCCCGGAGTACATGATTCCCTTCGGCAAGGCGAAGGTCGCGAGGGAAGGTACGGACCTGACGGTCATCACCTACGGGGCGACGGTGCCGCGCGCCTTGCAGGCAGCACAGCAACTGGAGCGCGACGAGGGCGCAAAGGCCGAGGTGATCGATCTGCGCAGCTTGAGCCCGTACGATTGGGACGCGATTGCGACTTCGGTGAGCAAAACCAGTCGAGCGCTGGTGGTGCACGAGGACATGCTGAGTTGGGGTTATGGCGCGGAGATCGCGGCGCGAATCGCGGATGAATTGTTTGACCAACTCGATGCGCCGGTGCGGCGCGTGGCGGCGAAAGACACCTTTGTGGCCTATCAGCCGATACTGGAAGATGTGATTCTGCCGCAGGCGCAAGACATTTTTAAGGGGATGCGGGAGATTGTGCGGTATTGAGGTTCCCAAACTAATCGCCAGCGACTAAGGGTGGATAGCCGATTGATCCCAAATACTTTTGGCAAAAGCGCCTACTGGATGGCAGCACTGGCGGAAGTGGCAGCGGACCCATTGTTGTAGTGAATCACGGCTGTGCCGTCAGTGTAGAAGTACTTGGTGCCTGTTGAATTGACGTGATGGGGCGCTCCCGTCAGTGTGTAGCCCATATTTGCATCGATAGCATAGGTAAAGTAGTAGCCACTCTTGCCGCTGCTCGTGGAACTAATTGCGGCTGCGAGTGTAGTGTCGATCAGACAAGCCGCAGCTGATGTCGGGGCAGTACAACTGCTACCGGCTAAAGAGTTCATATCCGGCGAATACCCGACGGATGGATAAGTCGTCACATACGTGATCTCAGCCGTGTTGATGGTGCGCAGCGAGCCCACGGCGGATGCCTCGTTAGCTGCAATACGAGAGCGAAGTAAGTTCGGAATGGCGATGGAGGCGATGACCAAAATGATCGCCACCACAATTAACAGCTCGATGAGTGAGAAGCCTTTTTGTTTAAGTGCCATGATCGTTATTAGTGCCGTCGTGCAACTTCCACAGACATCTAGTGCAGTTATGGTGCCGAAACAGTAGCTAATATAAATTTTGCGTAAAGGTGTGAATCCAAAAGGACAATAGTCTTTCGACGAAAAAGTGATTGTTTCTGGCTCGCCAGAAAGTGACAAAACTTGTCAGACAGAGCAGACATAATTTTGCCACACCAACACCTAAGTAGTTGTATATAATGGACTTAAACAGGCACTAAAGAGCCATTCCGGCCAACGAAAATCGGGCCAAATGGGCCCACTAAAGTTCAGCTTTTGTGTGCCGGTTCGGGGCGCTGCTTGGGTGCGAGGTCGATGGCCTGGCGCAAAGCTTCGAGCATGCTGCGTTCATCGGCTTTGCCGGTGCCTGCAATGTCGAAAGCCGTGCCGTGATCGACGGATGTGCGCACCACGGGCAGTCCGACCGTGATGTTTACACCGGCCTCAATGCCCAACACCTTGATCGGTCCGTGCCCCTGGTCATGGTACATGGCGACGACGCAATCGAAGTCTCCACGCGCCGCCCGGAAGAAAAGCGTGTCGGCGGGCAAAGGACCTTCGACCTGCCATCCGCGGGCGAGGCAGGCACGAATCGCGGGCGTGATTTTTTCTTCCTCTTCTCCGTGTCCAAAGAGGCCGTGCTCACCGGCATGCGGGTTGATGGCGCAGACGCCTATGCGCGGATTCTGGATGCCGGCTTTCACCAAGGTATCTTGCGCGCGTCCGATGGTGCGCTCAACCAGGCCGGGGTTGATGGCGGCGATGGCATCGATCAGGCCGATGTGCGTGGTCACATGGATGACGCGGAGTTTGGGCGCCACCAGAAGCATGGAGACTTCCTTGGTGCCGGTGAGATAGGCCAGCATTTCGGTGTGTCCGGGGAAGATGTGTCCTGCCATGTGCAGGGCTTCCTTGTTGAGGGGCGCGGTGCAGATGGCATCGGCTTCTCCGGCCATGGCCAGCTTGGCGGCGCGTTCGATAAAACGATAGGCGGCTTCGCCACCGGCAGGGGATAGCTTTCCGAAAGCAAGATCGGGCGGCACCACGGCGATATCGATCACGTCTACCGTCCCTGGCTTGTACTTGCCTTCAGCGGGTGTTGCGACAGCATTGAGGGTGAGGTTGACGCCAGTGATTTTGCCGGCTTGGCGCAGGCGTCCGACGTCGCCAATGACTAGAGGGCGGCAGCGGTCAAAGAGGTCCGCGTGGGCAAGGCTCTTCATGATGATCTCGGGCCCGACCCCAGCGGGATCGCCCATGGTAATCGCGATAATTGGACGTGACATAAGTTGATCCTAAAGCAACAGGGAAATTCGAGCTTGTTTCATAAAGCCATCTTCAGAGGAATTTATCCCTCAGGGGCTAAAGCCCGCATTTCTTTTTGACTTCGACGGCATGGCTAAAGCCATGTCCCTTCAAAGAAATAATTGTGCAACCAGTTCTAAATAATATTTATGCGACCAGTTCTAAATGTTGTCTCTCAAGGGCGTGAATTCCTAGCCTAACAGGCCGCTGAGAAACTCTTTTTTCGAAGGGGTCATCCTGAGCGAAGCGAAGGATCTATGCATTCTTCCTGCACAGAGATACATGAATTCTTCGCTTCGCTCAGAATGACATCTCCCTTAGGTTACTCGGCTTGTGCGCATCCTGCTTACCGATGCAGCCGTTCCAGGCTCCGCCGCAAACTCTGAGCATCGCCGAAGGCTCCGGCTTTGGTGACGACCGGAATCGATACGGCACCGACGGTGATTCCCAGGGGCACACCCGGCTCGACTTCATCGAGCAGCCGGATGCTATGGACTCCCAACTTCGACAGCAGCGCGTAGACCGTGTCGCCGCCGGTGGCGATGAGACCGGCGAAGGAAGTGCCAGCGCTTTGGACGAAAGCGGCCAGCCTCTCAGAGAGTAGAGCGCCACGCGAGAGATCGGGTTTAGCTGCCTGCTCCAGCTCCAACAGGACATCCTGTTGAGTGGCGAAATGCCGGGCAAGCTCCTTGGACGCCTGTTGCCAGGCGGGTGAGGACGGACCAGCAAAAAGCGCCTCGGGAGAAATGACCAGATGACGCACGAGTGCTGCCTCGACGAGAGTCTTGGCCTGCAATCGCGAGGCTTCGGCAAGAGTGCCGACGACGACGAGGACGTTCTTTTGCCCAGGCATGAGAGGCGGCATCTGCGCCGGTTGGGCAGAGTGGGTCTCTACCGCAGCCAACGCGGTAGCCAATCCGCCTGAGCCGACCCAGATGACATCGTCCGCCATAGGTAGCGAGCCGGTCGCCACCGCCAGCAGATCCGCCTCGGTTTTGGCGTCACAGACAACCGCCGCCAGGCCGCGCGCGCGGGCACTTGCCAAGCGAGCAAAGACCTTTTCCGGATCATGGCCGGCAGCATCCAGTGGTAGAACTTCAGCACTCAGACCGGCGCTGGCCAGCATCTCTACCAGATTCGCGCTGGCGTAGGTGTGCTCACGCGCCCACAGAGGGGTCCGCTCCAGCGGAACTCCCTGCACGACAATGCTGCCGTTGACGGTAACGCGTCCGGTGCCGGGGAAAGCGGGCGCCACGATGGCGAGCCGCGAACGGCCTTCGGATTGGGCGGGCGCATAAGCTAAAAGTCCAGCTAATTCAGCCGCCGGCTGGCCTCGGACGGTGGAATCAATTTTCTTGTAGAGGCGCAAGCCCGGGCGGTAATGGGTGGCCAGCACGTCGGCCTGCAACTTGGCTGCTTGCGCGGGAGGCAATCGGCGTGTGGCGGCATCGACCGAGAGCACCTGCACGCCCCCGGCATCAGTGTGTTTTTCCCAAGCAACGACAGATTCAAGACCGTGCTTGGCGAATGCAATGGCGCAATCGGCAGCGCCGGTCAAGTCATCGGCAATGATGAGCCAAGGGGACGTCATGCAGCCCTCCATAGCTTCTCAACAGGTTCTGCTGGATGAGGCGCGAGTTTAGTTGCCGCGGCCAACACGAAAGGCGTCATTTGCCGGAGCTCCCGGCGGCTTCGGTCGGCTTGCCGAAGATACGCGCGGTCCATGCAGTGAGTACCGGTACGAGGATAGCAGTAACCACTACGGACGAGGCCACAAGAATTGTGGCGCTGGCGGCTGCGCCGGCATAAGCGGGATTGGAGGCGGCCACAATGGCTGGAACGGCCGCCGCATTGCCCGCCGTGGACGCGGCAGCAACTCCGGCAACCCCTGTGCCACCGGTCAAGCGGTCGGCGAAGAACAACGCGAGGCCGGTCAGGATCACCACTGCTATTCCGATGAAGATACCGAGCAGTCCGGCCTGCCAGACCTTGTGCAGGTCAAGTCCGGCTCCGAGCGCAAAGGCGAAGAAGGGAATCATGACGGGAATGGCGCGGCTGAGGAATTCGCGCAAGTCGCGATCGAGATTGCCAAGGATCATGCCGACTGCCAGCGGCAGAATGCTGCCTACAAGTGTCTGCCATGGGAAGGCTGACAGACCGGCGACCCCCAGGGTCACCATGGTAAGAAAAGGCCCGGACTCAAGCGACATGATGGTATAGGCGCCGACATCGCCGGGTCTGCCGTATTCGCCCATCAGGGCCATGTACAGGCCGCCATTGGTGTCGTTCATGGCGGCGACCACGGCAAGCGCCGATAGGCCTGCAAAAAAGCCGGAGGAAACCGATCCCTCGCCCAGGAAGTGACCTAGCACGGCTCCCATAATCATGGCCATGGCGACCTTGCTCGCGAACAGCGCGCCGCCTTTTTTGATGATGTAAGGGGTCGCCTTGAAATCGATGCTGGCGCCCATGCAGACGTAGAACACGGCGAGAATGGTCAAGGCTCCCGAAAAGATGGCGCCGGTAAAGGACCCGAAAAATTTCGGTGTGCCGGGGAAGAAAGTGACGATCAGCGAACCGGCCAGCAGAGGGACGATCATCATGCCGCCAGGGACACGTTCAATGCTCTTCTTGATAGGAATTTGCTTCACTGGGACCTTCCTTGACAAGAATTAATTTTTGATTTCGGAAACGGTAAGGATTGTACTCCCGTCGCGCTCATTTCGATGTGGTTGATTCACACTGTGCTGTCACCTGCTCCAAAAGTGCACTCGAAGGCGTGGAGTTCTGCATTGAATTTAACTGCCCCGCTCAAGCCAAAGGATGGCTTGAATGGGCCACCCCGGCCAACAAGTCCCTCAGGGGCTAAAGCCCGCGCTTATTGCGGATACTGACGGACGGGCTGAAGCCCGTCCCCTTCAATGCCGCTGAAGCCGCGCCTTAACTGTCGCTGATATGGGGCACGCGGCTAACTCTCCCACTCCAGCAAAAAAGCTTGGGTGGGCCACCGGCCCGCCCGGCGGTATACGCGGACGAAAACGGGCTATTACCTGCCCGCCAGCGAATTGTGATTGGCCTTGACTCCAACCGCCAAAATACGCATTATTTCTGTCACCAACTGCCCCGTGTTTACCAGCGGATGGCAAATATGGGCGACCTGCGAGCGGATGTGGGCCACCGACCCGAGAAGCATGAGAACTTTGAGCTGAGCGTCTTCCCCGAACAACCTAGTCCGGCACTCTGGAATTTGAGGTGAGTATGAGAACTCTGAGTTACGTGAGCGGAAGCAGCAGTCATCCGCTGATTGGCGAAACCATTGGCAACCTCTTCGATAGAAGCGCCGAAAAGTGGAGCGAGCGCGAGGCGCTGGTCGTCCGCCAGCAGAATGTTCGTTACACGTATGCCGAGTTGAAGCAACGGGTCGATGCTCTGGCCATGGGGCTTCTCAAGCTGGGACTTCAGCCGGGAGACCGCATCGGAATCTGGTCGCCGAATAACACCGAGTGGGTGCTTTTGCAATTCGCCAGCGCGAAGATCGGGCTCATCCTGGTGTGCATCAACCCGGCTTACCGCTCCTACGAGCTCTCCTACGCACTGAAGAAGGTGGGGTGCAAGGCGCTGGTCATGACTCCACGCTTCCGGTCGACCGATTACGTCAAGATGATGCACGAGCTGGCGCCGGAGCTGGAGCGGGACGAAATCGGTGCGCTGCTGGCCGTCGGACTGCCGGACCTCCGCTACGTCATCCTGATCGGCGACGAGCGCAGCAAAGGCATGATCGGTTTCGACGAGGTGTGTACGCTCGGCGGAGCGGCGGAGCGCACGCGCATGGAAGAGCTGGCAGGGACATTGCAGTTCGACGATCCCATCAACATCCAGTTCACCAGCGGAACCACGGGCTCTCCCAAGGGAGCCACGCTGACGCATCACAACCTGCTGAACAACGGCTTTTTCGTTGGCGAAGCGATGCGCATGAGCGAGCAGGACCGGCTCTGCATTCCGGTGCCGCTGTACCACTGCTTCGGGCTGACGATGTCGAACCTGAACTGCATCATTCATGGCTCGACGATGGTCTTTCCCAGCGAATGGTTCGATCCGCTGGCGGTGCTCGAAACTGTAGAAGCGGAGCGTTGCACGGCGATCCAGGGAGTTCCGGCGATGTTCATCGCCGAGCTCGAACATCCGGAGTTCAAGCGGTTCAATTTGAAATCGCTGCGCACCGGAATCATGGCCGGTGCGCCGTGTCCCATTGAGGTGATGCGGCGTTGCGTCGAGCAGATGAACCTGAGGGAAATCACCATCGCCTATGGCATGACCGAAACCAGCCCCGTCAGCTTCCAGAGCGCGGTCGATGACCCGATGGAGCGCCGCGTCAGCACAGTGGGACGCATTCAACCGCACATCGAGGTGAAACTCATCGACAGCAACGGCCATGTGGTGCCGCGCGGCACTGCGGGCGAGATCCTGACGCGCGGTTACTGCGTCATGCTCGGCTACTGGGGCGATCCGCAGCTTACCTCCGAGGCCGTCGATGCCGCGGGCTGGATGCATACCGGCGACATGGGCGTGATCGATGAAGAAGGTTTCTGCAACATCGTCGGGCGGATTAAGGACATGGTGATTCGCGGTGGAGAAAATATCTACCCGCGCGAGATTGAAGAATTTTTGTACTCGCATCCGGCAGTCGAGTCGGTGCAGGTCTTCGGCGTGCCTGACCCGAAATACGGCGAAGTGCTCTGCGCCTGGATCAAGAGACGCACCGGCACAACGATCGACGAAGAGGGCATTAAGAGCTACTGCAAAGAAAGAATTGCCCACTACAAGGTTCCGCGCTACGTGATGTTTGTCGAAGATTTTCCGATGACGGTGACCGGCAAGGCGCAAAAGTATCTCATGCGCAAACAGGTCATGGAGAAGCTGGGACTCGCGGCTCAGGAAACGGCGTAGGGGGGAAGCGCGGCCCGAAATAGCGATAACTGGTGAGAAGGGCGTTTTCGCCAGTTATGAAGCGATGGGGGCCCATCCTACGCCAGCCTTTAGCGTAGGGTGGGGTAGTTAGTTTTCCCATACAAACTGCCCCACTCAAGCCCAACTGCGGGGCTTGAATGGGCCACCCGCCTAAATTAGCGGCCCCTGGCGATGAAGTTCAATATTTCCTGCCCAAGCTCCTCATCAGGCGAATTGAACGATAAGACTTCAGAGCCGTGGTTGTGCCACTCGAGCCGTTTGAAGCGTGGACACGCTTGGTCTCGATCGCAAATTGCTGAAAACAGCCGTGCTCCCCAGGCATCGCGCTCTGGATTGTCATATTCCGCCACAACGATGAAAACAGGAACACGTGGCATATCCTTGATGTGGTTGATCACCGAACGCTCCGGATACTTCGAAACGTCAGTCCCGAAATAAGCTTGCATTTCCTTTAAGCCCGGATCGTTAGGACTTGCCTCGACAATGTAGCGACCGCTAATTAGCACTGCACCGGAGATTCCTGGCCCATCAGGAGGTTGCAACGAGCGGAAACATAAGTAAGTAGCAACGGCCGCTGCTCCGGCAGAGTGGCCAATTAAATAAATCCGATTCGGATCACCCCCATACTGTGCAGCATGAGCTTTGATCCATTTGAGAAGTGAACCTACATCTTCACTTTGGGCCGGCCACTGTACCGCAGGGGCAAGACGGTAATCGGCGGTAATCCCGACCATTCCATGCCGTGCGAAGTACGTTGGAACGTTGGCAGTAAACTCTTCATTCTGGTATCGCGTTCCTCTAACGAATCTGCCGCCGTGGATGAACACCACGACTGGGACGCCCGTCTTGCCTTCCGGCTGAAAAAGGTCAAACTGCTGAAGTTTGTCCGGACCATAACTGAGATTGTGCGTTATCTTGATTCCAGCTTTCGGAGCGTTGCGAAGAATCGGAGCGTATATTTCGGCAGCCATGGCCACATCCGCAGCGCGTTTGTTCCATTGAGGCCCGATTTCAGCAAGCCACTGTTGGATACTTGTGGGCATGTTTGAGACTTGGGCGTAGCAGATCGAACATCCAACCAGCAAAGTGACAAAAGCTAATCGCGCAATTCGATTTTCCAATGTTATTCGTTTCCTCTCTCGGTTTGGAAGCTCCTCCGGAAGGCAAAACAGAAGTCATTTGAGAGCCCAAAATCACTGAATTATTGTGCGAGGAACAACACCCTTGGGCCGATTGGTCGGGGCCGATTTGGTTGGGGCCGCTTGGAAACCCGGATGCCTGATCTATCTGGGAAACTAACGGAACGATACGCTGGTCTGGGCAGAAGTCAACCCTTCTGAGTCAGGTGATTCGCCAGTGCGGTCAAGCCGATGGCGCAAGCAGCCGATATTTACCGCAGAGAGGAGTTCGCACAGCTACCCGTGTGGTGTGGATGTTCTTGTGGCTGATTTGTTTTAATCCCGTGGCTTCGCGAAAGTGAAGCCAGCCGGCAAGGGAGGAGCTGTCGCTTAATGTTTGCGATCATCGGAATTGTCGTGGTGTGCGGTGCTATCGTCGGGGGCTACCTGATGGAGCACGGGCATCTGGCGGTTCTTATGCAGCCGGCGGAGCTACTCATTATTGGCGGCGCGTCGATTGGAACCGTGCTGATCGCCAATCCCTTGCACATTCTGAAAAACATGGCGGGCGGGCTGGTGGGCGTATTTACCGGGTCGAAATTCACCAAGCAGCGCTATCTGGACACCTTGAAGATGATGTTCGAAATGCTGAACAAGGCGCGGCGCGAAGGGCTGCCCGCAGTCGAGTCGGATATCGAGGACCCGGAGCAGAGCAAAATCTTCTCGCAATATCCCGCCTTCGTGAAGAGTCATCACCTGCGCAACTTCGTGTGCGACACGATGCGGATGGCTATCTCCGGCGGCATCGAGCCATTTGACCTCGACCAGATGATGGAAGTGGATATGGAGATCATGCATCACGACGCCAGTGAGCCGGTTGCCGCGCTTTCCACCATGGCCGACGCCCTGCCGGGGTTGGGAATCGTTGCCGCCGTGCTTGGCGTGGTGATTACCATGGGCGCGCTCGGCGGCCCGCCGGAGGAGATTGGACACAAGGTCGCCGCCGCCTTGGTGGGAACTTTTCTTGGCGTTCTGCTCTGCTACGGATTCGTGGGTCCGGTGGCGACGGGAATGGCTAAGCTGGCCGAGGACGAACGCGCCTATTGCCACGTGCTGCGGGTGGTGATGATCGCATTCATCAAGGGCAATGCTCCCATTCTAGCCGTGGAAATTGGACGGCGCGCGATCCCTGGTCATTTGCGGCCTTCGTTTATAGAGGCAGAAGAGGCATGCCGTGGGACATCGCAGGTAGCCGTCGCAGCGGCTTCCGGAGAGGCTTCTGGAGGTTAAATGGGCGGTCAGCCAATCATCATCAAGCGCAAGGCAGCTCACGGCGGCCATCACGGCGGCGCGTGGAAGGTAGCCTACGCCGATTTTGTTACCGCCATGATGGCGCTGTTTATCGTGCTGTGGCTGATGAATTCCAGCAAGCAGGTACAGGAGGCGGTGGGCGGCTATTTCCGCGATCCCAAAGGAGTTGCCAGTAAAATCGGGACGAACCAGAGCGGCGCGGGCGAGAATTTCACCCTCGCCAAGGAGGATATGTCCAAGCTGAAGGAGCAGTTACAAAGCGCGATCCGGCGCGCCGCCGAACTTGAAAAACTGAAGAAGCAGATCGAAATGACGGTAACCACGGAAGGACTGCGGATAGAGCTGCTGGAGTCCGACGTGGGTACGTTTTTTGAAAGTGGCAACTCCCATCCGACCGCGAAGGGCAGGGAACTACTGCAGATGCTTTCCCAGGAATTGGGCAAGCTGCCGAACAAGATCTCGATTGAAGGCCACACTGACGCGAAAGCCTTCGCCGCTGGAACGGCGTACGGGAATTGGGAGCTCTCCGCCGACCGCGCCAACGCGGCGCGCCGGCTGATGCAGCAAGATGGCCTCGCGGCCGACCAGGTTTCACAGGTGCGAGGCTTTGCCGACCAGAGACTGCGCAAACCCGACGAGCCTTTCGACTCGTCGAATCGCAGGGTTTCGCTCATCGTGCAATACCTGCCTGCCATAAATCCTGAAGAACAGCCCGCACTGACGGGAGCAGCCAAGCCAGCGGAAAAGTCAGCGCCCGCGCAGGAGCATCACTAACAGGCTACTTAAAAATCGTAACAGCGTCATCGCGAGGCGGCGCGTTTTGCGCGACCGAAGGATAGGCTTCTTTTCAACGCGTAAACAGCAGATCCTTCGCTGCGCTCAGGATGACACCCTCCCGACAAGGTTTCTTCAGTAGTCTGTCGGGGCGGGGATAACTGGTTGGCCCCCGCGCCATTCGCTCGGGCTCTTTTGATGGGAAACCATCGAACTCACTTTACAGGCGGGAAAATCGAAGGGGCTGCTCGCTCCAACCGGATCGGAGGCGAGCAACCATACGCCGACATTCAAGAACTCTGGGGCAGAAATCGTCTTGCGCTACTACTCAGAGTCCGCAGTAGTGTCTTCAGGAGCTGGGGTGGACTGTTGATCGGATCCTGTAGTCTGCTGATCGGTTGCCGGAGCTGCCTTGTCTTCGGACTGGGCGGCGGGCTGATCCGAGTCAGTTGTGGTTTGGGTCTGTGCCAGGGCGCCCGTGGCGAAACCGAGGATCAGAATGCTGCCAAGAGCAAGAACGCGGATTTGTTTCATCGGGAAGCTTACCTCCGAGCTCTACGATGAAACTTGAGAATTGCCGGTTGTATACGTGCGATGTAAATTGTCGGCACCATTTCAGTGGCGGACTACTTGCCAAGCGCTCATGGACCCGCTCCCGTCGTGCGCGAGAGCTCGGTCAGTGCGGTGCGAAGGAGTAGGATGAAAAGACGAGCTTGGAATTATGAATTGTGAATGAATTTAAATTGTGAGGGGTGTCTGCGGCCTCTATTCATGAAGGAGTATCCGAGCTTTTGTGCAAACACAAGCAGCGAGATTATGATCACCCATCAAACCTCAGCCCTTAACTATCGTCGGTCGCTTTTACGCTTCTCCTCCTATTTTTCAATGCTCCATTTCGCCGTTTTGCTCGCGGTGCTCGCGTGGTGCACAGTCGCCTTCGGCGGGGAGATTCATGAGGCGGTGCGAGCGGGCGATGTCGGAAAGGTCGCGGCATTGCTTAAGGAGAAGCCTGAGCTGCTCAACGCCAAGGATGAGAATGGAGCAACGCCATTGCAGTGGGCGGCGCTGGACGACCACAAAGAGGTGGTGGCGATGCTGCTGGCCAAAGGCGCCGAGGTGAATGCCAAGGCCAACAATGGCTCGACGCCGTTGCACGCCGCGGCGTATATTGGCCAGTCTGACATAGCGGAACTGTTGCTGGGTAAGGGCGCCGACGTGAACGCCAGTAATAATGGCGGCGATACACCGCTGCACTGGGCGGCGATGAAGGGTCATCAACAAGTTGCCGAAGTGCTTTTGCGCAAGGGCTCCGCCATCAACGCCAAGGACAATGGGGGCCTAACGCCGTTGCACTGGGCGGTGCTTTACGGTCACGAAGACATGGTGAAATTGTTGCTTGGCAGCGGCGCCGATTTCCGCGCCAAGGACAAAGACGGTGACACGGCGTTGCACATGGCGGCGCATTATGTGGACGAGGATTTGCCGCTACGAGCGCGGCGGGCAATGTTGGAAGGCCATACGAATGTGACGGAATTGCTGCTGGCCAAAGGCATCGAAGTCAATGTCAGGAACGACAAGGGCGAGACGCCGTTGCATGCGGCGGCGCATTTTGACATGAAGAACGTGGCGGAGGTGTTGCTGGCCAAGGGCGCCGATGTGAATGCCAAAGACAAGGAAGGCGAAACGCCGCTGCGCCAGGCATTGGACGAACACCACGCGGACATGGCAGAACTTCTTCGCCAGCACGGCGCGAAAGAGTGAAGGTCGTGATGAAGTCGGGTCATCATAGATTGGAAATTTTGGAGGTCGCACAATGAAGGCTATCCTGGTTCCAGAATTCGGCGGTCCCGAAGTTCTAACTCTCAAAGAAATTTCCACTCCGAGTCCGGCCGCAGGTCAAGTACTGGTCCGCATCCACGCCGTCGGGGTGAACCCATATGACACCTATATGCGCAACGGTACTTATGCGATCAAGCCACCATTGCCGTACACTCCCGGTTCCGATGGCGCCGGAGTCGTGGCAACGGTTGGCGAAGGCGTGAAAACGGTGAAGCCGGGCGATCGTGTCTACGTCGCGAGGACGTTGACCGGCGCTTATGCGGAATATGCGTTGACCCTGGAGGGACAGGTTCATCCGCTTCCGACGAAGATTACCTACGCCCAGGGGGCGGGCATTTGGGTACCGTATGGCACTGCGTTCCACGCGCTGCATTTCAGCGCGAAAGCTAGAGCCGGCGAAACCGTGCTGATCCACGGCGCCAGCGGCGGAGTGGGTATTGCGGGTGTGCAGATCGCTCGTGCCATGGGCCTGACCGTATTTGGGACGGCCAGTACGGAGAAAGGCCTTGAGTTGGCCAAACGCGAAGGCGCGCACCAGGTCTTCAATCACACACAGCCGGGCTACTTGGAGCAGATTATGAAAGCGACCGGCGAACTGGGTGTCGACCTCATCCTCGAAATGCTGGCCAACGTGAACCTGGGTAAAGACCTGAAGCTGCTGGCTCTTCTGGGCCGCGTGGTGGTCATCGGTAGCCGTGGCGATGTCACCCTCTCGCCACGCGATTTGATGACGCGCCGTGCCTCGGTCCACGCCTTTACGCTGTGGGGCATTACCGAAGCCGAGGAAAAGGAGATTCACGCTGGGATCATCGCCGGCCTGGAGAATGGCACGCTGCGGCCTATCGTCGGGAAAGAGCTGCCGCTGGCCGAAGCTTCGCGTGCCCAGAAGGAAGTCATGGAGCCGGGTGCTTTCGGCAAAATCGTGCTGGTTCCGTAATGCAAGGCCCAGAGCTGGTTGGATAAATGCGTCTTGGGAGAGCTGGCGATTTCCTCGGGGCTAAAGCCCAGGCCTTTATTGGCTGTGGAACGGCGCGGCTCAGGGCAACCAGCAAGCCAGATATAGGCTTGCCGCAAAGCCGTGCCCCCTTCAGAGAATCTTCATGCACCCACTTGAAAGCGGGCCCAATATTGGGAAGATGGCAGGCAAGCCCAATATTGGGCTTGCCAAAGAGGTGAGTTAGCGATAAAAAACACACAGACACACTAAGTTGGAGGCTTGCGTGAGGCAGTTTGACGGCCATTCCGTTGCCGCGAGAGCGGAGGTTTTGCCAACGCGACCGCTTTGGGACTCGGGAATTCGCTACAAGCTGCTGCTCGACGTCAACAATGCCATCATCAACCAGACCACCCGGGAAGATCTTTTCCACGCCTTAGCCAGGGAAATTCGCAAGATCGTCGCCTACGACCGGTTCAGCATCAACATTTACGACTCCGCGTCGAAACTGCTGCGGTGGTTTGCCAGCGCCGAGGGTGTCTCCGTCAAGAGCATGGATGACAGTCCGCGCTCGCTCGAAGAGGGGCCGGTTGCGCGCGCGGTCATTATTTCCCGGCAGCCTGTGATCATTCCCGATATGTCAGCCTACACACATTGGCAAACAATCAGGTTGATGAAGGCGGCCGGGCTGGGCGCGACCATGGCATTTCCGTTGATTGTGCGGAGCGATGTGCTCGGTTCGCTGCACTTTTCCTTCCGGGAAGCGCCAGAAAATTTTGAGGAGCTCAAGGAATTTCTGGTCGAGCTTTCCGGCCAGGTGGCGGTGGCGGTCGATAACATGATGGCTCACACCAAACTGGTGGAGGTGAATGCCAGTCTGCAGCAGCAAAAAGATTACCTGCTGAGACATGCAGACACTCGCTATCGGCCAGCCGACTTTTTCTACTGCAGCCCGGCGATGCGCAAGATCATGCGCGAGATCGAAGTCATTGCCGATAGCGACGCAAGCGTGCTCCTGACGGGAGAAACCGGCACCGGTAAAGACTACATCGCGCGCTATATTCATCACCTGAGTTCCAGGCGCAATGCGTTATTCGTGAAGGTCAACTGCCCGTCGCTGGCGGCTACGCTTTTTGAAAGTGAGTTGTTTGGCCATACCAAAGGGGCCTTCACCGGGGCGGACGCCAAGCGAGTAGGGCGCTTTGAAATGGCTGCTGGCGGCACGGTTTTTCTGGATGAAATAGCGGAGCTGCCACCGCAGCTCCAAGCCAAGCTGCTGCACGTGTTGCAGGATCGGCGCTTCGAGCGCGTTGGCGATAGCCATCCCATCGAAGCGGATTTCAGAGTGATCGCGGCTACCAATAGCGACCTGAAGAAGGCCCTCAGCGAAAAGAACTTCCGCCCAGATCTGTTCTATCGCCTGAATGCTATTTCGTTTCATATTCCGCCTCTGCGCGAGCGGTCAGAGGAGATCGAACCGTTGGTGCATCGGCTGACCGAGGCCGAAGCGCTGGCTACGCATCGGGTACCACCGGTGTTCACCCCCGAGACCATTGCGGCCTTCAAGCAACATTCCTGGCCTGGAAACGTCAGGGAGCTGCGCAACGTCATAAACCGGTTAGTCATTGTTTACAGCGGCAAGCAGGTAACCAGGCACGACATAGAACCACTGCTTGATATAGGGCAAGCCGAGGTGCCACAGATTATTCCCACGGCTCTCGCCGATATGGAACGCCTTCACCTGGTCAAGGTACTCACGATGAGCAGGGGCGTTGTGGGAGGCCGAAAGGGTGCCGCAGCAGTCTTGAATATCCCTAAGTCAACCTTACAGTACAAACTCCGCAAGCATGGCCTGAACCCGCAGGACTACCGCTAGGGTTGGTTGCGTTGGTGACGTAACTTGGAGTCATGCTGAGCACAGTGGCAGATTCTGAGTTGTCATTCTGGGTGTAGCGAAGCATCCCAGGAGAACGTCGCACTCCGCGCGAGGGATAAGTTTTTCAATTCCGAATCACGTTTGAGCTGAGCCCCGTGATATGCGCAACTCCGTCCAGCTACCCGGCATCTTATCCGTCCGCGAGCAGAGACTCGCAGAAGTCTATAGGAGCAT
>JBEKQP010000010.1:0-34794 GCA_049519595.1 Candidatus Korobacteraceae bacterium | reverse complement strand
GTCAGCTGGCGATGCGCTCCTGCGCATAGCTCTTTTCGGAGTCGGCCAGGGGCAGGGTTATGGCAAACCAGGTGCCATGGTCTTCCGGGAGGGTAGAGCTAGAGACCTCGATTGCCCCTCCAAGCTTCTCGATAATGCGGCGCGAAACCCACAGGCCCACGCCGAGGCCCCGTTCACCCTTGGTGCTGAAAAAGGGTTTAAAAACCTCGCCAAGATAGTCGGAGCGAATGCCGTGCCCGGTGTCGCCCACCCTGATTTGCAGCTTCGGCTCGCGGACTTGGGTCTCCAGGTAGAGGCGTCCGCCATCCGGCATGGCGTCGATGGAGTTCGAGATCAGGTTGTTGATAACCTGGCGCAACTCGCCGGCAAAAGCTTTCACCTGGGTTTCGCTTTCATAGCTTCGGATGACTTCGATTCCGGCTTGTTGCAGCTTGCGGGCGAAGGGCTCGCAGGCCGCGTCCAACAGTTCATTCACCGGCACGACAACCGGCTGCAAGCTTTGCCGATGCGGCGTCAGGGTTTGCCGGGTGATGGTCGTGAGGCGGTCCAGTTCACGCGCAGCCATGCCGACAAGATCTTGCTGGCGTTGGCTGGCGCCCGCTTCCGACTGAAGCATGAACAGGATGTTGGAGATCGAATCCAAGGGATTGTTGATCTCATGCGCCAGGCTGGCCAGCAGGCGCCCGGTACTGGCGAGCCTGTCGGAGCGCCGCAAAGCCTCTTCCAGTTCGGCGTTCAAACGCTTGATCTGTTCGTCCGCCTTGCGGCGTTCGCTGACATCGCGGATGGCGGCCGTAATCAGCATGCCCTCGGGTGAGTGCATCGGGCTGAGACTGATTTCAACCGGGAATTCCGAGCCGTCTTTTCGGTGTCCGAACAGCTCCAGACCAACGCCCATTGGACGCACACGCGGCTCGACAAAATAATCCGCCCGATGTCCAGGATGATATTGCCGGTAACGGTCGGGAACCAGCAGCTCAATCTTCTGACCGAGCAGCTCTCCGCGGGCATAGCCAAACAGCTTTTCCGTTTCTTTGTTGATGAGTTGAATTGCACCCTCGGAGTTGACGATGACGATGGCATCGGGTGCGGATTCGAGCAGACCGCGAAAATAGGCTTCGCTGCGGCGGATGGCTTGCTCATCGTGGTTCCGTTGAACCGCAACGGCAATTACATTAGCAACCGATTGGAGAAAATTGATGTCCTCCTGAGTAAAGTTCCGCTGCGTCGAGCTATAGGCGCCCAGAAGACCGAATGGATTGCTGCTGCCCGGAATGATGACTGTGAGGCTGCTGACGATTCCGTGGTCGATCAGCAACTGAGATACCTTGAACGGCAATTCTTCGCGCAGGTCGTCGACCACCATCCGGCGTTTGCTCTCGAGCACGTAACCAGCCTGCGAATCGGGGTCTGCCAGGATGGTTGCGGTGCCGACGTGACCCGACTTCCAGCCCACTCCGGCGCGCATCAGAAGCGTTTCGCCGCCGGGCATCAGTTCGAGCAGGTCGCAGAAGCGGACGCGGAGGCTTTCCCTGACCAGCGCGAGCGCAGAGTTGAAAAGAGAAGAAAGCTGGTCGCCGCGCAGAGCCGATTGGCTCAACTCCGCCAGTGCGGTCTGCTCCCTTTCGCGGCTTCGGTGCATGGTTTCATTTGAGTCTCTACGACGCCCGCCCGCGCTGTCACTCGCCATGGGTGCCTCTTCGCGGGTTCCGTCTGGTATCGAACACACGGGGCCCTAAGCCATTTAGACTCAGAATGTCACCCAAGGTTTTCCTCAATTCGCCTCAATTCGAATGTACCGCGAATAAACAAACAGAGCGTGAGCAGCTTCCCCCCGACGAACAGGGCCCGCCGGGGGAAGCTGCCTTTGCCGCCGAGCGCGCTGCTCTGAATCAGGCTGCGCGCCGCAAGCCGCCAGATCCGGTGCCCCCGGTACGGTTGCCAAAGATGAGGCGAAACAGCAGCGTCAGCACGACTGCGCCGCCAATCGCCACGAGGATGGTATAAATCATGCCGCCCTGGCCCACGAAGCCGAGTGTACGCATGATCCAGCCACCCACGACGGCTCCAATAATGCCGATTACGATATCCATAACGGCACCATAGCCTGCTCCACGCATGATCTTGCCGGTTGCCCAACCGGCAATCAGGCCGACGATAATCCACCAAACAACTGACATAATCCCTCTCTATTGTGGTTTTCCGTTTTGTAAACCTAAAAAGGTTTGAAACGGCTTACCGGAAAAAGGTTTCACCGACGGATGCGGGCGGGGGGAGTCCGGGAAGACTGCCCTTGGGGTAGCCGGAAATTCAGGACATTTCCGGATAACAGGCGAACGTGGGGCATCAGGCCTATGTGGTAGTTATTCTTCCGTATCTTGCCCTGCTATTCTTCCCTATGAGTCTACTTGGAGATGACAGTTCGCTTTGCCTCCCATCCTCAATGCCCAGGGCGTGTCGAAGGCATTCGGAGCAGCGCCGCTGTTCCGGGATGTCTCGTTTACCGTCTCCGAAGGCGATCGCATTGGCCTGATCGGGCCGAACGGCTCCGGTAAATCGACACTGCTGCAAATCCTGATCGGGCGCGTGCCGCCGGACAGCGGCGAGATCGCTGTGCGCAAGCTTTCCCGCATCAGCTACATTGCACAGGAGTCGGAATTTGCCGCGGGCGAGAGCGTGCGCTCGATCATCCAACGCGCGCTGGAGGCGGTCGGCGTACCGCGCGCCGAATGGGAGGGCCGCATTGCTGAGACGTTAGGGCGCGTGGGATTTGACGACTTCAGCGTGGAAGCCACGGCGTTATCGGGCGGCTGGCGCAAGCGCCTGGTGATTGCCGAGGCTCTGGCGCAGGAGCCCGACATTCTGTTGCTGGACGAACCTACGAACCATCTCGATCTGGCCGGGATCGAGTGGCTCGAGGGCTTGCTGCAAAGCGCCAGATTTGCCTGCGTGGTGGTTAGTCACGACCGCTACTTCCTGGAAAACGCCGCGACCTCGGTGGTCGAACTGAACCGCCTATATCCGGAAGGTATTTTTCGCGTCGATGGAAACTACAGCGCTTTTTTGGAAAGGAAGGAGAAATTTCTGGAGGCGCAGGCGAGACGGCAAGAAGCCCTGGAAAATCGCGTGCGCAATGAGATCGAGTGGCTGCGGCACGGCGCCAAGGCCCGCACCTCGAAGTCGAAGGCGCGTATCGACAAAGCGCAGGATCTCATCCGCGAACTGGCGGACATGGATGCGCGGGGACGCCACGCGTCGGCCCAGATCGATTTCTCCGCCACGGATCGCCAGACCAAGCGCCTGATCGAAATGCGGAAGGTGAGCTTTCGAATCGGCGAACGTACGCTGTTCGAGAACCTAGACTTCATCATCACTGCCGGCATGCGCGTCGGGCTGGTTGGGCCAAATGGCAGCGGGAAGACCACCTTGCTGCGGCTGTTGCAAGGGGATCTGCCGCCATCAACGGGAGAGATTCGCCGTGCCGACTCGCTGCGAATCGTGCACTTCGATCAGAACCGCGAAATCGATCCCACGCTGACGTTGGCGCGCGCGTTGGCGCCCGACAGCGACTCCGTTGTCTACGGCGAGCGGGTGATTCACGTCGCCTCGTGGGCGGCACGCTTTCTGTTCAACGGCGAACAACTGAACCAACCGGTGTCGCGGCTCTCCGGTGGCGAGCGTGCCCGGATTCTGATCGCGAAGCTGATGCTTGAGCCGGCTGACGTGCTGCTGCTGGATGAGCCGACCAACGACCTCGATATACAAACGCTGGAGATTCTGGAAGAAAGCCTGCTTGAATACCGCGGCGCATTGGTGATGGTGACGCACGATCGCTACCTGTTGGATCGCGTTTCCAAAGTGGTGTTGGGACTCGACGGGATGAGCGCAGCCGAGCGCTTCGCTGACTACTCGCAATGGGATGCATGGCAGAAAGCACGCAAGCAGTCCATGGCGGCCGAGTCGCAGCGGCGCGATCTTCCGCCAACCGCACGCGTTGCGACCTCATCTGGAAAAAAGAAGCTTTCCTATCTGGATGCACGTGAGTTTGCAACCATCGAGCAACGCATTGCCGATGCCGAGCAGACGCTGGCCGTGCGGCGCGCTGCCTTCGAGGATCCGGAGATCGTCTCTGATGCGTCGGGCCTGCTGGCCGCGGAGGCGGAGATGACCGCCGCGCAGAAAGTGGTGGATGACCTCTACGCTCGCTGGGCAGAGTTGGAAGAAAAAGGCAGCTAGCGACGTTACGACTCGCGAATACACTTCCCCACGTTAGCCAGCGACAGGCGAACGGGGGTACCGACGATTATTGGTAGGCTATTGATAGGGTCCGCCATCGATGCAATCGAGTTGGCCGACGGTGTGCTCGCGCGTCAGTTCGATCGGTATGGGCGAAGACCAGCGCAAACCTAGGCGGCGCTGCTGATTTCGCTCAAGGCGAGCACGGCCAATTCGAGCCGGTCCTTTGCCCCGGTCTTGCTGAAAATACTCTGAAGGTGGCGTTTGACCGTATTCTCGCTGATGGAGAGCTGCTGCGCGATATCGCGATTCTTCATGCCGCGCGCCACCAGGAAAGCAATCTGACGCTCGCGTTCGGAGAGACGCTGCAGGTTTGAAGCGCGCTCTTCGTGGGTTTCCTGCGACATGGCGGCGAGCACGCCATGGGCGACTTCGTCTGAAAAAGCCAGTTCCCCGGCGGCGACCGCGCGGATGGCAGAGAACAGCTTTTCCGGAGTATCGCCCTTCAGCACCAGGCCGCGCGCGCCAAGCCGCACTACTTGAACGTAATCGGGATGGCTTTCCGATCCGGTCAGAACCACGGAGGCTACGTGCAAGCCGGCCTTTTCCATCACTCGCAGCACTTCGAAGCCATCCGTGCCGGGCATGAAAAGATCGAGGACTACAACGTCGGGTTCATCGCGCCGGAGCAGTTCCAGGGTTTCGGCACCGGTGGAGGCCTTTCCGATTACCTCGAAGTCCTTCTGGGTCCCAAGCAAAGCGCCGAGCGACTCCCTCAGCACGGTGTGATCGTCGGCAATGACGATGCGGATTTTCTTCGAAGCCATGTTCACGAAAACTTGGATGCCGGCATAGTTGACTAAGTGGTCAACACTGGACGGAAATTCTGATTGGGATCAAATGCAGGCAGGGAGGGCTC
Organism: Candidatus Korobacteraceae bacterium; assembly: GCA_049519595.1. Classification (GTDB taxonomy): domain Bacteria; phylum Acidobacteriota; class Terriglobia; order Terriglobales; family Acidobacteriaceae; genus CAWBRT01. The sequence continues at coordinate 29,639 of JBEKQP010000010.1, read as the reverse complement.
GCCGGAGACGCCACGGGCGAACGTGGGGCACCACGCCACCCATTGGGTGTGAATCGGCCACCAGCAAGCGACTTCAATGCTGCCAAATCCGGTTGTGGCAAGGCGTAAACTGGAGGTGTGGTATAGTCCCGTTTTCGGCTGAGATACTGACGTGACGACCGACGAAGAGCTCACTTTTCTGGAAGAAAACGTCCGCCGCCTGAAGGTGGAGTACGACATCTACTTTGGCGGAGGTTCGCGGAGAGCTCCGACCGATCTGGATTGGCGGGTGCAGGGGCTGATCAAGAAGTACTCCGACAGCCAGAAATTGACTGCCCAGCAGCGCTTCAAATACAACACCGTGGTGCAACGCTACGCCACTTACAGCGATCTGTGGCGGCAGAAGCTCAGGATCCGGGAAGAAGGTTATCGTCGTCCGCAAGACGCTCTGCTCGGCATACAGGGGCTGCGACCGGTCAACGCCGGTGAATCCGCTGCGAGCCCCGAACCATCAGCCGGAACAGGGGTTGCCGGGGACGCAGGTGCACTGCCGAAGTCGGCGGCGGTGGTGGTGCTATTCGCGAAATCAGACGAGTCAGACGGTATCCGGGAGCTATACGAAATGATGCAAAGCAGCGTGGGCGGGGGCCAAGCGCGCGGCTCCCTGGACGCGTTTGCGAACTTCCTGCAGGCTAAGACGAAGGAAATTCAAAGCGCTTACGGATGCTCCGGAGTCAAGTACACTGTCGAAGTGAAGAACGGACGGGCGCGAATCAAGGCCAAACCGAACGCTTAACTGCCATCCGGCCCCAGCATGGGCGCCACAACACGCAAAACGGCACGCAGCGGGCCCCCGGCTTTCTGGCACACCGAATTCAAAAATTGCGAGGCATTGCATGTCCAAGATCCAGCGGGCTCTTCTGAGCGTTACCGACAAAACCGGAGTAGTGGAGTTTGCGCGCGAACTGGCGCAAAGCGGCGTGGAGTTGATCTCAACCGGAGGGACCGCAAAGGCCCTGCGCGAGGCGGGCATCGCGGTGAAGGACATCAGCGAACTGACGGGCTTCCCCGAGATGCTGGACGGACGCGTCAAGACCCTGCATCCCAAGGTTCACGGAGGCATTCTGCACATTCGCGGCAACCCCAATCACCTGGCCGCCGTGCGGGAACATGGAATTCAGCCTATCGACATGGTGGTGGTCAACCTTTACGCGTTTGAAAAAACGGCGGCAAAACCCGGAGCGCGCTTTGAGGACGTGATCGAGAATATCGACATCGGGGGACCTTCGATGGTGCGCTCGGCGGCGAAGAACTTCCACGATGTGGCGATCGTGACCGCGCCCGGCGATTACCAGGTGATTCTGGCGGAGATGCGCGCCAACGGGGGATCGCTTTCGCTGGCCACACGCTGGCGGCTGGCGCAGAAGGCATTCGCCACCACGGCGGCCTATGACGCGGCGATTGCATCGGCCCTGGAGCGGGTTCCGGCACCCGCCGCCGACGGCAGCTTTGATGCCGGCAAGCTTTCGGCGGACGGCAGTTTCCCGCAAACGCTGCGGCTCAGCTTTCACAAGGCCTTCGACCTGCGTTATGGAGAGAATCCTCACCAGAAAGCGGCGCTCTACAGTGATGGTTCGGGGAAGGGAGTGGCCAACGGAAAACAGCTCCAGGGTAAAGAGCTTTCGTACAACAACATTGTCGACCTGCAAGCTGCGTGGGAGCTGGCACAGGAATTTGAGGAACCGGTCTGCGCCATTATCAAGCACACGAACCCCTGTGGCACCGCAACCGGCAAGACCTTGGCAGAGGCTTACCGGCGGGCGCTGGAGTGCGATCCGGTTTCCGCTTTCGGCGGGGTGATCGGCGTCAACCGGCCGGTGGACGCTGAAACAGCGCGCGAAATGGCGAAGCTCTTTCTGGAGGTAATCGCCGCCCCGGGCTTCGACGAGGAAGGACGCGAGATTTTTTCCTCGAAGAAGAACCTGCGGCTGGTGGAGGTCGCGGGGGTGCAGCAGCGATGGGTATTGAAAAATGTTTCCGGTGGGGTGTTGCTGCAGGACAACGATGTGCACGAGCTGAAGCCCGAGGATTTGAAGGTGGTGAGCAAGCGCCAGCCTAGCGCTGAGGAAATGCGCGCGCTGCTGTTCGCCTGGAAGATCTGCAAACACGTGAAGTCGAATGCGATCCTATACGCACGCGACGGACAGAGCGTGGGAGTTGGCGCCGGCCAGATGAGCCGCGTCGATTCGGCGAAGATAGGGGCGATGAAGGCTGTGCTGCCACTCAAAGGAACGGTCGCTGCCTCAGACGCGTTCTTTCCATTTGCTGATGGCGTGGAAGAAATTGCCAGAGCAGGTTCAACGGCGATCATCCAGCCCGGCGGCTCGGTGCGCGACCAGGAAGTGATCGAGGCGGCTGACCGCCTGGGACTCGCCATGGTGCTGACCGGAGTGCGGCACTTCCGGCACTAGAGCGGCACGGCGAGCCCATCGAAAACTACCACTCAAGCAGAGGAAGATTGAGTGTCTACTCGCCGCGTACGAAAGACACAATCGGCTCATTTGGAACGGATTCTGGGCACGTTCAGCGCTTCTGGCCGTTTATCGCTGGGTTCCAGCGTGATGGGCCGGTCACGGAGCTTGGAGCTGAGATAGGCGACGAATCGCTTAAACAGCTCGGCCCACTCCTTTTGCAATTCGCAGGGCGTGCTGTTGGGGTGAGGATTAAAGCCAAAATTGCTACACATGACTGTGACCTCCGCTATCAGGTATCACGCAACCATTCGCGATCTCGCAGAGGGCGTGCCTGTTACACATGACTGTGACCTCCGCCGCTTTCGGGTATCACGCAACCGTTCGCTATATCGCAGACGGCATGCTCGAACTGGATGGTGGTGTGATGAATCTCAAACTTTGCGGCCAACACCTGCCTGACTTCGCGCAGAATGCGCTCACTGGCAGACGGCGGAATATCGGCGATGCCAACGTGGCAGGAGAGTGCGTGCGTGTCCGAACCGATGCTCCAAACGTGCAGGTCGTGCACGTCGTTGACGCCACTGACCTCGCCGACGGCCGTCGCGATCTCCTCCAACCGCATTCCGCGGGGTGTGCCCTCCAGTAAGATGTTGAGGCTTTCGCCGATAATGGATACTGACGACCAGATAATCAGCGCGGAAATCATAATCGAAAGAGCCGGATCGATCCACTGGTGACCGGTGACAGCAATTGTCCAGCCACCCAGGATAATTGCGGCCGTCGAAAGCGTATCACCGACTTCGTGAATGAGGGCGCTGCGGATATTCAGATCCTGCCGGCTGCGAAACAACAGCCACGTGATGGCGCCATTCAAGACCACGCCGGCGGCGGCCACACTCATCATCAGCCCGGTATGCACAACCACGGGGTGCGAAAAGCGCTGCACTGCCTGATAAACGATCCACAAAGAGAGTAGAACCAGCGAACCGCTGTTGAAGAGCGCGGCCAGCACACCGGAGCGATGATAACCATAAGTTCTGGTGGAGCTGGGCGGCCGCTCTCCCATGTAGACGGCCAACGATGACAACAGCAGAGCGAAGAAATCGGAGAGATTGTGGCCGGCTTCCGACAGCAGAGCCAAGCTTCGTGCACGCATGCCAGCCACCACCAGCAACAGAATGTATGCCGCGGTGAGCATCAGCGAAATTTTGAGGATCCGCCCGGTTCGCAAGCGCGGGAAATGATTGTCGTGCGAGTGCCCCATCACCCCGGCGAGCGGGGATCGGCAGGAACCCCGGCCTGCGTGCACATGCATAATTAAAGTCTACTTTTCTTGCTGCGCCCCAGCAAGCGCCCGAACCCCAGGAGACGAAGAACCTTCGCCTCTGCGGTCTCGCCTGCAGTGATTGCAGAGTTGGTGGCCTCCGACGCCAGCATAGTTTGCAAGGCAGACTACCACATTAGCGCCATCGCCGGAGCGCGAACATTGGCACAGCCTGTTCAGATGGCAACCAGAGCTCGCGGGATGTGAGAAGCAGCTCTCGTTCGTTTTTGAAGGGAGCAGACCTTCTTATCCAAAGTGCATCACTATGACGGTCGGAGGCACTGGATGCGCAACCGATTACTGTTGCTAACACTGACGATTTTTCTGGCGACGGCAAATGCCGCTCTGCGGCAAAACCCGGACTCGTCGGCCACATCCGGAGAGGCCGCAACTCCCGGCAGGGAAGCAACGGCCGGAGACAATCGCCCCAGCGAGCCGGGATTGCCGGGAATATCGTCGGCGACCGAGAGTGAGAATCAGAGGCTTCGCGAGCAAATCCTGAACGCGCTGCGAGCAGACTCCTCGCTGGCAAGCAGCAGTCTTAATGTGGAAGTTTCAGGCTCGCAGATAGTGCTCAGTGGGAGCGTGCCCACGGCCCGCGAAAGGGAGACTGCACGCCGGATTGCACAGTCATACGGAAACAACCGCGGCGTTAGGGCCGCCGAGATCGACGTACGAAATGCGGGAAGAGCAGAGGAGAAGCCGGCGCCTGGGCGCTAAAAAATTCCGGAGGGACTAACTACCCCACGTTAGCCGCAAACGGGCGAACATGGGGCACCAAAGGTATTCGGAGCTGAGAGAGGGATGGGCTTCGGGCGGCAGCGGCAGCACCGGACTCGGCAGCTGCATCTGAGGAAGTGTTTTCGCGGAGGAGAACGCGTATGCCGACAGGCGATTCGTCCGATAGCACACTCAATCAAGCCAGCCCCTGGCGCTCCGACTGGCGGGTGCCGGGTCTTCGGGCGCTGATTGCATTCGCGCTTTGCCTGGCCGGCGCAGTTGCCTTGCAGCGTGACGCGTTGGCTGAACGGGCGGATATGACGGGGTTGAGCGCATACGAAGCGGCGTTGAGGGAGACCAGCGTCGCGCGCCAGATCTCTGCCTTGGAGCGCTTCGTCGATGCTGGCGGCAACGATGCTCTGATGACCTCCGCACTTGAGTTTTTAGTTTGGGATCACTTGCGAAGCGGAGCACCCGCGCACGCAGCCCGCCCCGCCAAGGCGCTGCTGGCTGTTGATTCGGGAAATGCAATCGCTTTGGCGGCGTTGGTTGATCCCGGACTCGAAGGCTCGCCGGGCGATGGCAGGGAGCGCTTCGAGATGGTGACGCGCGGCTTGGCCGAGTTTGGACATTTGCAAAAGCCGGTTGGCATGACGAGGGAAGAATTCTTCCGGCTTCAGTCGCGGGTATTGAGCACGCTTGAAGGCGAAGCGGGCTTCGGCTATCTCGAGCAAAAAGACTATGCGGCCGCGCAACAATATTTTCAACAGGCGGTGGCGGCGGTATCGAATAGCAGGCGCTATGTCTACGGGCTCGCCTTAGCTATGCTCAAACAGAAGCCGCCGCAGAACCAGGGCTACTGGTATTTGGCGCGAGCCGTCAATCTCTCGCAGGGGACGACACAAGGCGCGCAGATTGCGGAATTTGCAAGAAAGCAATACGTGAACGCGGGCGGCAGCGACAGCAATTGGGACCGATTCCTGATTGCGGCAAGGGCTTCGACTTCCGCGACTCCGTCCAATGTGGCGCGATCAGCTGCGCCGACGGTCGCAACGTCGCCGACTGCACTCAACCAGCCCCGAATGAGCGGCGATGCGCGGCTGGCAGCCCCGGCGGCCAAAGCCGCTGGCCAAGTCCAAACTGCTTCCATCGCGGTTCTCCAACCACCCACAAACAAAGCTAGAGCTGGTTCAGCAACTGTTCCCGCGCTTCCACCGAGTAGAGAATCGTCTCAAAACACGGCAACAGGGCTGCAACTTCCGCCCATCCGTAAAAAAGTTTTTATTCCTCGCGATCGCCCGCTTTCGCTCGGAATCCTGATTCAAAAGGCGCGCCTGACGCAAGAGGATCGCGATGCGATTGTCTTCGCATTGAGCGATCTGGTCAGACATCTTCGGCAGGACGACGAGGTCTTCGTCATGGGCTTCAGCCACGAACTGGAGTTCGAGCAGGACTTGACGCGAAACGAGAAGCTGCTGGAAGAGGCGATTGCAGACATCAAGCCGCAATCGGGCGCGGCATTGCTGGATGCGGTTGCCTTTGCCACCGGGCACCTGGACCGCATCGCCAAGAACAGGAGCCGCGTGCTGCTGGTAATCTCCGATGGACAAAATGCCGCTGCCCATATCAGCTCTTCAGAGATCAACGGGGTGTTGGGAAGAGTGCGGGTTGACTGCATAGGGATTGATGTGGACGATGCCGACGGCATGAATCTGCTACAGTCGCTGGCCTCGTACTCGGGCGGTCAGACTTCGTTTGCCGCTGGCCCCAAGCAGTTCAGGGCAGCCACATGGGAGTTCGCCAAGAGCATGGGGATTGAGTTCCCGTATTAGAGTGGCGGGCGTGTGCGATTTGCCTGCCGGCGTGGCTGCACTGCTGGTGGACGTGGTTGCCTCGCTAGCTTCGCCCGATAGACGCCGGACCTGACAACTACTCCTGGAAAATCGCAGCCGCGCGGCACCAGCCCGCGGTGCAGCCATCGAACTTAACCGGCAACGCCGTAACCAGAAATCCATGCGGCTTGGGCAGATTCTCCAGATTGGCCAGCTTTTCTATCTGTATGTATTCGCGCTTGCGCCCATGCATGTGACTGGCCCAGAGTTCCCTTCTGTCACCGGTCTTCCTATACGACTCAACCATGGCGTTTACCGGTCTGTCCAGGGTCCAGGCATCGATGCCGATGCACCGTATACCCTGATCCAACAACCAATCTAGTCCCGCTACGCCTAAGCCGGACTGCTTTGCGAGATAGGTCTCGGTATCGGTGCCCCAGTACTTGTCGCACCCGGTATGAAGTAGAACAATATCGCCCGGCTTCAGCTTGTAATTGATCTTCACCAAGGCCGCCTTCATGTCTTCGATCGTGATTTCAGCGCCGGGAGCTAAATGCCGCATGTCAAGCACAACACCGTCACCGAAACACCACTCCAGTGGAATCTGGTCGATCGTTTTGGCCGGCTTACCTTCACACAACGGGCCATAGTGAAAGGGCGCGTCGACGTGCGTACCCGAGTGAGCGCTGCCCGAAACGACATCGGTTGCCAGAGCGAGTGAGTCTGGAAAATCCGATGCCTCTATGCCTGCCAGCTTGCCTAACCGCTTGGCGCCGGTGGCATGATCGGAATGCTCAATCTTAGGAGGGTATGGCTCGGTGGCTCCGTTTTGATGCAAAACACTTAAATCAATGAATCTATACATTAGTTCCACCTCTCATTCAGTCGATCAATTGTGAAGCGCTGCTCTTCAGAACACCGGGCCCCACCCACTTGCCTCAAGCGGGAAAAAGCAGATCCTTCGCACGCACAGGATCGCCTCCCAAGATATTCTTAGCCATACGAGTGATTGCAGAACGCCACATCAGGAACCCGGTTCTATCTGGATTTGGCTGAAGCCGCGCCACAGACTTGCTCGACGATCGATTTGAACTCTTCGTCCGTAACGAGTCCTTTCTTGGAGGTTCCAAGTTCTTTAATCTTTTGCAAGACTACCTCAAATTTCTCTCTGTCCTCGGGATAGTCAAGCCCTAATTCTTTCATCTTGGTAGTCACGGAAGCATAGCCGCTCTTCTTGCCCAGCACCGCCTTAGGCTGCTGGCCGACAAAGACCGGATTCAATGAAAACATCGCCAGCGGCTGCTGGTAAACCATGTCAATGCCAATTCCCGATTCGCGCGTAAAGTTCCCTGACCCTACAATCGGCTTATTAGGAGCCATGGGAAAACCGGTCAGTTGCCGGGTTACGGTGGATAAGTCGGCGAGCTTATCGAACTTGAATCCCCAGTCGTAGCCGTAAAGAGTCTTCAGCGCCACCGCAACCTCTTCCAGGGCAGCGTTACCGGTCCTTTCACCGAGTCCATTGATGCAGGTGTGCACAACGGTCGCGCCAGCTTCCACTGCCGCCATCTCGTTTGCCACTGCCATGCCAACGTCATTGTGAGTATGAATCTCAACAGGCAACTTGGTCGTCTCTTGCACCAAACGTACGAGATACTTGATAGCCGTAGGAATAGCGCAGCCAGTCGTATCGATAACACCAACCGAGTCCGGCGGCGCTTCCTGCATTAGGCGGACAAGCAGTTGCTTAAAGTCCGCGACTACGGCGCGAGTGGTGTCATAAGGAAAGTAAACCGTATGTAAGCCGAGCTCTTTAGAGCGCCGGATAGCACGCTGACTTTGGGCAAAAACCTGATCGATGGTCCATTTGAACTGGTACTCCAGTTTGGGCTGACCAACCGGCACCTCGATGATTACGCCAGTCGCACCGCAGCTATGGGCGACATCGATATCCTTCTCCATCGCGCGGACAAAAGCATAGACCTTGGCTTTCTTCATCCGCTTAGCGATGACCTTGATGGCCTCCGCATCTTCAGCCGAAACGGCGGGCATTCCGGCTTCAATCCTATGAACGCCAATATCGTCCAGCATTTCGGCGATTCTGATCTTGTCATCCTTGCGCAACACAATGCCGGGGGTTTGCTCGCCGTCCCTCAGCGTGGCATCGTGAATCTCGACCTCGCGAGGCAATGCAAACTGGCTCCGAACCTCGGGAAGAAAATTAACACTGCTCGTCCACCACAACTCCGATCTCCATTTTTGATCCATCGACATCACACATCTCCCCCTTGCAGAAATAGAAGAGCAGCGCCAGCCACAAGGCCATGCGCCGCCTTTATTGTGCTCTCATCCGATTCTAATACGGCAGACCAACCTCTGTAGGCACGCTTGGCTGCCAATGCCTCGGCGAGGCCCGAACACTTGTGCACCAACGAATCTGTCGCCAGCCTAAGCGAGCTTCATGGCATGAAAATCTTGGGCAGCGTCATAGTCAGAGCTGGAAAATAAGTAACCAGCAAGAGAACTAAGATAAGAACCGGAATAAACATCAAGATCGCCTTGACGGTGCTCTCCAGCGTGCATTTTGCTATCGCGCAGCCTACAAACAGCGCAGTCCCGACAGGGGGATGGATCAAGCCAATCGCCAGGTTCAGCAGCAGCATGATGCCGAACTGGACTGGATGCATACCGATACTCTGCGCGATCGGCAGGAAGATTGGAGTCAGGATAAGGATGGAAGCCGCCATATCCATGAAGAATCCAATGACCAGGATAAAAACATTGACAATGAGCAGGACGAAGAATGGCTCACGAGTTATGGATGCGATGCCAGTGGCAACCGTTTGAGGGATGCGCTCATAAGCCATGATCCAGCCGAACGCGGAGGAGGTGGCGATCAGGAAGAACACCATACCGCATGTCAGGGCAACTTTCCGGATGATTTCCGGCAACTGCGATAATTTCAGCTCGCGATAATACAGTGTGGTGAGAACCAGGGCGTAGAGACAAGCGATCGCTCCGGATTCGGTTGCGGTAAAGACACCTGAGACAATCCCGCCAACAATAATGACCGCTGCCATCAGACTGAGAACCCCACCCTTGAGCGCCTGCCAGCTTTGTTTCCAGGTTTTGCCGGGTTCTTTTTGATAGCCGCGCATCAGCGATAAGACAAAGCTCATTGCCATCAGGCCAAGCCCGATCATCAGGCCGGGAATATATCCGGCCAGGAACAGCGCGCCGATAGATACCGTACCGCCGGCAGCCACCGCGTAAATAATGGCGTTGTGACTGGGAGGAAGAATGATGCCGGTGGTAGACGCGCAGACCGTTACCGACACGGCGAAGTCTTTCTCGTAGCCCTTGCGCACCATCATCGGAATGAGCACAGGACCGATTGACGCCACGTCGGCCACGGATGAGCCAGTAGTGCCGCCAAAGAACATACTTCCCACAATATTGACCATGGCCAGGCCACCACGCATGCGGCCTACCAGGATATCCGCAAAGTCGACAATACGCTTGGCAATGCCGCCTTCGGACATAATGTGGCCGGCCAATACGAAGAAGGGAATGGTCATCAAGGGAAAGGAATAAAGCGAAGCTACCATTCGCTGGCCGAGCGGAAACAGAGGAATATCGGAATACAGGCAGGTGATCAGAGAAGCAATGCCGAGGCTGAAAGCTATCGGCACTCTTATGATCATCAGCAAGATGAACGAGCCGAGTAATACCCATGCTCCCAGCGCCATCTTATTTGACTCCTTGCTTGCTGAAGAACATGTTGTACAACTTTTCGAACACGTAGATGATGATCAAAGTCGCACTTACCGGTAATGAAAGATAAACATAACCAATCCGGAGATCCATGGCTGCCGATATTTGGGGCATGGTCAACCGGACTAACACGATCCCCTGCCATAACAGGACACTCACATAGACGAGGACTAGTACATACTTGAGTATTTCCAGTGCCGATTGGACCTTCTTCGGAAATTTATCGGCAAAGTAATGTAGTGACATATGGGTGCCGCGCCGTACTCCGGCAGCTATGCCGAGCATGCCGAACCAAATCATGAGGTATACCGAAAGCTCTTCCGACCAAGGCGGCGTGTAGTGAAGTACGTAGCGTTCAAAGACTTGATAGCTGACGAGACAGACCATGGAGACCGTCAGGATCACCATCACTATTTCAGTCACTCTGGCGAGGTGGCCGATTACGCCGGAGAACAACTGATCTTCATTATTATCTTGATTCGTCGATGTCACCGTGCCCCCGTGTTCCCGGGTGAAGACAAGCTGGGCCTCTGCGTCGTCTCACGATCCGGTACGCGCAAAGCGGCCGCTCTGTATTGCTTTGGGCGGAGCCATCGTACAACACTGCCCGCAGATTTTCACGCGGTAATTGCCGTATTGCGGAGCGGCAGTTTCGGGGAAGAAGAACTCTTCCTCCGAGGCAGTTTCAGCACCGCACGCGAAAAGCTGCTACATGGCTCGCCCGGACGTCGAAGTGAGCTGCGGCTTTCCAGGCACGACACCAGCCACCGCGCACTGACTTCGCGCATCGAAGTGGCTAACACGATTACCAGGAGCAGCGTATGGTCTCGAATGAACTGCGCCGGGCGCGAGCCTCCGAGGTGGTGCCGGAATTTGATCTGATTTCGGCGATTGCGCTCAAAGCCGAAGCCTTGTTGGGTTACTCCGTGCTAAGGAAGAGGCTGGGCATCCATCCAGCTTCACTGACGCGGACGCTTGAAGAACTCGGAATCGAACCGTTCCTCGAAGCAGACGTAAGGAAATATAAGATCAAGAAGGCGCGCGATCTGGAGATGAAAGTGTGGGCAGACTTCCAGCGGCGAGCGGGCCTGGACCCCGCAGGCGCGGTGGAGGCTCTAGTCACCAGCTTTGTTCGCGTAAGTTGGCGTTGCCGCAAACTGGCCAAGTATGGGGGCGAGGTACCGGAGTTTGCACTTTCGCGGGCAGTGGAAATCAAAGAGCGCCTACCGAAAGCGCGGTTTTACGTGGAGGAGCTCACGGTCGACAAGCGATACGACCCATTTCTCATCGTGGCTTGCGGCAGAGAGCGCTTTTATATCGACGTCTGGGACGAAGCGGAGTTCGAGACTCAACCTATGGACTCGGGTGCTTAGGCTCACGGAAGGAACGTGAAGGACGAGTCTGCCGCTCGCGGATAACACTGAAGTCAGAGGAAACGGCGAATCCCCTCAGGGGCTAAGCTCGTATTCTGGTTGATTCTGTACGGCGCGGCGCCCCCTTCAAAACTACTAACAAGCTTTATGGGAGATATTTCCTGGAAACCACTCCAGTTACCTATCCGAAGAGGATAGGGCCTGAGCCGGTTCCGCTTGGCGATAGTTGAAGAAGGTTTGATCCTGTTGTTCATTGTGATTGAACAGGAAGAGGACCTTGGCGGCCGCCTTCATCGTGAAATGCTTGGGCAGCCAGAGGTTTTCGGTTACAGGTGTATTTTCCAGTTCAAACCGTGTGCCGGGATCAACGCGGGCGAGAAAGCCCGCAATCGACACGGGATGCACAACGGTGGCTTCAACCTTGACCCACTGATAGCTTTTTTTGTCGATCCAAAGCTGGCCTTCCATGCCAGTCAGCACTTTTGTCTGCGAATTCGGGGGCTCATACCCGGGACGGGGCGTTGCCTTTAGCACATAGACTTCGTAGGGACCCAGCTTCCGTGTTTCTTGCAACTTGAAGTCGAATGCCTCGGTGAGTTGCCCCATCATCGCGTGATCTCGCTTGCGCTCTTTCTCGTACTTGGCTATCCTCTGCTTCCTTTGCCGCGGCGATTCATCGCTTCGAGTGGCGATTGTCTGCTCTAGTTTGTGCTGCTCCGCCTGCTGCTCGTCCGCAGGCAGGGGATTTCCATTTTCGGCCACCAGGCGTTCGTAGGGCGAGCCCAGAATCATCGTCACATGGTAGGTCTTGGTGCCTTGTGCATCACGGTCCGTCTCGAAGTAATCGAACTCAGGAGCTTTCTGCCAGTCCGCGTTGTTGGCTTGAACGGATCGTTCAATGATTGTGTGCACGTCTACGGAATCTTCGCTAAAGGCAAAGAGAGGGAGAAAAATTGCGAGGCACACTACCGTCCCTCTCACGCGAGCCTGCAGAGTTCGGGCTAATGCTCGAAATTCTTCCATACGCGCCATCGGCAGCACCTTACAACTATAGTCCTGATTGCGGTTTCAGTATTAAAGTTGCCAGCAGCACCGTTCGGGCCTGAAATCAATGCGCGGAGCCCGCTGGGCGTGCCACGAAACCCGATCCGCCCGGCTTTCGCCCCAACCCGGGCGGAAAGTTTCTGCTTCTGATGTACCGCGGAATGCCGATACATAAGCTGCCACAGGCTTTGCCCCGATAATCCTGGCCGTAGCTTTCAAGGCGCGCATCGCATCGGTGCCGATGGGAATCAGGAACCTTGGCATCGCAGCGGAAGTGACCAGCACGGCAACCTTGTCGGTCGGCTTGCTCCGCGGCGAAGGCCCGCGACGATAGCCCCACGGCCAACAGACATAGCGCGGCAAGCGCTCTATGGAGCGGCGAAAGATGGCATTGACATTATAGAAATTCACCGGCACCGCACGCACAACAGCATCCGCCGCTTCGATCCGCGACATAGCGGCAGGCGATGCTTGAAGCCTGGTAGCTCACGCAACTTCCCGGAAGGCATCATCCTCGGAAGGTAAGACCGGGAGAAAAACCGACATCACCGTCCAACTCCGTCCGGTGGTAGCATCACTGTGGAAGGTGATTCTCCCACCGTATCTCTCTACAATTTCTTTGCAGACCCAGAGTCCAAGGCCAGTGCCAACGTCCTTCTTGGTGGTAAAGAACGGCTGGAATAACCGCTCCCTGTCTGAGCGCTTAATCCCCGTACCGTTGTCGGCCACGGTGACGCGCAAACCGTGATGGCGCAGCCGATAGCTGAATTGCCGCGACACACGAATGCGAATCAAACCTTCCAGGTTGCACGCATCGATGCTGTTGCTGAGAAGATTTGCGAAGAGTTGCCGTATTTCACCGGCGCTCACCAGAATATCCGGATCGTTTACTACTTGCAGGTCAATGTTCAATCGCTTGTTCCGGGCCTTTGGGGAGAGTACGAAGGTAAGTTGGCGGAGCAATTCGCCGGCGCGAATCGGCGCGAGGCCGGCTTGCTCGCGATAGAATCCGAGCGTCTGCTTGGTGAGATGAGCGATGCGTCCCAACTCCTCCTCCGCCATGCCCAGGTATTCCATCACCTTCGCTGGATCGTCGGCAGTGGTTTTGGCAAGGTAGACAAGGTTCACCACGCTTTCCAGCGGATTATTGATCTCATGGGCAACGGTCGCTGCAAGGCGGCCCACGCTGGCAATTTTTTCGCTGATGCGAAGCACCTCCTCGGTTCGCTTTCGCTGAGTGATGTCGCGGGCGATCTTGGAAGCACCAATCACGACTCCTCTCGAGTTCCTGATGGGAGAGATGGTTAGAGAGACCTCGATACGTTCGCCATCCTTGCGTACGCGCTGGGTTTCATAATGCTCGATTCGTTCGCCCGCCCAGAGCCGGGATAGGACTAAGCTCTCTTCCGCGTGAAGCTCCGGAGGAATCAGAATTAAAATTGACTTGCCAATTGCCTCTTCCGCTGAATAGCCAAACATGCGCTTGGCAGCCGCGTTCCAACTGGTGATATTGCCGTTCAGATCTTTCGAGATGATCGGGTCGTTGGAGGACTCGACGATGGCAGCCAGCCGTAAGTTGGCTTCCTCGGCGTTTTTGCGATCAGTGATATCGCTGTGAATGCCGATAGCGCCCTCAAACTCGCCGCGCTCACCGAATACGGGGGCGGTGGAAACCCGTGCCCACAACTCCGATCCATCCTTGCGGCGATAGCGTATTTCGAACTCCTCACTTACGCCGCGGCGACGGCGCGCGATGGCCTCTTGTTCGGCGGGAATATCTTCCGGGAACATGAACTCCAGAAGACTTCGGCCGGTTATCTCTTCGGCAGAGTAGCCAAGCATTTTGGCCATGCGGCGATTCACAAACGTGGTGCAGAGCTGTGCGTCGATCGCCCAGATTCCGTCGAAGCTGGCTTCGAGCAGACGTCGCCCGTCCTTCTCGCGAAAAACGGAAGCGGTGTCACACTCGGGTTGGTCGTTCAGTTTCTTCATCTGATATGCGCTCATCTGATAGGCGTCTTCCGATGGACCTCGACCGCCGGCAAGGTCCTGCGCCTCCCACCTCCCGGCTCCGTTTGAGATTCCGGGAAGAAGTCGACTGTTGCCAATCCGCATCTGCTATGATGCGGCGACCTGACTTGATATCAAGAACATGCGGTGATGACGGGCCATTCGGCAGCAGAGTTCCGAATCCAGGATCACGGTTGACGCCAGGCGATAAGCTTCCCTACGGTGATCCAGAGTTCGCCGTATGACATGTGAGCACCCGGGTAGCGGCAACCCAGGTTAACGCGGAGTGAGTACACACACAAAATGATTGCGGAGCGTTCCTATGGCAACAACATTAAGAATTGCGGTACTGCCGGGTGACGGTATCGGTCCGGAGATCGTGGCGGAAGCCATTCGGGTTCTGCGGGCGATCGAGGAAAAATTCAGTTCGTTCAAGATGGACTTCCGGTTCCACGATGCCAGCGTGGCACGCTATAGCCGGACCGGGGTCGCCATGCCCGACGAGACCTTCAATGACTGCAAAGCCGCCGACGCTATTCTGCTTGGCGCAATGGGCATCCCCGAGGTTCGATTGCCGGACGGCACTGAGGTGCAACCCGAGATCGTGTTGCGCCTGCGCTTCGCGCTTGATCTTTATGCCGGAGTGCGTCCGGTGAAGTATTACGAGGGAGTGACCAGCAGGTTGATGGACCCGCGGATCGACTACGTGGTGATGCGCGAGAACACCGAAGGTTTGATCGGCGCACGCGGCGGCGGCAACATCTTCCATGACCAGGTGGCAACCGACACCATGGTCATCACCCGTTACGGCACGACGAAAATAGTGCGCGCTTCGGCAAAACTGGCGCAGGCTCGGGCGAGGAAGTTCGGGCGTCCCGGCAAAGTGACGTGCGTGGACAAAAGCAACATACTTCGTTCCTACGCATTCTTCCGGAAAGTGTATGACGACGTCATGGCCGATTTTCCCGACCTGGAAAAAGACTATGCGTATACCGACGCGATGACGGTAAACCAGATTTTGTGGCCTGAAAGATACGATGTCATTGTGACGGAAAATGCCTTCGGCGATATTCTGTCCGATTTAGGTCCGGCAACGGTTGGCGGTATGGGCATGGCTCCCTCGGGCGACATCGGCGACAGGCACGCCGTCTTCCAGCCTTCTCACGGATCGGCTCCGACGATTGCCGGCAAAGGCATCGCGAACCCAATCGCCACGATTCTTTCGGCGGCCATGATGCTGGACTGGCTTGGCGAGCGGCATCCGGGCTTGAAGCTGAACGAGGCGGCGGAGTTGATCGACAATGCCGTTACCGCGTTCATCCGCAAAAAACAGGGCTTGACGATCGACATCGGCGGAAACGGTTCAACCAAGACAACTGGCGACGGCATCTTGCGGGAGATCGAAGGCACGAAGATCTAGCAGGTTGCCGAAAAACTCCTGACAGTGTCATCCTGAGGCCTCGCCGCTTTTGCGCGACCGAAGGATTTGCTTTACTTTCAACGCACGCAAACAGCAGATCCTTCGCTACGCTCAGGATGACACCTAGGAAAACATTTTTTTCAGCAACCCACTAAGGGAACTCTGAACAAGTCTTGTTAGAAGGACCGAGGTCCCTGAAAGGTTAAAGCTTCGTTGGTTTTGCTGATCCTACGTGCGGGCACAGGATCGCCGTGGCCCGCTAAAGGTGCCACTGGCATGCTCAATGCACTGCCACAGAATTGCTGCCTCGGGTAGTACGCTGGATTTGTTATGCTTCTAGGTAAGTGGTATTGGGCGACGAGCTTGCGGCACAGGCGGCAGCTCTCCCGTGGGGTTCTCAGGATACAACGGATTTGTGATCGCTCTCCGTACCGCTAATAGCAGACCTATACGGTCGGTGCAAGGATGGCCACCTATCATGAAGAGTTTACCCTCGAAAGTAGCGGTGTTTGATACGACGCTGCGAGATGGCGAACAAGCGGCGGGAACACGTCTTGGGACACGCGACAAGATAACCATGGCACGCCAGTTGGCGCGGCTTAAAGTCGACATCATCGAAGCGGGATATCCCAATTCCTCACCCGGTGATTTCGAGGCCGTCAAGCTGATCTCGCAAGAGATCGAAGGGCCTGTCATTTGCGCTCTGTCGCGCGCCGTGCCCGCGGACATCGAGGCATGCGGCAAAGCACTGGCCAAAGCAAAACGTCCGCGTATTCACACCGGCATTGGTGTCTCCGACATTCACGTCATGGGCAAGTTCAGAGATGAGCGCTACGGCAAGACGCTGGGCGAGAAGAAGGCAAAGATGGTGAAGATGGCCGTCGACTCCGTCAAGCGGGCACGTGGCTATTGCAACGACGTGCAGTTCTACGCCGAAGACGCGGGCCGTGCCGACCCTGCCTACCTGTTCGAAATGTTGCATGCGGCGATTGACGCTGGCGCGACCGTCGTCAATATTCCCGATACCACCGGCTACACAGTTCCCGAGCAGTTTGGCGCCTTGATCCGGGCCATCCGCGAGAACGTGCCCAACATCCAGAAGGCGACAATCAGCGTGCACTGCCACGACGACCTCGGCATGGCGGTGGCAAACTCGCTGGCCGGGATCCGCAACGGCGCTCGCCAGGTGGAAGGCACGATCAACGGAATCGGCGAACGTGCCGGCAACGCGGCGCTGGAAGAGATCGTCATGGCCCTGCGCACGCGCAGCGACTTCTTCGGGGCAACCACCGGAATCGATGCTCGCGAGTTTTGCCGCGCCAGCCGCATGACGTCTGACATGATGGGGATCGTTGTTTCGCCCAACAAGGCGGTCGTGGGCGCAAACGCTTTTTCCCACAGTTCGGGAATTCACGTGGATGGATTCCTTAAAGACCACCTTACTTACGAGATCATGCGGCCAGAGGATGTGGGCATGGGAGACAGCCGCGTGGTATTGACCGCGCGGACTGGCCGGGCAGGGTTGCGCGACCGTCTGGTGAAGCTCGGGTACACACTTTCCAAGGAAGAACTGGATCTCTCCTACCAGCGTTTTCTGGCTGTGGCCGACAAAAAGATGGAGGTTTTCGACGAGGACCTTGTCGCCATCATCCACGACGAATTGCACCCGGTACCGGAAATCTTCCAGCTTCAGTACATGCACATCTATACCGGGACCTCCGCCATCCCCACCGCTACGGTGCGGCTGCGCGTGAAGGACGAAGTTCGACAGGGCGCAGCCATCGGGGATGGTCCGGTGGACGCCGCCTACAAGGCCATCGCGGCCTTGACCGGCAGCACCGCCAAGCTCATGCGTTACGAGATTCGCGCCGTGACCAGCGGCACGGAGGCCATGGGCGAAGTGACCGTGCAACTTGAGGTTGGCGGAAACAGAGTAGTAGGACGCGGCGCTTCGACCGACGTGATCGAAGCCAGCGCCAAAGCATATGTGGATGGGTTGAACCGGCTCGGATAAGAGGCAGGTGCTCAGGGCAAAAGCGGGCATGAATCGGTGGCAGCACGGCGGCGGGAGTTTGAATCACATCTACTGAACTTTACCGTGCATCTTGCTGTTCACCTGCATTCAACGGAGGACTCGTATGAGCACCTTGCCCACCATCATGCCGCAAACGATCTTCAAGCGGGCCACCGGATGGGGCATCGCCCTCTCTATCCTGCTGATCGTTCTGGGAACATTGGCGATTGCGCTGCCTCTCATAGCCGCGATTGCCGTTACCTCGGTCGTCGCCTGGCTGATGATCTTCGGGGGCCTGACGCACCTGAGTGTCGCGTTCAGCTCTCGCGGAGCTTCGCTCTTCTGGGAGCTGCTGGTTGCGATCGCTTATGTCTTTACCGGCGGCTACATGGTCTTTCACCCTGTGATCGGGGTGGCGACCCTGACGCTGCTGCTTGCCTCGTTCTTTCTCGTCGAAGGAGTTCTGGAAATCGCAGCGTTCTTTCAGGTACGGGGTCATGGCGGCGCCGGCTGGATGCTGCTGGACGGCATCATCACCCTCGCCTTGGCGGGCTTGATCTGGGCGCACTGGCCGTCGAGCGCAGCATGGGCCATAGGCATCATCGTAGGGGTCAGCATGCTGGTGAGCGGTTGGAAGTGGTTAATGATTTCGCTCATCTCGCGCAAAGCGCTGACCCTCACCGCCGGCGAGTCCGCGCCTGACAGACTGGATTCAGCGGCATAGTCCGGGCAGCTGGTACAGGATGACACGCATGAAAATGTGTATCCTGTTGCTGACCGCACAATGCTCGCTTTGGCTACGGTTACGGGTGCTTTGGCAACGTTGATCTGGGCATCTCTGATGCTCGGCCGCGGCGGCTTCTGGCGTGCGGAACGATGGATTGCCCCAGTGACGCGTGCTTGCTCTGGCGCGCCTCGGGTCGTTGCCGTCATGCCGGCGCGCAATGAGGCCGAATTTATCGCCGCCAGCGTCGTATCGCTGCTGAATCAGGACGTCGACGTCTTTCTGGTTGACGACCATAGCACGGACTCGACAGCCGCAATCGCTCGCGCCGCCGCGGCTGGCGCTGGCAAGTCCGCTTCGCTCACGGTCATTACGGCCGGGCCGCTGCCGCCGGGTTGGTCAGGAAAGTTGTGGGCTGTGAAGCAAGGTGTGGACAGCGCACTTAAGACTTCTCCGGATTTCCTGTTGTTGACCGATGCCGATATCGTGCATGAACCGCAGACGGTAACAACTTTGATCGCTCTGGCTGAGGGCGGCTACGATCTCGTGTCTTTCATGGTGAAGCTGCACTGCCGCAGTGCAGCGGAAAAGTTGCTGATTCCGGCTTTCGTATTTTTCTTCTTCCTGCTTTACCCGCCTGCGTGGATTCGTGATTCGCGACACCGGAGCGCGGGTGCAGCCGGCGGCTGCATCCTGATACGTCCCCAAGCGCTGACGCGCGCCGGGGGCTTGGAGGCGATACGAAGCGAGATTATCGATGACTGTGCCCTGGCACGCGCAGTCAAACGTAGCGGAGGTCGTGTATCGCTCTGGCTCACCACAACCAGCGCGAGCGTCCGTCCCTACGAGTCTTTGGCCGCCATCGGACGAATGATTTCCAGAACGGCTTTCAATCAGTTGCGCCACTCCGTATGGCTGTTGTTGGCCACCTTGGCAGGCCTTGTCGTCGTTTACCTGTCGCCTGTGTTATTGCTATTCGCACACGGCACGGCACCGGTCATGCTCGGGGCGTTAGCGTGGGGATTGATGGCGTTCACCTATCTTCCAATCGTCAGGTTCTATGGTTTGCACCCGGGCTGGGCGCTGGTTCTGCCTCTTTCGGCGGCCTATTACGCGGGCGCCACGGTGCACTCCGCCATACGGTACTGGCGCGGGCGGGGTGGCGAGTGGAAAGGCAGAGTGCAAGACGTGCAGGCAGCCGCCGGCCGGTATCCACCCGACGAGTAAAATGTGGCGGCAGCGCTGATTTGCCAAGTGCATGCTCGCGATTGCACAATGTTATCTGGGTTGTCGACCCAACTGAGGAGAACCGCAACGTGAAGAAAGTTATTGCCGTATTGGCTTTGGTCTCCCTCCTGAGTCTTTCCGCCGCCGCCGCATCTAAGAGCAAGGAAAGCTCCCGTGTTGAAAAGGCCGGTGAAGTCATGACCGAGATCATGAACGTTCCCGACGATATTCCACAATCGCTGATCGACAAAGCCGAATGCGTTATCGTGCTTCCCTCCGTGCTCAAGGTTGCGTTTGGTGTCAGCGGAAACTATGGCAGAGGCGTGATGACCTGCCGCAGCAACAGCTTCAAAGGGCCGTGGGGAGCTCCCACGATGATGGCTTTGGAGGGTGCAGGCATTGGGTTCCAGTTGGGAGGCCAGGCGACCGACTTCGTTTTGCTGGTGATGAACGAGGGCGGAGCCAAAGGCATTTTAACCGGCAAGGTCAAATTAGGCGCGGATGCCTCCGCCTCAGCCGGCCCCGTAGGACGTGATGCGGCTGCCGCTACCGACATCACCTTGCGTGCGCAGATTCTTAGTTATTCTCGTTCCCGTGGGTTATTCGCCGGGGTTTCGCTGGAAGGCTCAACGCTTCGACCGGACAACCCCGCTAACAAGGCACTCTATGGCAAGGACGTCGACGCCAGGGATATCGTCCTGAACAAGGCCGTGCCTCCGCCGCCCTCGGCTAAGCTGCTGCTCGGCACGCTGGATAAGAGATCGCCCAAGCATCAATAGCCTTGAGCGCATCCTTCACTGCGAGTGTCATCGTGAGGAGATTAACCACTCGCGAAGCGACGTGACGATCCATATATTTCACCGATCATCACCCGGAGATCGGAAAAAGCAAGTATATGGACCCTCACGTCGCGTCCTCACGAGTTCCTTCGCTAGGCTCAGGATTTCGCCTATAGGCTCAGTTCTTAGCTTGCCCTGAGTGAGCAGAGCGACTCGAAGGGCCCCCAAAACTGCTCAACCTCATGGTGACATCCCCAAACCATCGTTCTCGGGATACACAAACCCGCGCACTTCTCTAGCAGGCTGCTTCGCAAAATGCCGCGTCCCTGCGTCTTGCCTCGCAAATTAAAACCGGAAGATGATTCCTCCGCTGAAGTTCGCCCGGTTCTCGAAGTTGCGCGAGTGAACGTAGAAGCAGTTTCCGAATACGTCGCAGGCATAGCCCGGCGTTGAATTGGCGTAGGTCGGCATGTACCGGATGTCGCCGCGCAGTCCGAAATTCTTCGACAGGTAGTACTTCACTCCGCCTCCAAGATTGAATGCGAACGCGGTCCGGTCAGCGTTGCCGTTGTCGTTGGATTCGTGGGTGAATCCGAGACCCCCCGCGACGAACGGAACGAATTTCCGCTCTTCCCGGTAGAAGCCGCTCCCACGGAAGGGATACAGAAGCCCGAACTGGTATTGGTCAATGTTGGAGTCGTAGGCCTCCGTATACAAACCAGTAACAAAGTCGTGCTGGCTGTAGGTAGTCGGGTTGCGCGTCCACATGAACTCCAACTGAAGGTCCTCAAGAATCGTGTAATCGATAAAGGTGCCATAGCTCAAGCCGCTGTTCACCCGCAGCCTGTCGATGGTCGACGTGTTGGTTGTGCCAATCGGGATGAAACTTCCAGGAGGGCCGAATGCACTCTGCACGGGAAAGCTGTCGCCGGTCTCAAAACCCCCAAACGGCGAAATCTCCCAGCGGTGTCGATCCTGTGCCAAAGTTGCCTCGACAAACAGAACCAGAGTCAGAGCAAGCCAACACAACTTCCAAATCCGCATCGCTTCTCCTTTGCTCGCGGCGGTCACGCGGCTCAGCTTTGATGTAAGGCGCGTGCCGGGGGCCGGCGGTTCTCCACACAAAAACAGTGAACTCAACCCAAGACGCCGTGTAAAGTTGCCCTCGAAGGTTGGAGTCCAGCGTGCCGCGGCAGGTTTTCCACACCTATGCAGAGCTAAGACTCGCTTTTCACAGGCTTTTCCACAGTCAGGCACCGGCTTTGATCACATTCACGTACTCCGCCCGCCGCGGCTCAGGCAAACTAGTCATAATGGCGAACCCCGGAGACTTTGCGTACACGCTCAAGCAGCAGGCGGATATTGTTCGCGTCATAGGCGAGTACGTTCGTCTGAAGCGCGCGGGGGCGCAGAATTACTCGGGGCTGTGTCCTTTCCACGGCGAGAAAACGGCGTCGTTCTCCGTACACGCTTCGCGCCAGTTCTTTCATTGTTTCGGCTGCGGTGAGTCCGGCGACGTTTATAAGTTCTTGCAACGCATTGAGAACATCTCCTTTCCCGAAGCCGTGCGCTTGCTGGCGCAGAAGTTGGGCGTGCCCATGCCGAAGATCCAGTTCGACAGCCCGGCCGAGGCTCGCGAGGCCAAACAGCGCGGAATCCTCCTCGATGTTCACGAGGCGGCGTGCCGGTTTTTCCAGGACAGGCTCAAGCGCCCCGAAGCGGCGCACGCTCGCGAATACCTCAAGGGCCGCGGGCTGGACGAGGAGGCGATTACGCGCTTCCGCATCGGCTACGCACCCGAATCCGGTTTCCTGCTGCGCGATGCCATCAAGCAAATGGCCGACGAAGAGTTGTTGCGGGAGTCCGGATTGTTCTCTCAGGCCGCTCCAAGAGACGCTGCCCCGGTCCCTGGTGGCGGGAGCGAGAGTAAGGCTGCGGGGACATCAGAAGACAAATCCGGCCGCGCCGCTCAGCCCTCGGTCCTCTACTCGAAGTTCCGTAACCGGATCATGTTTCCCATCTGCAATGAGCAGGGCAAGATCATCGCCTTCACCGGGCGAACGCTAGCCACAGACGAGAAGTCGGGGCCCAAGTACCTCAACTCGCCGGAAACCGCCATCTACCATAAGTCGCGCGTGCTCTTTAACTTACATCTGGCCAAGGAGGCCATCCGGCAGCTCGATTACGCCGTCCTGGTGGAAGGTCAGATGGACTGCATCTCGGTCTACAATGCCGGCTTTCACAACGTGATTGCCAGCTCAGGCACCGCGTTCACCGAAGTCCAGGCCAAACTGCTAACCCGCTTCAGCAAGAAGATCGTGGTCAACTTCGATCCCGACACTGCCGGGGCCGCCGCCGCCGAGCGCTCCCTTGGGCTCCTGGTGGGCGAAGATTTCGAGATCCGCGTCCTGACTCTCGATCAGGGCTTTGACCCCGATCTGTTTATCCGTCGAAAGGGCAAGGAGGCTTACGAGCAAGCCCTCCGGAACTCGCAGAAGTATTTTGACTACCTCATCGAACGCGCCCGCAAACAGTTCCCGGTGCACACGGCAGAGGGCAAGGTCAAGGCCATCAACTATTTGCTGCCTCATATCCAGCGCGTGGCAAGCCGCATCGCACGCGACGAAATTGCCGCCGAAGTCGCGCAAAAGCTGCAAATCGATTCGACGGTGCTTCGCCAGGAACTGCGTCACGTGGCAGGGGTCCGGGGGACAGCAAAGCTTTCAACTCCAAGCGTGACGGCGCTCACCGGAGCCGAGCGTATTTTGATCCGCGCCCTGGCGGGTGGCGTGGGCTTGGGTCACGAAGGAATCTCAAGCCGGGAAGGCGAAGATACCGAGTTCGATCCTCAACGCCAGGCCCACTTCGCACTCGTCTCAGAGCATCTGCACGGAGGGCTAGCGGCGGAAACACTGATTGCAGCCCTGGTGCAGGCGGTGGCTGAGGGGAACGATCCCATGTCGTTGGAAGTGGCCGACGCCGACCGGCAGATGATGGCGGCAGCCCTTATGGATGAGCATGAGCCACTGACTCCGGAATTGCTCCACCAGGCGCTCGAAGCGCTGCGCCGCCGGGGACTGGAACACCGTCAAAGGGAGTTGAAGGGCTTGATCGCCGATGCCGAACGCAAGCAGGACACGGACACGCTGGGGCAGCTTCTGCGCGAAAAGATGAGCATCGATAAGCTGCTTCGCCCGGGTCAGGAACCGGCAAATCTCTGAGGCGCCGTAGGTTGCAAAGGTCGCGGTTGACAAGGATTCGCCGTGCCCCGGAATCGAGCCGACCCCCTCGGGCCGTCAGTGCTGTTTCGCGACGACTTTTATGTAAGTGCATGAACCAATTTAGGTTATGGCATCAGAAAGAAAGCGGGAACTCGAACCCAACCGGTCATCAGGGCCATCTATACTAGAAGGAGTGGCAGGGCGGTATTTGGTTGTGGTGACGGGTTTTAGTGAGTCAATAGCGTTAGCTTCGTGCTAAAATAGGAAGGTTTCGGCCTGTTATTGCTTTCCACATATCGATTCCTCGTAGTGTGCAATCACATTGACGGTTTGCTCCGCCGTCACGAAGGGTTATGCGTTGGCTCTTGAAGATAAATTTGACGATATTAAGAAGTTAATTGATGTAGGTAAAGAAAAGGGATACCTGACCTACAATGAGGTCAACGACCTGCTTCCCAACGACCTGCACTCTCCCGAGGATCTTGATGATCTGCTGACCACAATTGGGACGCAAGGCATCGACATCCTGGAAGGGCCGAAGCTGCCATCCGCCGCCCTCGACAAGAAATACGACACGGAAGTCGAGGCGGGTGAGGATGTTGAGCTCGACCTCACGCCCGGCGCGCTGGAAAAGACCAACGACCCCGTCCGCATGTATCTGCGCGAAATGGGCACGGTTCCGTTGCTTACCCGCGAAGGCGAAGTCGAAATTGCCAAGAGAATTGAACGCGGCCAACTTCGCGTCCTGAAGGCACTTTCCCGTTCTCCCATCGTCATCCGCGAAATTCTTGCAATGGGCGAAGACCTGAAGCGCGGGGTCCGCTCCATTAAGGAAGTGGTGGTCTTTGACGAAGAAGAGATCACTGACGAGATTTTGCAGAACCGGCTGAAGGACACGACCGCCAAAGTTGATGAGTTAAACAAGCATTACAAGAAGGCGATGCAGCTGGCGGCCAAGTTTGCGGAAGTTCCCTCCAAGGACAAGAAGCGGGCGCGCGAGTATCGCAAAGTCCGTTGGGCCCTGGGCCGGGAGCAGGTGGAGGTCTCCAAGCAGATACGGAAGCTGGGATTCACCAACAACGAGCGTAAGCACCTGATCGACCGCGTCAACAAGACCGTCGATAGCATGAAGGCGCTCGACAAGCAGATCCAGAACCTGGAAAACCGCGTCGCTGCTACTCGCTCGGAGGAGCAGAAGAAGGAACTGCGCCGCCAGAGCCGCCAACTGCGCTCGGACATGGAGCGCATCGAGCACGAGGCCGGCGCCCCTTTCAACGATATGCGGCGCACGCAGCGCGAGATCATTCAGGGCGATATGGATGCCGAATACGCCAAGCGTGAACTGATCGAAGCGAATCTGCGCCTGGTCGTATCCATCGCCAAGAAGTACACCAACCGCGGGCTGCAATTCCTCGACCTCATTCAGGAGGGCAATATCGGCTTGATGAAGGCGGTCGACAAGTTCGAGTACCGCCGCGGCTATAAGTTTTCGACCTACGCCACCTGGTGGATACGCCAGGCCATCACGCGCGCCATCGCCGATCAGGCGCGCACCATCCGCATCCCCGTGCACATGATCGAGACGATCAATAAGCTGATCCGCACTTCGCGCCAACTGGTGCAGGAGCTGGGCCGCGAGCCCACCAGCGAAGAAATCGCCAAGCGCATGGACATCCCGGTCGCCAAGGTGCGCAAGGTGCTTAAAATCGCGCAGGAGCCCATCTCGCTGGAAACGCCGATCGGCGAAGAAGAAGATTCGCATCTTGGCGATTTCATCGAAGACCGCGCCGTCATCTCGCCGGCCGAAGCTGTCATCAACGTGAACCTCAAGGACCAGACGGCGCAGGTGCTGCGCACACTGACTCCGCGTGAGGAGAAGGTCATCAAGATGCGCTTCGGGCTGGAAGATGGCAGCGAGCACACGCTGGAAGAAGTGGGCCAGTCGTTCGCAGTCACGCGCGAACGCATTCGCCAAATCGAGGCGAAAGCCTTGCGCAAGCTGCGCCATCCCTCGCGCTCGCGCAAGCTGCGGGCTTTCATGGACGGCGTGCACGACTAACCAGACTTGAGATGAAAAAAGGCGCGGCTTCGGTCGCGCTTTTTATTTTGCTGTGAATCTGAGTACGGCTGGCAATGCAAGAGATTAGTTCACTCGTCAATTCCCAAGCACCGGTTTGAGTGCAACTTGGGCTGATCAGGGTCAGCGCCATCAATTACGTCCAAGTTTTCCAGATCGTTCCACAGGAATTCGCGGCTTTACACAGCATACCCAAAGCTGCACCGCGCTTAGCGCTTGAGCCGCGCAAATCCATCAGGCACTCTGGCTGTAACGCAACGGTGGAAGCCAAACGTGATGCTTCCCAGGGGCGGGATAAGGCGAAGGCGACGCAAGCCGGGTTTTCCGGCGCTCGTTCGGGTTGCCCTGCCGCATGGCGTCAGGCGCCTGTGCAAGCGGACTGCGATATGCAAGGCCACAACGCTCGGTGAAGCGTTTATGGCGGGCACATCGCTTTCCCGATGGTGCACTGCAGCGGCAAACCGTGGGCGCCACAACAGCTCGCAGCGTTGCCACTCAGGCAACCGGGATACAGGCGCACCGTTATGCGCGGGCGAGGACTTCAGGGAGGGTCCCACTGCGCAGGTTGCGCGCGCCCGTCCCGATGAGTAGCCAATCCGCCCACTGGAAAGGGAGCCAGGTTCAACCGCATGTGCGCGTCTTGCGCGGGGCAATCGCCCGGCGCTTCGCGTCGGCGCACACCGGGCTCCCGGCTTTCCGCTCGGCGGCGGGAGTAGCGTCGTTGAGTTTGGTTTTCCACTTGACCGGGCCCGGGTGCGCGGCTGGCGCCCCGGGCTCTTTTTCAATGATGGAACGGTGAGTAACTTGTGCGGCTCGTCCTCAAGCCTGGGCTGAGCGAGCATGGGATCAGGTAGCACGAATGGCAACCACGGATTACAGCTTGGATCGCGGACTGCCCTCCAATGTCGAGGCCGAGCGCTCGCTGCTGGGCGCGATTCTGCTGGACAACACGCTTTATACTGACGCCGGCGCCGCGCTCAAGCCCGATGACTTCTTCCTCGACGCGCATCGCCGCATTTACTCCCGCATGCTCGAGATGGCCGATACGAACCGGCCCATCGACAGCGTCACCCTGAGCGAAGAACTCAGCCGCCACAAGGAACTGGAGGCGGTTGGCGGTGTAGCTTATCTCTCGTCGCTCACCGACGGCACGCCGCGCCGCAGCAGCATTGAGCACTATGTCCGCATCGTGCGCGACAAGTCGCTCATGCGCGGCGTCATCCGCGCGGCCAACACCATCATGCAGAACGCGCTCGACCAGTCGGACACGGCCGCCGATGTGCTCGACCGCGCCGAGGCGGAGATTTTCAGTCTTTCGGAGAACCGCAACCAGCAGGACCTTATCTCGGTCGGGCAGGTTGCCATGGATTCTTTCGGCGGCAACCTCGACAAACTCTATGAGCGCGGCGGTCGCATTACCGGCCTGGAAACCTACTTCAGCGATCTCGACGACCTCACCAGCGGGCTGCAACGCAAGGAACTGATTATCATTGCCGCTCGCCCATCGATGGGCAAAACGGCTTTCGCCATCAACATTGCCGAAAACTCCGCCGTGCGCGACAACAAGTTAGTCGCCGTCTTCTCGCTGGAAATGGGCCGGGAAGCTTTGCTGCACCGCATGCTCTGTTCGCAGTCGCGCGTCGACTCACAAAACCTGCGCAAAGGCTTTCTCGGAAAGGAAGACATGGGGAAGCTGCGCGACGGGCTGGATGCGCTCATGCAAGCGCCCATCTTCATCGACGACACGCCGGGCATCTCGATTACGGAACTGCGCGCCAAGTCGCGACGGCTCAAGCAAAGAGAAGGACGGCTCGATCTGCTCGTCGTCGACTACCTTCAACTCATGTCGGCCTCGGCGCCCGGCGGACGCCGCTACGAGAACCGCACGCAGGAAGTCTCGGCCGTTTCGCGCGGCCTCAAGGCCATCGCCAAGGAACTCGACGTGCCGCTGGTTGCGCTCTCGCAGTTGAGCCGCGCTCCGGAAACCCGGGGTGGCAAAGACAACGA
This sequence comes from Candidatus Korobacteraceae bacterium, assembly GCA_049519595.1. Taxonomy (GTDB): domain Bacteria; phylum Acidobacteriota; class Terriglobia; order Terriglobales; family Acidobacteriaceae; genus CAWBRT01. Next base: position 1,640 of record JBEKQP010000010.1, on the reverse strand, counting down.
ACCCAAGCTGAGCGACTTGCGCGAGTCGGGCGCCATTGAGCAGGATGCCGACGTGGTTATGTTCCTGTATCGCCCGGAGGTCTACGACCACAACGATCCAGACCTCGAAAACAAAGCCAAGCTGATCATCGGCAAGCAACGCAACGGGCCCACCGGCACCGTGCAGCTGGCGTTCTTAAAGGCATTCACGCGCTTCGAAACCCTGGAGCGGAACGCCTGGATGCAGTGAGCCGTGGTTTTTGTGTTGCCGCTTCCGATTCCTTCTTGTCCGGCTCACCCGCGCTATTTTGGGTTCGCTTGTATCAGGGAATGAATCATCATCTTTGTGCATGTGTTTTCAGTAACTTGGTCGTGTCAGGGCCCACCCATCGGGTTGACACTATTGCCGGTGCGGTTCTGGATTGCGGCTGGGAGCCTTCGGTTCGATTGTTCCCGGCCAGCTTACTCTTCCAGTTCGCTTCCGAGCGTGCGAGAATAAGATTACCGCAATGAATTCCCCTATAAAGTCAGCCATCACGCCAGAGGTCATTCGCGATCACGGCATTACGCCGGATGAGTATCAGAAGATTCTGAAGTGGCTTGGCCGCGAGCCAACCATGACGGAACTGGGCATCTTCAGCGTCATGTGGAGCGAGCATTGCTCCTATAAGTCGTCGCGCGTGCATCTCAAGCGCCTGCCAACCCGCAGCAAGTTGGTGGTGCAGGGTCCGGGCGAGAACGCCGGCATCATTGATATCGGCGACGGCTGGGCCTGTGCGTTCAAGATCGAATCGCACAATCATCCTTCTTTCATTGAGCCTTTCCAAGGCGCAGCGACCGGCGTTGGCGGCATTTTGCGCGACATTTTTACCATGGGCGCGCGCCCGGTGGCGGTTATGGATTCGTTACGCTTCGGGCCTGTTGGCGGCGCCCGCGGCGTCGCGACCGAGCAGGCGACGATCGGGCGCAATGCCTCGATCATGGACGGTGTCGTAAGCGGCGTCGCCTCTTATGGCAATTGCTTTGGCGTGCCGAATCTCGGTGGCGAAACCAAGTTCGAGTCCTGCTACTCCGGCAATCCATTGGTGAATGCCTTTGCCCTGGGGTTGGTGCGGCGCGAAAAGATTTTTTACGCCAAGGCGGCCGGCGCAGGCAATCCGGTAATCTACGTTGGCTCAAAGACGGGACGCGACGGCATACACGGCGCGACCATGGCGAGCGAGGAATTCAGTGAGGGCAGTGAGGCCAAGCGTCCCAACGTGCAGGTGGGCGATCCGTTCATGGAGAAGCTGCTGCTGGAAGCCTGCCTTGAGGCCATGGATACCGGTGCGGTGGTTGGCATACAGGATATGGGTGCTGCCGGTCTGACCTGTTCCACGTGCGAAATGGGCGGCCGGGGCGGCGTCGGACTGGAGATCGAACTGGACCTGGTGCCGCAGCGCGAAACTGGCATGACCCCTTACGAGATCATGCTGAGCGAATCGCAGGAGCGCATGCTGCTGGTGGCCGAGCGAGGCCGCGAGAGCGAAGTCTTCGCCGTGTTTCGCAAGTGGGGACTGGACGCGGTAACCATCGGGCGCGTGATTCCGGAAAACAAGATGCGCGTTCTCGAACACGGCAAGGTGGTCGCCGAGATTCCCAACCAATCTCTCACCGACGAC
>JBEKQP010000009.1:0-35280 GCA_049519595.1 Candidatus Korobacteraceae bacterium | reverse complement strand
AGCGCGGGCGCCGATGGTGAGTTACTCTTTGCCATCGACAAAGCGAAGCCAACCCCAAAGATGCCCGAATCGGCGAAAACCGACGGGAAGGGGGCGGGAGCCAAGGACGAGCAACGAAGCGCTGACCTAGTCCTCGACGGTGCTTGGTCCGCCACTATCGCCGACGGGAAAGGATCAGCAGTAGTCCAGTTCAATCTCATCCAGAGTTCGGACGGCGATGTGGCTGGAACCTACACATCATCGCTCGGCGGAGGCGGTCAAATAAAGGGTTCGATTAAGAATTCGCAGTTTTTTTTCGAGCTGAAACAATCGTTGCAAAACTGTCCAGGAATTTTTAAGGGCACCGCCACGGTAGACGGCGGGAAGGCAGTTGGAACGTACACAGGCACGGACTGTCTCGGTGACCGCGGCAAGGGTAGTCTCACGATGACTAAGAGCGCCGGACAAGCCGAACCCGTGAAGACTCCGTCCGCCGTTCAGATCACCGACGGGAAGCTAGAAGAGCTTCGAGGCGTAAAGTACATTGCAGTCCTGGCTGAGAGTAACCTGCCCGCACGAAATGAAATCACGCGAATTCTCCGGGATAACGGATTGCAGGTTGTGGAACCCAAACACGGAGACCTTGGGCTTATGCTCACGATCAAGTATTCGTCGCAAGGCGAAATGATTGTCGCGGATGTGCAAGGACAGGCGGTCAGGCCAACTGGACCGTCCTCCGTCCACCGCGTATGGACCTACAGCAACCGAGTAGCAAAGCGCTCAATCAAGGAACAAGAGCTAGCCAGAGCGTTCGTGAAGGAATTCCTCAACATCTATAGGAAGGAGAATCCCGGAGGCCCTGTGCGATAGTTGCCAATACGTTCCTTGCGAATCGTCGAACTCCGATGGCGGGGTGGAATTGCTTCCGCTCGAATGGGCGGGTGAGTGGTTCGTCCCAGGCTTTAGGGTAGGGTGGGGCAGTTCTTCTAACCCTGTGTGCACCCCGTTCTAAGCTGCCTTGGTGCCGTAGTCAACGCTGGGTGGGATCTTGACTTGAGGTCCGGCCTGCGCTTGTTTGGACCTCGCACGGTGGTTAGCAGAGATTTTGGCCGTCAGGTAAAGGGCGGACACGCTGATCAGAATCACAACCACCGACAGCCATCCGCTTACAATTGTGCGGTTGCCCATAATCGTAAGCGCAAAGAAAACGCAAAGCAGGTGCACACAGAAGACCTGAAGCGAGGCTTGGCCCATCATGACCAAGGGCCGAATCGCCAACGGTTTCAGGAAGGATCGAAAGCGGATCGCCAAGACCGCGACCGCCGCGAAATCAATCATCCGGCCAAGCCCAAAGTTCCATTTATCCAGCAGGACCGCAAATCTTCCGAGTGCGAGAGCATCCGCCAGCTGCAAGTAGCGCAGCACCAGAAAACAAGTCGCCACGATGGCAGCGGGCAGAGTGAGCCGCTTTGCCCAGGCTTCCAGATCCAAATCGTTCTTTGCCCAGCGAACGCCAAACCAAATGCCGATCAGCCACCAGATGTGCCATGCCCAAAGATTGAATGCACCCATCTCGTTCAGTGCAATGCGCATGTCGAAGGCGCGGGCCATCAGGTGATAAACGAAACCACGCAGTCCAAATTGCGCGAGCAGCCAGAGAGTGGAGCCTCCGGCGAGGACATATTTCCACCCAAAGCGTGAGGCGAGGATCAGCGCAAACGGCGTGAGCGCGAGGAAAATAATATAGATTGGCAGGATGTCCAGCAACGGCGGCCGGTAAATCATCAATGCAGCGTCGAGGTAAGCATGTGTGCGGCCCACCGAAAAATAGAAATCGAGCAGGTTGTGCACTGCGGGCCGGTTGCCGTGCGCCGCGATCGGAGCTTCCACCGCGAAGGCAAAAGCCAGCAGCAACAGCTGATAGCAGTACAGCCGTCCCGTTCGCGCCCACAACTTGCGGCACATCGCGCGGTAGCCCTCGCGCTCCGCGATCTGGAAGTAGATGCGCCCGGTAAAGAGCGCCGAGAGAAATATGAATCCCTCCGTGGCCGCAAAAAATCCGAACGGCTGATTGACATAGTTGCTCAGAGCCGTCGGCAGATGGGTGAATGTAATCCACACCAGCATCAGACCGCGAAGAGCGTCGAGTTCTTCTAACCGACCCCGCATTAGTACCTCACATCAATGTCGGCTCTGGCAGCTTTGGCGCGAGTCATTTGTTCGCAAACGTGGCGGCATCGACGCTGAACTTCTTCAAACCATCTGACCTTAGAAATTCCTTGGCCTTCGGAAGTTGCTTCAGATACGCATCCCAGAACGCAAGGCTTTCGAGCTTCGCGCATTGGAACACTCCATCCTGAACCCCTCCGGGCCGGGAAGGGCCGGCAAACCCCATATGCGTTCCGCCAGCGAGTTCCACCTCGTACTTATTGCCGGAGGGAGCCCCGCGGAAGGCTTCACTTCGCCAATCGGGCGCTTCGCCCCATGGGCCAAAATCGCGCGAGCCATACATGAGCAGCATCGGCAAACGGATGTTGTCCCACGAGCGTGCCGTCAGCCCCATGCGGCCTTCTCCCTGGGGTGACAACAGCAGAATGGCAGAGACTCGTTTGTCGGCAAAACTCTGCGGCCCGCCATTGCCCGGCGGCAGAATGGTCGTTCCGCCGATGGGTGGTGTCCTAATTTGGTTTTTGTTCGCTGCCATCCTAAGTGTTCTTGTTGTAGCCGTCTGCGGTTCTGTGAAACTCCCTGTCGTGCCATCTATACATGAAGCACCATTGCGTCACATATGGCTCAACCTTGGTACGGTCGGAGAACGTGTCCCAATATCTAATTCTTCCATAGATGTGGAACATTTTGGTATCCGTACCGACGATTTCAGGTTTTTTGCCATGAATGTCGGGGAGATAAAAATAATCTCCATGTACAAACAAATTTTTCAAAGGAAGAATAAATCCACCGAGGTCCTCGTCTTTGGGCGCGAAGATTGGATCAACCGATTGCTGTCCTTCGCCAATGCCACCACCGCAAAGTTGAGCCGGAGTATTCCCTTCGTTAGTTACCTTCAGGCGATACAAGTGAGGCACTTCTTCGCCTTCTGGGTCAACCGCTTCGGGAAGCACCACGAGCCAAGGTCTTTCCGAAGCAATCAGGGCTTTGGCATTCAGCAGAGCGGCTTCGGCGGCTTTGGCGGTCTCTTTGGTTTGTTCGGCAATGGCCATCAGAGTCAGGAAAACAACCCATACTGCTGTGCTGTTGGGCCATCGGAAGAGGGTTACGAATACGTACCAACATGGGCGGTTCCAGTCGGAATTCTCGATGTTTTGTTGGGGATGATTCTCGTCCGTTTTAGCGGAGACAGTGCCTGCATTAAGGTGTGCGGATTTTTGTGCGGCATCTGCGGCTGTACGCTGATCTTGACGGGCTATGACTGCCGCGAAACTAATTACAACAAAGAAAATCGCCAAGTATTTCCACATAATTCCGTAATTGTACCCCAAAAACACTTGACAGACAATAATTATTGGGATACAGTAATACACATGGCAAACGTACTCAATACCGACAAGCAAATCGCGGTAATCGGAGCACTGACCGAAGGTTCCAGCATCCGTTCTATCGAACGCATTACGGGCGTTCACCGCGATACGATCATGCGGCTTGGCGTGAAAGTCGGGCAGGGCTGCACGGCGCTCATGGACGCCAAGATGCGGAACCTGTCTTGCCGCCGTCTGGAGATGGATGAGATTTGGGGCTTTGTTGGCAAGAAGGAGCGCAGCGTCCGCGAAGGCGATTCTGGCGTTGGCAGTGTATGGACGTTTTGCGCGATTGATGCGGACACGAAACTGGTTCCTGCCTTCAAGGTTGGAGATCGCAGCATCGCTACTGCAAACGCCTTCGTACAGGACGTGGCAGGCCGCATGGCGTACAGGGTACAAATCTCCACCGATGGCCTTGGGGCTTATGTGGCTGCAATGGAAAACGCCTTTGGCGGGAACGTGGACTATGCCCAGATCATCAAGACTTACGGCCATGAGGAAGCGAACAACAATCGCCGTTACAGCGCCCCTCAGTTCGTTTCGTCTGAGAAGAGAATCGTCGTTGGCAACCCGGATGAGCGGCTGATTTCTACCAGCTACATTGAGCGGTTGAATGCGACCACTCGGCTGCACATGCGCCGCCTAACCCGCCTGACGCTGGCCTTCAGCAAGAAGCGCGAGAACTTTGAGGCTGCGGTTGGTCTGCACTTCGCCTATTACAACTTCGTGAAGCGGCACAACACGCTCCGCTGCACTCCTGCGATGGCCGCTGGTGTTACAGGAAGCATGTGGAGTGTTGGGGAGTTAATCGAGGCGGTAGCGTGAGTTACATCGAAGAATGGCAAGACGTGATTCAGAAACTACACGGGGTGAAGGCTACGCACCGCGAAAGTGTACCCGTCAAAGAGGTTTTCAAGGGGCAAACGGTCTGGGATGGAGTGGTAGAGGTCTTCCATCTGGAGGGCCATCCGCTGACAGATCGCCTTTATGCGTGGATGCACGATACGGGCGACCCGGACAAACCAAAACAACACGTCACCGTCCTGCACATTCACCCGGCGCTGTCCCCGGAAGCAGCGGTAAGAGCGTTCATCATTCAGGAGTTCAGAAACAATGCCAGCATCGAAGCCTAAAAAAGTCGGACGCCCCACACTTCCGAAGGGGAGCGCTAAAGCCGCGATGCTGCGGATTCGGGCAACGCCGCTTGAATTGCGTTCATACGATGCAGCAGCCAAGTCCAAGAAGCAATCTCTCTCGGAGTGGATTAGGAGCACGCTGAATGCCGCAATCCAAAGCTGAGGATTTCAAATTAGGACACTACCCGCCGATGAGCGCGGCCGTGTAGGCGCCAAAAGAATGTCCGCCCACCCCGATATGCCGGAAATCCAGTTGGCCTTTCAACTGCGGCACAAGCCTTTCCAGGTCCGCAAAGGAGTCGATGATGAACGAGACGTCCTCAGGGCGATTCTTCCAGGCGGCGGGGTCGCTGATTGCCTCACGTAGCGTGCCGCGATATCCACTATCAGCAATGGAATCGCCATGCGACGGATGAATGCTTACGTATCCAAAACTCGCCCAGTACTGCCCAAGCGCTGAATAGCAATCCTTCGATGCCAGTGCCCCATGGGAAAATATGATGACCGGAAACGGTCCAGCAGCGTCCGGATAGTAGATCTTCAGCGGCAGGTCCTTTTTGCGCGCTGCATCGTGCAAGACGATGCGCTCCACCGTGAGCACGTGGTACGGGCCCGAACCCGGATGACCATACTGCCCCCACGCTGTCCATGAGCAGAATAGAATCCCGATTACGGCAACTGCTCTAGCCCAATTGTGTTTTTTATGACTTAAAATCACAGCTCCGCCCAGCTTGCGAACAAGCATCTCGTATGCATGAATCAGTTCTCTAGACACAGATTTGCGCGCCCCGACTTTCGCCGCAATCTATTTTCCTGTGGCCGGGCTGAAATAAACTTCATGAATACTCATTAAACAAACAACCGGGAAGGGTGCCTAAAGCAAACTCTGACCAAGAGAAGGTTTGAAGGCACGGGCTTCAGCCCGCACGTAAGACCAGCAAGACCAATGAGGCGTTAGCCTCTGAGGGATCTCGGTTCTTTTAACAAAACTTGTTCAGAGTCTCCCTAACTGCGGTCATCAGAGACAAAATCGTTATCGGACACTGAAAATCATTATCGGACATAGAACTGCCACGAAATGAGTGTCTTTTAAGTTAATTTAATGTCCTTTTTCGGTGCGTTTTTCGTCTTCTGAAACTGTGCCTCTTCACAAAAATCCGGCGGCGTTACAATTCCAGCGATGCCCACGAACTGGCTTTTTTGGGTGTTGTTTCATGTCTTCGTGTTTGCCATGCTGGCGCTGGACCTCGGCGTCTTCCATCGCAAGGCACGCCTCGTCCCCTTCCGCGAGGCCCTTGTCTGGACTTCAATGTGGATTGCGCTGGCAGCGATCTTCGCCGCTCTGATCTACTTTTTCGGGCATGCCATGACGGGCGAATGGCACCGTCCCACGCGCGTGCTTTCGCTCGAGTTTGTTACCGGATACGTGGTCGAAGAGGCGCTCAGCGTCGATAACCTTTTCGTTTTTCTGCTGCTGTTCCGCTACTTCGGGGTGCCCGGCGAATATCAGCACAAGGTGTTGTTCTGGGGAATCCTTGGAGCGCTGATTACGCGCGCCGTTTTCATCCTGACAGGGATCACGCTGGTGAATCGCTTCCACTGGGTGATTTACCTCTTCGGAGCTTTTCTTGTATATGCCGGGGCGAAGCTGGTCGTGCAGAAGGATAACGACCAGATCGACCCTGCAAGCAATCCGGTGGCCAGGTTTTTTCGCGGACATGTGGCAATGATTTCCGGCTACGGAGACGGTAGGTTTATCGTTTACCGAGAGGGGAAGCGCTACGCCACGCTGCTGGCGCTGGTGGTGGTGGTGGTCGAAACCACCGACGTGGTATTCGCCACTGATTCGATTCCCGCGATCCTGGCTATTTCGCGCGATCCTTTTATCGTGTACACGTCCAATGTCTTTGCGATTCTCGGGTTGCGGTCGCTGTTTTTCGCGTTGGCGGGGATGATGAAAATGTTTCATCTGCTGCATTATGGTCTGGCGGTGATCCTGATATTCATCGGGGCAAAGATGCTGGCTTCGAAATGGTGGGAGGTGCCGACCGGATGGGCTCTGGCAACCGTGGCGTGTGTGCTCGTGGTTTCAGTAACGCTTTCCCTGGCATTTCCCGAGAAGGAGACTAACGCGGGTTAAGCCGAGTTGTTGGAAGTTTGGACTGCCCGCTTGGTGTCCGTGACGTGAGCCGGATATTTGGGATGGCTCCGGCATTGCCGAGCGGGGCGACTTCGGCTAAAATCCGCGCGGACGGACCTCTGGTCGCGGCAGGTCAGAAGCTTGCCGTTCACACCGTAAAGAGGGTCCAGAGCTGCAGGAAGGTTCACAGTTACGCGCCAGGCTTGAAGTTGTTGGATTTATGTCGATGGTTCTTATGATACTTATTTCGAGCTGAATCCATTTCCCGACAAACCACATCAAAGTTGAGTAAGATTGACTCAAGGAGCTTTATGGCGAACGAAACGCGCAACTTAGAGAGTGTTCCACCCGAATTCCGGGATGATGCCACGGAAGCGCGCACTCTGCCCGTACTGCCGGTAAGGGACACAGTCCTATTCCCGCATGCTGTGTTGCCGCTCACGGTGGGTCGCGAAAGTTCTGTTCAGCTGATCAACTCGCTGGGTGAAGACAAGACTATCGTAGTTGTGGCGCAGCGCGAGGCCCGCGTGGACTCCCCGCAGCCAACCGATCTGTTCATGATCGGCACGCTGGCGGTGGTTCACAAGGTCGTCAAGATGCCCAACCAGAGCCTGTTCGTGTTTGCCGAGGGCCTGGAGCGCGTGCGGCTTGATGAGTACGCGCAGTTGGCGCCGTTCATGAAAGCGACGGTGACCACGATCAGTGAAGTGACTCCACCCAAGAGCGCCGAAGTAGAGGCGTTGCAGCGGAACATCCTGACGCTGTTCCAGCAGATCGTGGCGGGTTCGCCGACGCTCTCCGACGAATTGTCGACTGTGGCGATGAATATCGAGGAGCCGGGGCGTCTGGTCGATTTCGTCGCTTCGTCTTTGCCATCGCTTTCGACGCGAGACAAGCAGGAGATTCTGGAGACGCCCGACGTCTATCTGCGGCTGGACAAGATCAATCAGCACCTGGCAAAAGAGCTGGAAGTGCAGCAGCTTCGCAACAAGATCCAGAGTGAGGTGCAGGATAAGGTGCAGCAGACGCAGCGTGAGTATTACCTGCGCGAGCAGATGAAGGCGATACAAAAAGAACTGGGTGAGCAGGACGAAACGCAGCGCGACGCGGAGGAGTTCAAGGAAAAGATCGAGCAGTCCGGCATGCCGGACGAGGTGAAAAAGGAAGCGCTGAAAGAGCTGGCCCGGCTGGCGCGCATGTCGCCAATGGCGGCCGACTATTCGGTGACGCGCAATTACCTGGAGTGGCTGGTAGTGCTGCCCTGGGCAAAATCATCGGGTGTCGAAGCCGATATTCTGAAGGCAAAAGAGATCCTAGACGAAGATCACTACGACCTGCAGAAGGTGAAGGAGCGCATTCTCGACTATTTGTCGGTGCGCCGTCTGAACCCGAAGATGAAGGGCCCGATCCTGTGCTTCTTCGGACCTCCTGGTGTAGGCAAGACGTCACTAGGCAAGTCGATCGCGCGGGCGCTCGGACGCAAGTTTGTCCGCTTGTCGCTGGGCGGCGTGCACGATGAAGCAGAAATCCGCGGACATCGCCGCACGTACATTGGCGCGATGCCGGGGCAGATCATCCAGGGAATTCGCCGCGCGGAGACCAACGACCCGGTTTTCATGCTCGACGAGATCGATAAGGTAGGGCGCGACTTCCGTGGCGATCCAACTTCAGCGTTGCTGGAGGCGCTGGACCCGGAGCAGAACAACACATTCCGCGATAACTATCTTGACGTGCAATTCGACCTGTCAAAGGTGCTGTTTATCACCACCGCCAACCAGCTCGACACGATTCCCGATCCACTGCGCGATCGCATGGAGATCATCGAGCTGCACGGGTACACGGAAGAAGACAAGGCTCACATCACCTTCCAGTACCTGATTAAGCGGCAGACAGAGGAGAACGGCATTACCGATCAGCAGATCGAGTTCACGCCGGACGCGGTGGGCTTTCTCATTCGGCACTACACGCGGGAGGCCGGCGTGCGCAGCCTGGAGCGGCAGATTGGAACCATCTGCCGGAAGCAGGCGCGCCGCATCGCCGAAGGCAAGCTCGATAAACTTGTCGTCACACGCGAAGTGGTGCACGAGATGCTGGGCGGTATCAAGGTCCGGGTTGACACCGAGATCGCCGAACGGACGAAGCGGCCTGGAGTAGTGGTTGGGCTTGCCTGGACTCCGACCGGAGGCGACATCCTCTTTGTCGAAGCGATGAAGATGAAGGGTAAGGGCGACTTCAAGATCACCGGCCAGATTCAGGACGTAATGCGCGAGTCAATGCAGGCGGCCCTGAGCTGGGTACGCTCGAACGCCAAATCGCTTGGCATCGACGAGGACTTTCTGACGAAGAACGATCTGCACATCCACGTGCCGGCCGGCGCCATACCCAAGGACGGCCCTTCGGCTGGCGTGACCATCGCTACCGCTTTGGTCTCAATGTTGACTGAGCGACCGGTTCGGCCGTTGTTGGCCATGACCGGCGAAATAACGCTTAGCGGCAACGTGCTGCCGATCGGCGGGGTGAAGGAGAAGTTCCTTGCCGCAAGGCGTGCCGGAGTAAAGGACATCATTTTTCCGGCCGACAATCGGCAAAATGTAGAAGAGGACGTGCTGCCCGAGCAATTGGAAGGCGTCAACGTGCATTACGCGAATACGATTAACGAAGTGCTCGACATCGCGCTGCCGACAAGCAAGGCCGAAGAGAAAAAAGACTCCGAGATTCGCGAGCAGTTGCTGAGCAGCGTTTGATCTGCCCCAGCACGCGCAAACCGGCGCGTGTTGGGGTTTCGAGAAACCGCCAGTCGGGGGAACCGGTCGGCAAGAATCTAAAGAAAGAGCCTCATCCCTGGAACGGGGATGGGGCATTTTTTATGCCGCTGATTCAAAGGCTGGCTCTATGTAATTGCAGCCACACTGAGCCAATTTGCTTTTTATTCGCCCCGGAGGCGACTCCTGACCGGGAGCGCCAAAGGCTCGACCGCGCGACCCTGTAAGTTGCGCAACACTCTGTTATGCTTCGTGAATGCGCGTGCAGGTAGTCTATTTTGGGATTCTCAAAGACCTTGTGGGAAGCTCCGAAGCGCAGTTAGAGCTACAGACGGGAGCGACCGCCGAGGATCTCTGGACGGCGCTCCAGGCGCAGACGCCAGGACTCGCGCGCTTCCAGAAGTCAGTCGCGGTAGCAGTGAACCAGCACTACGCCGAACCCGGAAGGCTGCTCCATGAGGGCGACGAGGTCGCGCTGCTTCCTCCGGTAAGCGGTGGCAGCGGATCCGCCGCGAGTCTACCCGATGCGAAGCCCGCGATGAGGAGCGCCCATTGCCGATTGCAACATGAGCCAATCGATACCGAGTCGATTGTCCATCGCATCCGGCGGGGCGAAGACGGAGCCGTCGTGGTCTTCGACGGGATTGTGCGCAACCATAGTCGCGGGCGCCGCACGCTCTACCTGGAATACGAAGCTTACGAGAAGATGGCGCTGGACGCCCTGGAAGCGCTTGCGACGGAAGCAAAGACGCGCTTCGAAGTACGCGATTGCACGGTTGTGCACCGCCTCGGGCGGTTGGAGATTGGCGACAGCAGCGTGCTGATTGTGGTTGCCTCGGCTCACAGGGCAGCGGCTTTCGACGCTTGCCGCTGGATCATCGACACTCTCAAGCAGACGGTACCTATTTGGAAGAAAGAGCATTTTGCCGATGGTGCGGTATGGGCCGATGGAGACCCATTTCCATCTTCCGTGGCGACACTGACAGGCGGCCAAGGCGTGCCAGACGAAGCCCCTGGGCCGGATAGGGCCGAGGAAACGGAGTTTAAGAATCCGGCAAACTCATGAGGCGGCTTCGGGTTAGAACAGTGGTCATGAAGCTTTCAATGTGGCGAGTGCTGCTCCTCACGTTCCTATTGGCGGTTGTCCCGACCGTGTTTCTCGCGCAACAAGTGCCTCATCCGCCGGATCGTCCGGACGGCAAGCAGCAGCCCGCGCAGCCTCCGCGGCCGGGTTCTCCCCAGAGCGACGAGCCGGCGACGACATTCAAGGTGAATGTCAAGCTGGTGAACGTGTTTGCGACCGTTACCGATCAGAGCGGCGCGCCTGTAGGCGGTCTGACGAAAGATGACTTTCACATTTTCGAGGACGGTAAGGAGCAAAGCATCGCGCTCTTTGCCCGTGAAAGCGATTTGCCGCTCTCAATTGTGCTGGCGATCGACGCCAGCCTGAGCACGCGCAAGGATCTTCCGCTCGAATTGGAATCGGCCAGGCGCTTTGCTCATGCCATTCTGCGGCCGGTCGATGCCATTTCTCTTTACCAGTTCAGCCAGTTTGTCTCGGAAGTGATTCCATTCAGCAGCGATTTGCGAGTTGTGGACCGGGGAATTGCACGGATTCGATCGCAATCTTCGACCGCACTTTACGATGCAGTTTACCTGGGGGCGAGGGCGTTGATCCCGAGGGAAGGGCGAAAAGTGCTGGTTGTGATCACCGATGGCGGCGACACAAGCAGCAAGATCTCCTACAGCGAGGCGGTGCGCGCGGCCCAAACGGCGGAAGCGATTGTCTATTCGATCATCATGGTGCCGGTCGAGGCTAGCGCGGGGCGGGACATCGGCGGGGAGCATGCGCTCATACAGATTTCACACGATACCGGCGGCAGGTATTTTTACGCGTCGAACTTGAGCGAACTGGACAAGGCGTTCAAGCAAATCAGTGAAGAACTCCGTACGCAGTATTTAATCGCCTATTATCCCGCGCGGCAAATTAGCGGCGACTATCGCAAGATTAGCGTGGTCGTGGAGCCCCAGGCTGCGGAAAAAATCTCGGCTGCGGGACTGCGGGTTCGGCATCGAACCGGGTATTACAATAGCAAACTCGAATAGCTGCGATCTGCTTTGTGACCGATTTCGGCCTTTTGCGGACGCGGATGTTCCTCGCTGACAGAAACGCAAGCTGCCTGTACAATTCAACCATGGTCTTCCATTCGGCTCAAACAGCTCAGAGCAGTCTTCTGAACCGCAAAGGCAAGACTCCGCCTCCCGAGGAGACGTTCGAAGAGGCTGCGTACCTGAAATCGCTTGGCGAGAAGCAGAAGGCCGTGAGCGTTAAGCTGGTGGATGGCGAAATTGTTCGCGGTTGGATCGAGTACTATGACCGCAACATGATCCGGCTAACGCGTGAAGGCGCTCCCAACCTTTTCATTTTTAAGCACGAGATCATGTATATCGCCGAAGGCGGGGGCCGGGAGGCTTCTCGCAAGCGCGATGTGGCCAGGCCAGCTGCTCAACGCGACCCGGATGTGAACAACGCAAACGAGACCGGTAAGTAGAAATTCGGTATTAAACCTCCAGTGACTGTAAACGTTAGTTCTGAATTCCTCCCGGAGATTTCAGCGATTGCCCGCGAAGCCGGCAAGGTGCTGATGGACCATTTCCAGAAGAACGCCGGTTTTGAGTATAAGGGCGATGTGGACCTCGTAACCGATGCTGATCGTGCTTCGGAGCGGTTGATTGTCGCGCGCTTGCACGAGCGGTGGCCGGATCACAACATCGTAGGCGAAGAAGGAAGCAACAAGCAGAGTGACAGCAGCTACCGCTGGTACGTCGATCCGTTGGACGGCACGACGAACTTTGCGCATGGGTATCCCGTGTTTTGCGTTTCCATTGGGCTGGAACGCGCAGGCGTGCCTCAGGCAGGAGTGCTGTACGATCCGACACGCGTTGAGTTGTTCGCCGCCGAACGGGGCAAGGGCGCTACGCTGAACGGCAAGCCCATTCGAGTCTCGAAGAATCAGAGTCTTTCCGAGGCGATCCTGGGAACGGGGTTCCCGAGTTTCAAGCGCCACAAGAGCCCGAATATCCACTTCTATCACCAGCTTACGTTGCGGAGCCACGGCGTGCGGCGTGCCGGTTCGGCCGCGCTCGACCTGGCAAACGTTGCGTCAGGGCGCTACGACGGTTTTTGGGAGTTCAACCTGAATCCCTGGGACACGCTGGCCGGCGTTTTGTTGGTACTGGAGGCTGGCGGGAAGGTGACGCGGTTCGACGGCTCACCCTGGCAGGTGGAAAGCAGCGAGACACTCGCCTCGAACGGACTGCTTCACGAAGAACTTATCCACAACTTCACCGAAATCTTCGCCGGACGAGGATTGGAGCCGTTGCCGTCGCCGGTGGATTGGACCCGCAATCGCCAGCGCTGAGTGCGATAAGCAGGGCGCATTGAACTCTTCCGGCTTCCAGTTGCATCTGTAGTGGTAAGAGCGGTCTGCGGAGGTAAGAACGGCCGGACGACCTTTCCGGCGGTTTGTTAGAATCGAATGTTTTCAGTGCTATCGTGATCATCAGCAGGCGTTCCGGAGAAAGTGAAGACTATGGCATATGTGATTGCAGAACCCTGTATCGGCACGAAGGATACGGCATGCGTCGACGCATGTCCGGTGGATTGCATACATCCGAAGAAAGACGAAGAAGCATTCGCCAAGGAAGAGATGCTGTATATCGATCCGGTTGAGTGCATCGACTGCGGGGCGTGTGTTCCGGTTTGTCCCGTTTCGGCCATTTTCGCACTCGATGATCTACCGGAGAAGTGGAAGGCTTACACCGAGCGCAACGCGAAGTACTTTGGGCGGTAAGAGGCGCAGCCTCTGCCCGGGCCCAAGCTCGTCGCCGGTGCGGCACCCTGGAAAAAGTGCCTTCCACGCACCGGCGAATTCCTGTGCTTCCCTCCTCGTCTCCACTCCAGTAAAATTGATCTGACGCGCTGGATCTGAAGGGCTGGCCTGTTTCGACCTCGACGGACGCACTTGCCGACGAGGACTTGATAGGCGTCGAGAATCACTCTGAATGCCGCTGAAGCAGTCTGAGGCGATCGTTCTACGCACGTATCCGCTGCACGAGGCGGACCTGCTGGTCACTTTGTTCACTCGCCTGGAAGGCAAAGTGAAGGGCGTGGCGAAGGCGGCCAAGAAGTCGCGCCGGCGATTCGCTGGCGCTCTGGAGCCGCTAACCTGCGTGCGCGTCCTCTGGGAGGATCGCGAGCGAAGGGAACTAGCGCGGATCGATTCCTGCGAGGTGTTGGCGTCGCCGCTCTCGTCGCAGGTGGATTATCCTCGCATCGTGGCTTTGGGGCATGTAGCCGAGATGCTTGACGAGATGCTGCCAGAGCGCGAAGCGAACGATGCAATTTACCGGCTGGCTGTCTCGGTGCTGGCGAATTTGAATTCGAATGCCATCTGGATGCCGGTGACGTACTTCCAGCTCTGGCTGGTGCGACTGATGGGATTTCTTCCGGAGCTGAGCGCCTGTATCGTTTGCGGACGCGATCTGGACGGGCAGCGGGCTTGGTTCCATGTGCTGGCGGACGGCTTGATGTGTCCGGAACATAAGCGGCTGGCCTCATCGGAGATGACGGCCGAGTCGAGGGGATTGGCGGCGGCGATGTTTCGCTCGCCGGTGGAGAAGTTAGCAGGCGAGCCGTGGCCGCGCTCGCGTGGCGCCGACTTGCGCAAGTTCCTCTTGCAGATTCTGTCGCGGCACCTGGATCGCAAACTGGTGACGGCGGCGCAGTTGGAGAAGCTGGACTGAACGCAATTGCTGATGACTGAGGAAAGACTCTCTGTGACTGAATCGGTTAACAAACCGCTTACCTTCCAAGATCTAATCCTGAAACTGCAGGAGTTCTGGGCGCGAAACGGATGTGTGCTGCAGCAGCCGCATGACGTCGAGGTGGGCGCGGGCACGATGTCGCCCGAGACGTTTCTGCGCGTGCTTGGGCCGGAGCCGTATCGCGTGGGCTACGTACAACCTTCGCGCCGTCCGGCGGATGGCCGCTATGGCGAAAATCCGAACCGGCTATACAAGCACACACAGTTTCAGGTGATTCTGAAGCCGCCGCCTGAGAACGTGCAAGAGCTGTATCTGGAATCTCTCAAGGCGATCGGCATCGATTTGCGTAAGCACGACGTCAAGTTCGAGGAAGACAACTGGGAGTCTCCGACCCTTGGCGCCTGGGGCGTGGGCTGGCAGGTGATGCTCGATGGGTTGGAGATCACGCAGTTTACCTACTTCCAGCAGTGTGGTGCCGTGGACCTGGACCCGATGTGCGCTGAGCTGACTTATGGGTTGGAGCGAATTGCAGCCTTTCTGCAGGATGTCGACTCGATTTACGACATCGTGTGGGTGTACGGTCCCGATGGCAAGCCGGTGACGTACGGCGATATCCGACTGGCCGATGAGCAGCAGTATTCGGTCTACAACTTTGAATTGGCCGACGTGGACAAACTCTGGAAGCACTTGGACGCCTACGAGGCCGAGTGCCAGGAATTGTTGGCCGAATATGCCAAACTGATGGGCGAGAAGAAGGAGACGGGCAAGAAGGAGCGCGTGCTGGATGAGGAGTTCGGGAAGCATTTGGCGCAGCAGAAGTTACGCTTTCCGTTACTGCCTGCATTTGATCTGTGCCTGAAGTGCTCACATTTGTTCAATTTGCTTGACGCGCGCGGAGCAATCAGCGTGACGGAGCGGGTCGGCATCATCGCGCGGATTCGTGCGCTGGCCGTTGCCGCCGCCAAGTCATGGGTCGATCAGCGGAAGACCGGAATGGCGGCCGCGGCGGCCAACTAGAGCGATTTCAGAGTGGGCGTCCCGAAATCGATCGCTGCAGGGGACTTTCCCGAAACGGACGATCAGGCGAATTTGGGATTGCTGCCACAGGTGCTCGCAAATTTAACTGGAGTTTGCTGATTGCGCGATAAGCTGCGCATAAAATAGGAAGACTTGCTGCAATGGCTAATTTCCTGCTCGAAATAGGAATCGAAGAGATTCCGGCCCGCATGATCACCTCGGCCTCCGCGGAACTGACCAACCGTGTGCGCGATTTGTTGGCGCGTGAACATCTCGCCGAAGGCGCAGCCGTGGAATCTTTCTCCACGCCGCGCCGCATTGCGGTGCTGGCTCACGGAGTGGCTGAGGCACAGCCTGATGTCAGCGAACAAGTGATAGGGCCTGCGCTGAAAGTTGCCTTCAGAGACGGTCAGCCGACGCCGGCGGCGCACGCCTTCGCGAAGAAAGTGAATCTGGATTTGAACGCCTTGGAAAAGGTTTCAACCCCGAAGGGCGAGTATCTCGCGGCGAAGTTGTTGCGGAAGGGACGCGATGCTTCGGCGTTGCTGGCGGAGTCGCTGCCGAAAGAGTTCGGTTCGATCTACTGGGCCAAGAATATGTACTGGCGCGGCAAATCGGCGGAGCGCTTCGTGCGCCCGGTGCGCTGGATCGTGGCCTTGCTCGACGGCAAGGTCGTTCCAGTCGAGTTTGGCGGGATTGCGGCGGGAAACAAATCGCGCGGGCACAGGATTCTATCGCAAGGCGACATAACGCTCGGTGCGGAATGCGAGTATGCGGAGAAGTTGAAAAGCGCGTGCGTGATTCCGCATCCCTCGGAGCGGGAGGCGATCATCCGTAAGGCGCTGGATGCGGCCACGAGAGCGATTCCCGGAGCACGCTGGCGCGAAGATAAAGAGCTGCTGGCGACGGTCGTGAACCTTACGGAATATCCTTCGGTGATTCTCGGCAATTTTGAACCTGAATACCTGACGCTGCCGGAAGAAGTGCTGGTGACCGTGATGCGCGATCATCAGAAATACTTCGCTGTGGAAGACGCAAACGGCAAGCTTTCGCCGCACTTTCTGGCGGTGCTGAATACGTCCTCCGATTCCGACGGCTTGATCCGTCATGGCAACGAGCGGGTGCTGCGCGCCCGCTTCAACGATGCGCGCTTCTTCTGGCAAACTGACCAGAAGATCACGCTGCGCGAGCGCGTTGAGTTGCTGAAGTCGGTTACCTTCCAGAAGGATCTTGGCAGCTATTTCGAAAAGGCCATTCGCACTCAACACTTGGCGAGTTTGGTGGCGGAAAGCGTGCGCGAGAAGGAAATTGCGGTGCGTCCGGGGATCATCCATAAGGCCGCGCTGCTGGCCAAGGCCGATTTGACGACCGAATTGGTCAAGGAATTTACCGAGCTCCAGGGCATTGTTGGCGGCCTTTACGCCAAGGTACAGGCGGCGGCACTGGAGATGAATCCCTTTGTGGGCGACGTAATCTATGATCATTACAAGCCCGAGTCGATGGAAGATGCGGTTCCGGGTTCGGTGGAAAGCGCGGTTCTGGCGATTTCCGACAAGGCGGATTCCATCGCCGGTATGTTTGCCTTGGGGATGCAGCCCACGGGATCGAAAGATCCTTTCGCGTTGCGCCGCGCGGGCAACGGGATCGTTCGCATTCTGGCCGAGCACAAGTTGCCGCTGAGTATTTCGCAGATCATGGCGGATGCGCTGTTGCAATACAAAGGCAGCGAAGCCGAAAAGAAGTTCACGGCGGCAAAGACCCTACCGCAAGATGTTGCGGCATTCTTCCGGGAGCGGATGGAGTTCTACCTGCGCGACGCAAGGGGCTATGCTTATGATGTGGTGAACGCGGTGCTCGCCTCGGGGGCGGACAATGTTCTGGACGCGATCATGCGGGCCGAAGCGGTGGCGAAAGTTCGCGGCTCGGAGGATTTCGAGGCGATTTCATCGGCTTTCAAGCGGATGAAGAACATTCTGCGGCAGGCTGCGGAAAGCAAAAAGACCGGATCGGGAGCGGCTGCCGGAATCCCCGATGACGGCGAACCGGCAGAGCGTGAGTTGGCCGAACAGGGCGCGCAGTCCGGAGAGAGTGTTCGCCTCCTCTGCGCGGAGAAGCAATATGACGAAGCGCTGGTCGAGGTCGCGAAGATCCGTAAACCAATAGACGAATTTTTCGATCGTGTGATGGTGATGGTCGAGGACGAACAGGTCCGTAACCGAAGGTTGGCGTTGCTGGGAATGTTGCTGGGCCACTTCAGCATTATCGCCGACTTCAGCGAGATCGTGACCGAGCGTAAAAGTTTACAGTAACCGGTTCCTTTGGGGCGGCAACGTCGTACGGGTCCGGGAGATCAAGCTGCACTGTAATTACGGCGGTAGTAGACGCCTTCGAGGTTGAAGTTGAAATGAGCACACAAACTTTTGAAAGTGAGAGCGCACAGATGGCAACACCCAAAGAAACCGCGATCAAATACGTATACTTCTTCGGCGGCGGGAAGGCTGAAGGAAACGGGAAAATGAAGGATGTGCTGGGCGGCAAAGGTGCCGGTTTGGCCGAAATGACGAACGCCGGATTACCGGTTCCTCCGGGTTTCACGATCCAGACGGAGGCCTGCCGCGACCGGATGCGCGGTACCTTGTCGCCTGCGCTCGACGCGCAGATGGACGAGGCGGTCGCGCAGTTGGAAAAACTGCAGGGGCAGAAACTGGGCACCGGTGAAAATCCGTTGCTGGTGTCCGTGCGCTCGGGCGCAAAGTTTTCCATGCCGGGCATGATGGACACGATTCTCAACCTTGGCCTCAACGATGAATCGGTGGGAGCCCTGGCGGAGCGGACCGGCAACCCGCGGTTTGCCTATGACTCTTATCGGCGGCTCATCCAAATGTTCGGCAACGTTGTGTTGGAAATCGAAAAGGCGCATTTCGAGGAAGTGTTCGACGCAAAGAAAAAGCAGAAGAAGGCAAAGCTGGATACTGAACTTGACGCCAAGGCACTGCAGGAAGTGATCGCCGAGTACAAGAAGGTGGTCAAGAAATTTGCCAAGATCGATTTCCCGCAGACGCCACGCGAGCAGCTCGTGATGGCCCGCGATGCGGTTTTCCGGAGCTGGGGCAACGAGCGCGCCAAGACCTATCGGCGCATCAATAACATCGATGACTGGCTGGGAACAGCCGTCAACGTGCAGGCGATGGTCTTTGGCAACATGGGTGATAACAGCGGTACGGGCGTCGGCTTCACGCGCAACCCCGCCACCGGCAAGAAAGAGTTTTACGGTGAATTCCTGCTGAACGCGCAGGGCGAAGACGTTGTCTCCGGCGTGCGCACTCCGTCTCACATCACCGAACTCGAAAAGATCATGCCGGAGGTCTACAACCAACTGCGTGATATCACTTCGCGAATGGAAAAACACTATCGCGACATGCAGGACTTCGAGTTCACCATTCAGGACGGCAAGCTTTACATGCTACAGACCCGCAACGGCAAGCGCACGGGACTGGCGGCTGTGCGTTTGGCCATCGACATGGTAGAAGAGGGCTTGATTACGAAGGAAGAAGCGATTTTCCGCGTGGAGCCCAACCAGCTTTATGACTTCCTGGTGCCCCAGCTCGACGAAAAGGGAAGCAAGGTCGAAGTGCTCGCCACCGGTTTGCCGGCTTCGCCGGGCGCGGCCGTTGGGCAGATCGTATTCAGTGCCAATGACGCTGTGGCCTATACCCAGAAGGGCAAGATAAAGTCGGTCATCCTGGTGCGCGGTGAAACCACGCCGGAAGATATTCACGGCATGGAAATCGCGTCCGGCATTCTGACGTCGCGCGGCGGTATGACTTCGCACGCGGCGGTGGTCACGCGCGGCATGGGCAAGTGCTGCGTGGCTGGCGCGGGCGACATCTCAGTGGACGAGAAGAAACACGAGATGCGGGTGAAAGGGCAGACCTTCAAGGAAGGCGACTGGCTCTCGCTGGATGGCACGACCGGCCGAGTGATCAAGGGCAAGCTGAACACGATCGCGGTTTCGGCAGACAACCCGGACCTGGTGAAGTTCATGAGCTGGGCCGATCCGTATCGCAAGCTGGGGGTGCGCGCCAATGCGGATATTCCGCGTGACGCGAAACAGGCCCGGCAGTTCGGTGCCGAAGGCATTGGCCTGTGCCGTACCGAGCACATGTTCTTTGCCGAGGACCGTCTGCCGTTCATGCGCGCGATGATTCTGGCCGACAACGAGAAGGACCGTCGCACGGCGCTCAAGAAGCTACTTCCGATGCAGCGCGCCGACTTCGCCGGCCTGTTCAAGGCAATGGACGGCTTGCCGGTTGTCATCCGTACGCTGGATCCGCCGCTGCACGAGTTCCTGCCCAAGCGCGAGGACCTGATGGTGGAAATCGCCAGGCTCGAGATCAGCAAGCCGAAGTCTCCGAAGCTGAAGGAACTTCGCGCGCTGTTGTCTCGCGTGGAAGATCTGCACGAGATCAACCCGATGCTCGGACATCGCGGATGCCGTTTGGGAATCACTTATCCGGAGATCACCGAGATGCAGGCGCGCGCCATTCTGGAGGCGGCCGTCGACGTCAAGAAAAAGGGCATCAAGGTGCACCCGGAGATCATGATCCCGCTCACCAGCGGCATCAAGGAGATGAAGAACCAGGGTGACATCGTCCGGCGTGTGGCGGAAGAGGTCTTTAAAGAGAAGGGCATGAAGGTCGAATACATGGTGGGAACCATGATCGAGCTGCCGCGTGCCTGTCTCATGGCGGACCAGATTGCGCAGGAGGCCGAGTTCTTCAGCTTCGGCACCAACGATCTCACGCAGACGACGTTCGGTTTCTCGCGCGACGACATCAACAAGTTCCTGCCGGCCTATCTGAAGGACGGAATCATCAAGCAGGATCCGTTCGCAGTGTTGGACCAGGAAGGAATGGGACAGCTGGTGAAGATGGGTACCGAGCGCGGCCGCAGCACGCGTCCGAAGCTGGAGGTCGGCATCTGCGGTGAGCACGGCGGCGAGCCCGAATCGGTAAAGTTCTGCCACCGCGTCGGCATGGACTACGTCTCCTGCTCTCCGTTCCGCGTTTTGACCGCCCGCCTTGCCGCGGCGCAGGAAGGCCTCGCCGAAAGAGGGATGGAAGGCGGCCAGACGAAGTAATCAGGGGTCGGATCATCCTGAGCGCTGTGCAAGACCTGCTTGTTGCTTTGGAAACGAGCAGGTCCTTCGCTCACGCAACTACCGGCACAAGCAGAAGGCCTGGCCGAAAAGCCGGGCCTTTTGATATTGTGCCGGAGCGAACGATTGTTCTTTCTGCAGCTTGTTTCATAAACCTACCCCTTCAAAGCACCGTTTATGAAATGAAGCTCTATGTTTTGTTACGTCCCGCCTGATAACATAAATAGTATTGACACTTTGAAATGGGCCAATCGATTCTGCCTTGTCTTCTCTCACGACAATCTGGAATGAAGCGTTAGCCGAGGAAGCGCCGGCAAGAGTGGCGACATCGCGCTTCTATCATCCTGAGTTGGATATGCTGCGCTTCTTCGCGTTTTTTTTCGTGTTCTGCCATCATGCGCTGCCACACGAGGTCGCAGCGTATACCGCGATTCGAATTTCGCCGTGGCTCGGCCACCTTCTGGCGGGCGTGGCTGCGACGGGTGCTTTCGGCGTCGATATTTTTTTTGTGCTCAGCTCGTTTCTCATCACCGAGCTGCTGTTGCGCGAGAAGTCTCTGCTGGGAGAGGTTGATGTCCGATCGTTCTATGCGCGCCGTGTGCTCCGGATCTGGCCGCTCTATTTCGCATTTCTAGGGTTGGCGGCCGCGCTGCAGTTATTTGTACCCGGGCAACACATGGGATGGCGGGCAGCAATGGGATTCACCTTTTTGGCGGGAAACTGGTGGATCGTATTTCATGGATTCCCATCTTCAGTGATCTTTCCGCTATGGAGCGTCTCGATCGAAGAGCAGTTCTACCTTCTGTGGCCGGCTGTGGTGAAGCGGGCAGGAACCGTAATGATGCTGGTGCTTGCGATTTGCATGATGGCCCTGGCAAACGCGACGCGCCTCTATCTTGGGCTGCACCACACAATGGAGACCCAGGCCTGGTGTAACACGCTGGTGCAACTCGATCCGATTGCGGCCGGCATTCTGATCGCGGTGTTATTGAAGGGAAGGACACCTGCGATAGGGGTGCGAGCGAGAGTCGCGCTCGCGATGGCGGGGATTGCGCTGTTGTGGCTGGCCGCCAATTTCTTTCGCATCAAGGCCGATCCGCTCAAGTTGCAGGACCTGTTGCTCGGCTACCCGGTGATGACGGCGGGAGCTTCAACGCTGCTGATCGCCGTGTTTTGCAATCGGCGGATGCTGGACAAAAGTTTATTGGTATACCTGGGCCGCATTTCGTATGGGCTTTATGTTTTCCATGTGCTGGCGCTAATGTGCTCCGATTATCTGATGCCGAACTTCGCAGCGTCCGCCGGGAGCTTGGCGCTGCACGGACTGGTTGCGCTGACGCTGACGGTTGTGCTCGCCGCGGCTTCCTACCGTTGGCTGGAGACTCCATTCCTGAAGTTGAAACAGCGATTCACCCACGTGCTGTCGCGAGCGCTCTAACGAGGCCGTCTACTGCACTTTTTGCAAGCGGGCGACGAGTTTTTGCGCGAGGTTCTCTTCACTCTCCGACCAAAGTACGCGGCCGGTCAACTGGCAATGCTTCTCCACTGCATGCGTGAAGGCGATGAGTCGGGCGACATTCTCACGTACCCGTTGCTGGTCTGCGGGTGACAGATCCATCTCCTCGAAAAGAAATGGGAAGTCCAGCCCGAAGTCGATTTCGACATGTCCAAGCTCGGTATAGATTCCCTCGTCGAATTCCGTGCCATGGAGAATGAAGTTGACCTTGTTTTCACGCCTCGACCACTGACTATTCTCCCCGCCGGGGGTCCATAACTCCCAGTAAGCCTCGAGAGTGATGGCGTAATCTTCATGGGCAAACTCCTGCACTACCTCCATGGCCTCTTGTGGCGTGGCAGGCGGAGTGAACCGGCGCTCGAGAATGGAAGGCTCTGCGTAACTAATGGGCTGCACTGCAACGTAAGCGATCCCCGGCGCGACGGGCGCGAAAGGGAACTGTTGCAAAACACCAAGCGCACGCACCATCATTTCTTCGGCGCGAAAGGTTGGGAACCACAAGCTCAGGTAAAGCGGATCGGCCATCGTTTCTCCAGGAGCTCAGGCCCGGCGAAACGGCGCCGGGATGAGGACTCACCGGGCCGGTTGATGTGTGTCCGGCCCAGTGACAACGTTATACGATGCTTAAACTGCGCGTTCACTTCTTCTTCTGCTCTGCTTCCCACACGGATTTGTAGTCGTAGGTCGGATAGAAGTCCGTGCGGAACGCTCCCCAAGCGTGGCGCTCGATTGCGAGATTCACTTCGCGCAAACGCTCGGCCGGGAAACGAAGCGTGACGACCTGCCCAATGCCCATCATCACGTACCAGGAAACGACTTCGACGTCCTTGGGAGGAAAATGGTCGAAATAACCGTGCGCCTTGAGGTCGGCATTGATCTGGTCTAGCGTTTTGGACTCATCGTGGCGCAAGAAGATGGTCAGCATCATCACCCCTTTCTGCGCATCTGCCTGCGGGCTTGCAGCGGGGGAGCCGGCGGTCGATTGGGTTTGAGCCATACTGATCGAGGTCAACAACAGCAACAAAGAAAAGAAGCGAACAACGGTTTTCCAATGCAACATCATTATTTTCTCCTCGCGCCGGGTCCGCAACAGTCCCGGTTGGTTTGAGCAGTGAACATCGGGCGGTCTCGCCGAGCCATTCAGCATGGCTTCAGTGCCGTCGAAGTAGTGGCCAAACTGGTCTTCTCAAAATCGTCCTTTGCTCGCCCCGGTTAGAAACAGGCGGATTCGCGAACAACCCGGTAGCCAGACCGGATTCGCGGAAGGTGTGTCCGGTAAGTAGCCGGGCTTTCAGCCCGGCAATGATCGCGCCGGATACACTAACTCTGAATCTGCTCTAGTCGCAGCCAGTGACGACAACCCTTGCCGGCAGGTTGAACGCATGTTGCTCAATAGGCGCAACTCCGACGCTGGCCGGGACCCGAATTCAATCAATGCGACGGCTTTGGACTGCAAAATGATATCAGTATCCCCTGGCTTCGTGCCGGGCACTCCGACAGAGCGGAGGGTTTCAACCTCGGGCGATGGCTTTTGACACTACTTAGGTGTGCTGATACGATGAACTTGCTGGAACGTGTGCAAGAGAATGCCTGCCTGTAGAGTCCCCGTCGTCTAGCCTGGCCTAGGACATCGCCCTTTCACGGCGGTAACGCGGGTTCAAATCCCGCCGGGGACGCCAACAATTCCGAGCAGCGCCGCCTGTTTCAGCAAAACTTCCGTTCTGCGGCCGCAATAAGCCGGAATTATCCCAACCAAAGGCAGATATGGGCCACCTGCCGGCCGATCGTCGACAACAGCTGCGTTTCTGGTGCGCCGATTGCGAGCAGCACTTACGGGCAGCAACTCATATTACTAATTTGTCATCCCCACGTATCTTAAATGTTATCTATTGCTTAACCTCTTTTTCGCCGATTTGCCAGCCGTTGATTTTCACGAAAAATACATTTCGAGCGCTTGTTTTTTTCAGGAACTCGGGCATCACGTAGCCAGCTACTTGCGTCAGAGTCTTTGTCCGCGCCACTTTAGGTGCTGGCAGGCGATGTTTGCCGCTGTCGATTTTCCAAGAGAGCAGAAATAAAAAGTCAAAGACAGAATGTCGTTGAGGCGGCGAAGCTATGTCCGGGCCCCAGTTGTTCTCGCCAACACACTCGCAGAACGATTTATCCCAAGCAATCCATTTTGAACCCAGGTGGTACGCCGCCTACACCTACGCGCGTCATGAGAAACGCGTGGCCGAACACTTACAGCGAATCGGAGTGGAGTCATACCTGGCGCTTCATACGGCGACGCGCCAATGGAACCAGCGCCGCGCCCAGGTTGAATTGCCGCTCTTCCCAGGGTACGTATTTGTGCGCATTCCGCTCGCGGAACGGTTGCGCGTGCTGAGCGCTCCGGGTGTGGCGTACCTGGTCGGGACAGGTGGCCAGCCAGTTCCGCTGGCGGACGAGGATGTCGAGCCGCTCCGTGATTGTCTGTCGCAGAAGTTGCAGGCTGAACCGGTTGCCTACCTGAGCGCCGGACGTCGCGTCCGCGTAGTGTCGGGGCCGCTCAGCGGGTTGGAAGGGGTGATTGTCCGGCGTGAAGGCGATACCCGGTTTGTGGTGTCGATCGAGCTCATCATGCGCGCAATCGCAATCAAGGTTGAGGGACTCGATTTGGAACTGATCGAGCCGAGCGCCATGCCGGCACAAGGCACACTGCGTGTTGGGAGAAATGCGAACTGGTAATTCCTCAAGCCGTTCCAAAGGATATTGAATGTTTCTTAGCTTCTATGGTCTGAACGAACAGCCGTTTGGTGTGACCCCCGATCCTGAATTCCTATACCTGGGCGCCACTCATCGGGAGGCTTTAGCTTCGGTTTCCTATGGCATTCAGTCTGGAGTCGGGTTCGCAGCGGTTATTGCCAAGCCGGGGATGGGCAAAACTACGTTGCTGTTCGCCCTGCTGCGGCAGTTCCAGAATTCGGCTCAGAGCGCATTTCTGTTTGATACGCAGTGCACCTCCAAGGAGCTACTACAAAACCTGCTCGCTGAATTCAAAATTCAGGGTGAGAATGGCAGGAGCGATACATCAGCACTGACTTGCTTGCGGCAGTTCCTGCTGAGGAGCGCACGAGCAAACCGTCGCGTGTTGGTGGTGGTGGATGAAGCGCAAAATCTCGACATCCCGGTTTTCGAAACGTTGCGCCTGCTGTCCAATTTTGAAACGTCTCATGCCAAACTCCTGCACATCGTACTCGCCGGCCAGCCTGAACTCGGCAGGAAACTGTCCCTTCCCGCGCTCGAGCAACTTCGGCAACGGATCACGATCGTGTCACGGCTGGACGTTTTTGCTCCCGCTGACGTGATCAGATACGTCGCGCACAGACTAAAGCGGGCAGGGTATCGCGGCGATGCTCTTTTCACTCCTGAAGCTCTCGGCATAATTGTGGAGAAGTCCCATGGCGTCCCACGCGAGATAAACCGGCTTTGTTTCAACGCAATGTCCATCGGCTGTGCGTTGGGCAAGATATTGATCGACGGCCAAATGGTGCGCGAGGCCGCCGCGGACTTGGAATTTGGCCCTCAGCCGAACCAGGAAGAGCGTGTCCAAGGGCGTCGGATTTCGGGAACGGCCGACGAACTCGCCGCATTGTTCACCACCGCCCTTCAGACTCCGGCCCCGGCAAAAGAGAAAGCGGAGCACATCACCCTGCAGCAGGAGTTGCCGCAAGCAGAGAGCGCGAGCCCGGTTGCCATTAAGAGTGAGCGGCAACCGCAGACTGTGGCGGAGCCCGTTCCCGCTCCCGTTCCCGAACAGCCGAAAGCGGAGAGGGGAGAGCTGGCGAGCAAAATCGCAAAGCCCAGCTTTGTTTCTGCTTGGCTGAGCGGTGTTCTGGGAGTAATAGCCGCTTTTCGGGTTAGTGTGCGCAATGCTTTCGGACAGATCGCAGAAAAGATGCTGAATTGGCGGGTGAAGCGTGCGGCCGTCCCTTCTCATGCGCGGCAGTCGCAGCGGTTAGGATTTCGCCGTTTCGCCTGGCCTAGGAGTTCTATAGTCGCGGCCAAGTTGGTCTTTGGCCGCCTGATTGGAGCAGCAGTCGCTTTTCAAGTCGGCGTGTGCAACATTCTCAGGCGGTTCGCACAGAAGAAGAGCTTATCGGCGAGTCGTGCAGCTGCGCCTCCTACGCGTGCGTGGCGATGGCGAGAATTTCGCGGTCTCGCTTGGGGGTGGGGTTTGACGGCGGTCGTCGCGTCACTCTTCGGTGGTCTGGTTTGGCTAAGCAATCACCACGGTGATACGGCGTTCGCCGCTCACTTCGTTTCAGCAACGCAAAGATTCGCTTCAGACGCGCAAAAATCGGCTAAACAGTGGCTGACACCTTTGAAGTCGGCTTTCGCAAGTGAAACAGAAAAAGTGGATCACTCTAACACCGCTCAGTTGGTTTCAAGGCCGCAAGAATCGGCGGGGCAGTTGCCTTCACGCCTGGAGCCGGTTTTCGTAAGCAAAAAAGATGAGGACCACTCCAGGACAAACTCGAGTATCGAAGGCGATTTAGGGGCATCGCTGACACCTCCAGAGTTCAAGACCACTTCCGTGGTCGCAGAGGCAGACACCGGTGCGCGCGCGACAGACACAGCTCCATCCACCACTCCGGCGGCAGACTCGGGGAGCCGCAATCCAAAAACTTTGAAAGCCACAGGGCTACCGAAAGAACCGGCGGCTCCAACCGGAAACAATGTTCACAAGACGCAATACCGTGTCTCGTTCGCAGGAACTCCGACAATGAATCACTTCGCGACGGCTGCGGCGACCCCTCCGGCTCCGGAGATAACGATTGCGCCAAAGCTGATCACGCGAGTGGACCCGATATACCCGCAGCCAGCGCGCAATAACGGGATTTCAGGTGGCGTTGTGCTGAACGCGCATATCGACGAAAGCGGGAAAGTGCAAAAGGTGCAGACTATTTCGGGTGATCCGGCACTGGTGCCTGCGGCCGTGGACGCCGTGCGCCAGTGGGGATACCAACCATCGTTAGTCAATGGACAACCGCGACAAAGCGATATGCGAATCGTAATTAACTTCTCACTTCGATAGAGCGGCAGCGGTTGGCTCGCTACGGCAAGTTGGGCAGAGGCATGGGTACAGGAAAATGAAGAGCAGATGTGGCTTGATGATCGTGATTGTATTGGCGGCCGTTCCTCTATGCTGGCCGCAGGCGCAACCCAAAGACACGCCCAATCCGAGTGCTATGAGAGAACAACCGGCTGGAGCGAACCTGTCTTCCGGATTTGATGCGAGGAATCCGCGCTACCAACTTTGCCCCGGCGACGTGCTGGATCTTCACTTCGAATTCACGCCCGAGTTCAATCAACCGAACGTTCCCGTCCAGCCGGATGGTTTTGCGACCCTGAACGGCGTGGGCGACGTTCACGTAGCGGGGCTAACGGTTCCAGAACTGACAAATACATTGGAGAGCGCGTACAGCAAGATTCTGACAAAGCCGGTGATTAGGGTAATGTTGCGCGACTTCAACAAGCCCTATTTTATCGCCACCGGGCAGGTCGGCAAACCCGGCAAGTATGACCTGCGAGCCAACACTACTCTGATTGAAGCGATCGGGATCGCCGGTGGCTTGAATGACACTTCGAAGCACTCCGAGATATGGGTCTTCCATCGGTTGCCCGACGGCAACGTTCAACGCCAACGAGTGAACGTAAAGCAGATGTTGGCCTCGGGGGGGAACCTTAGCGAAGATGTTCGACTGCAGCCGGGAGATACGATCTATATTCCGCAAAACAAAGCTTCAAAGCTCAGGACCTTCATCCAGCCTACGCTTGGGGCAACCGTCGTTCCCGGCATACCATAGCGCGAATTGGGGAGTCATTAATGCAAGCAGGTCTTCAACACGTACTGCAACTGCCGGGACGGCAGGCTGCGAGGTTCACTCCGCGCACATTGCTGGCCATACTGTTCCGTCGCCGCCGGTTGATGCTGACCACGTTTTTTGCGGTGTTCCTGCCGATTGTGGCTGCGGTGGCCCTGATGCCCGGCGAGTACATTTCAGAAACGAAGGTACTGGTGCAGCGGCTCCGTTTCGATCCGATGATCAGCGCGAATTCGGCGCCGAATGACTCGTCCGCCCGGGAGTCGCTGGGGCGCATTGAGGAGCAGGATGTCGACTCCGAAATTGACCTGATGCAAAGCGACGATTTGCTGCGGCAAGCGGCGGTGCAGAGCGGTTTGTCGAATCGCATGGGGAGCTTGAGGAAATTGCTGCGATTGCCGGCGATGCCGAAAGACCAGCAGATCGCAAAAGCTGCTCGAGTGATACGCAAGAATCTTGATATCGAGCCGCCGGTCCGTTCCAACATTGTCACCCTGCGCTATCACTCAACCAATCCGCAGGAGGCTGCGCTGGTGTTGCAGGCGCTGACCGGCCTGTACCTTGAGAGACACGTTCAAGTGCATCGTCCGGCGGGCAGCACGGAGTTCTTTAGCCAAGAGGTCGAGCAGAACCGGGTGGCTCTGCAGGAGGCGGAAGCTCGCCTGAACGAATTCACGAGAGCGCAAGGGGTGGTTTCGGCGGACGCGGAAAACAACACCCTGTTGCAGAAGACCGCTGATTTCGATGCCACGCTGCAGAGCACGAAAAGTCAGATCGCTTTCACTCAGCAGCGCATTCACAACCTTGAGGCACAGCTCAAAACGGCCAGCCCGCGCATCACCACGCTGGTTAGGACCACAACGGTCCCGGTCGACACTCTGAAGTCGACCCTCTACACGCTTGAACTGAAGCGGTCTGAACTGCTCACAAAATATCAGCCCGATTACCGCCTGGTGCAGGACGTGGATAAGCAGATCGCCGACACGAAGTTGGCAATCGCCGCGGCCGAAGCAGCGCCGAGCGCCGAGCGCACGACTGACCAGGATCCTGTGCACACGTGGCTCACCTCCGAACTGGCGAAAGCGCGATCGGAACTCGTTGCCCTCCAGGCCAGCGAGGCGCAGACCGGGCGCACCGTGAGCGATTACCACACGCGGTCCGTTCGCCTCGAGGAGCTGGGGAAACAGCAGCAAGACCTGTTGCGGAATCAAAAAGCCGCAGAGGAGACTTATCTTGCATCGCTGCGCAAGCAATCTGACGCGCGTTTATCTGAAGCGCTTGATCGCTCGCGGATTATGAACGTGGCGATCGCTGAGGCAGCCACCGTTCCCGTGCTGCCTGTTACTTCTCCGCTGTTGAGATTGACCGTGGGCTTTATTTTGGCGCTGCTGGTTGCGTTTGGGTCAGGATTTATTAGCGATTATTGGGACCCATCTTTCCGCACGCCCCTGGAAGTCGAGGATGCCCTTGGCATTCCAGTGCTTGCCGCGATTCCGCTTAGAAAGCCGCTTGCTGCCGGAGTGGTCGCGATCGAACACACCGACCTTTCAGCTTGACAATGTAAATGAATTACGCCGACGCACAACTGAAATCGACCGATCGAGCCGCAAGGTTCAAGCCGGGCCGCGCTCCGAAGCTGCGCGAGATCAGGCTTGACGACTACGCGCAGCTTGCCACGCTGACAGCGCCCTACGGATATCCCCCGGCGACCTGGACCTGCGAGCAATGGCGGCACCTTTGGATCAACAATCCCGCTTGCCTGCGGTTCGGTGGGAGATTCCCAATAGGGTGGGTGCTGGAAGAAGCAGACAAGCGCATTGTCGGCCATATCGCCAACCTTCCTCTCCTTTATCAGTTTGAGGGGCAGCAGCTTCTCATCGGTGACGGTATCTCGTTCGTTGTGGAGGACGAATATCGCGGGTACGCAATGTTCCTGGCTGATCAGTACTGGCACCAGAAGACCGTCGACGTGGCGTTGGGCCACCAGTCGACTCTTGCGGCATTCAAGGCGCACGTCGAACTCGGAGTTAAAGCCATGCCACTGAAGGCATGGGATCGAAAGGCCGTCTGGATCGTAAGCTATCAGGGATATATCGCCGATTGGCTTGGCCGCAAGAAGGTGCCTGCCGCCAGCTTGCTATCCTACCCGGCGGCCCTGGCGCTCTCGACAAAGGACACATGGAATCGGATGTTGCTGCGAAGGCGCGCCCGCCGGGATGCCGGCATTGAGATGTGCACGGCTTTCGACGTGCGTTTCGATCGCTTCTGGGATGAACTTTCCGCTGAATATCCGCGGAGGTTCCTGGCGTTGCGGACGCGGGCAATTCTGGAATGGCGTTTTTATTTCGCGCTGCGTGAAGAGAGAATTTGGATCGCCACTTTCAGTCAAGGCGGACGTCTGCGTGCGTATGCAATCTTTCTCCTGCAGAAGAACAACCGACCACAGGACGGCATCCGGAGAGTGATCGTCGCGGACTTTCAATCTCTCGACCGTAACGACAGCGTCTACTACGCAATGCTGCGAGCGGCGCTGGAGCAAAGCCGCAAGTCCGGCATTCACCTGCTTGTGACCATGGGAATCAGCGCGAGCGGAACTGATATGAGCATGATAGCGCCGCATCGCAATCCACCGCCGCAGCATTCGACATCCCTATACAAAACACGGAATCCACAGCTTTCGAGGGCACTTGAGAGTCCGCAAGCGTGGTGCCCTTCTCTCTACGATGGCGATATGAGTCTGTGACCCGATCAGGAGAATTTCAAGGTTAGAAAAACATGCCAAGCAAAGAGCAAGATATTGTGCCCTGCAACAACGAAATTCCCGCGATGTTCGATGCTGACCTTACGTGCGACAAGTTCGTGCACCGCATGGTGTCGGCCGTAGCCGCCAGACGCCCAAACGCCCCAGCGATCGTGTTCGCGCAAGGCACGCTGAGCTACAGCGAACTGGATGCGCGCGCAAACCAACTGGCGCAGCATTTTCGCGCGATGGGCATAGGTCCGGAAGACGTCGTTGCGTTATGGATGACGCGTTCCCCCTGGCTGATTGTGGCGGCGCTGGCTGCCCTCAAGGCGGGGGCGGCGTACCTGCCCATGGACCCGGCAAATCCACGTGACCGGCTACTCTTCATGGTGAACGATTCCGGGGCGAAGGTCGTGGTTACCGAGTCTGCCATGGCGGAGCGTGCGAGCCAGGCGTGCTGTCCCGTGCTCAGCCTGGACTGCGCATGGAGAAAAATTGAAACGCGGAAGGCGCAAGCGCCGCAAGTGGAGCTTCGCCCGGATGCACTGGCGTACGTGATCTATACCTCGGGGTCGACGGGTACGCCAAAAGGCGTAGAGATCACGCATGCTAATCTTGCGAATCTGATTTCGTGGCATAACCGCGTGTTTCAGGTCACTGATGCAGATCATGCCAGCCACCTGGCGGGTCTTGGATTCGATGCTTCCGTGTGGGAGACTTGGCCTTATCTGGCAAGTGGAGCGAGCCTGCACCTTGCCGATTCCGAGACGCTGACCAGCCCCGAACAACTTCGCTGCTGGTTGGTGGAAAACAGCATCACGATTGGTTTTGTGCCGACGCCGCTGGCGGAGAGAATCATCGACACAGAATGGCCGGAGGCGACAAAGCTGCGAGTGTTGCTGACGGGTGGCGATACGCTGCATACACGCCCGATCGCCGGATTGCCTTTCACGTTGGTGAACAACTACGGTCCGACCGAGTGTACGGTGGTTGCCACCTGGACAGCGGTGCCATCGTGCACGGACCATTCGGGACTGCCACCGATCGGCGCACCCGTTGACAACGCGCAGGTTTACATCGTTGATGAGAACCTGCAACCCGTGCCAGACGGAGTCGCTGGAGAGCTATTGGTTGGCGGTGCTAATGTTGGCCGCGGGTATCGTAATCATCCTGAACTTACCGCCGAGCGCTTCGTCGCCAACCCGATCGCGCCGGGCACGAAGTTGTATAAGACCGGCGATCTGGGACGGCGCTTGCCTGACGGTCAGATTGCGTTTCTGGGTCGAGTCGATAATCAGATCAAAATTCGCGGGTACAGGATTGAACCGGGCGAGATCGCAGCGGCGATGAATGCGCACGCCTCAGTCACAACGAGTGCTGTGGTGGCACGTGCCGATGGCGCGGACGAAAAGCGGCTGATAGGCTACATCGTTGCCAATGGCGAGTTCACTCGCAGCGAACTACAAGGGTTCCTGCTTGATCGGTTGCCCGACTACATGGTGCCATCTGTCTTTGTCGTGGTCGACAGTCTTCCTCTGACTGCGAGCGGCAAGATAGATTACAATGCGCTTCCGCTGCCCACCTCGGAGAATACGTTGCGTGATGAACCGGCGGCTACGGGTTCGGTGACGGAGGCAACCATGGCGCGCATTGCCTCGGAGTTGCTGCGCGTGCCTGAAGTCGGTCCCGACGACGACTTCTTTCTGCTCGGCGGACACTCGCTGCTCGGGACACAACTAATTATTCGAATTCGCGAAGCTTTCGATGTCGAAGTTCCGCTGCGCACATTGTTTGAGCAGCCCACCGTCCGAGGACTCGCGGCAGTAATCGAGCAACTGCTGATCGAGAAGATACAGGGCATGAGCGAAGACGAGGCGCAACGGACGTTGGGGGCCACGGTAACAACGACTGTCATGGAACCGTCTCCTGCTCTTCCTCAAGCTGTTTGAAGTGTGACCGCCAGAGGACACAGCGATGCCATCGAGCGAACTCTCGGAAACGAAGCGCCAACTGCTGGCGAGGTATCTGCGAGGAGACAGGTCTGTTGAATCCGCTGCAAGCATTCTGGCCTGCCGGCCTGCCGGCAAGCCCGCATGTTTGTCAGTGGCGCAGGAATGCATGTGGCGTCACATGCGCGAAAATCGCGGCCTCACCTGCTACAACGAGCCGATCACGGTGTATCGTCGGGGATCGCTGGATGTGTCTTTGTTGGAGCGTAGCTTCACGGAACTCGTGCAGCGGCATGAAGCCTGGCGCACCACGTTCACCGAAGTAGATGGCGAGCCCGTGCAAGTAATTCATGAAAAGGCAGCCGACGTGGTCTTCGCCAAAAGCGACATTCGTCACCTGGTTGAGGCCGAGCGGGAGGGGCGAGCCATCTGGTTGGCCTCCCAGGATGCCTGCATCCCGATTGACCTGGAGCGAGGCCCGTTGTTTCGCACCAGGCTTGTGCGGCTGGCGGATGACGAGTACCGGCTATTTGCTACCGTGCATCACATCATCCTTGATGGGGTTACGGTATTTGACATCTTCTTTTCCGAACTGGTGGCCTTTTACAACGCGCTGTCGGCAGGTGAGGCGCCAGTACTTCCCGAACTCCCTGTTCAGTTCGCCGATTTTGCGTACTGGCATAGGCAGCGGCTTCGCGGCGAGTTGCTGAATCGCGAGCTGGCGTACTGGCGCAGGCAACTAGCCGCAATGTCTGAGTGCTCGGAGTTGCCAACCGACTTTCCGCGGCCATTGAAAAAGACATACCGCGGCGCGATCCAGTCTTTCGCTTTGACAAAGGCGGAGAGCGATGCTCTTAGAAATTTCAGCCAGCGACAGAGCGTCACGGTTTTTACAATTCTGGTAGCAGCATTCGTAGCGTTGCTCTATCGCCACGGCTTGCAGCGGGATATCACCGTTGGCACGGTGACTCCGGGGGGACGGAAAAATCCGCAACTCCAACATGTGATGGGACTCCTGCAAAATCGCGTGCCGTTGCGAATCGACTTGGCGGCCGATCCTACGATCCGCGAACTGCTCGTGCGTGTCCGGGACGTTATCTCAGAGTCGCTTTGTCACGATGATGTGCCCTTCGAAATCATCGCTGGTGAACTGTGGACGACGAGCGATTCGAGCCGGAGCCCGTTTTTTCAGACCATGATCTCACTGGAGCCACGAGTGCCGGACGTTGGGCCTGGATGGGGATTTACAACCATGGATGCCCAACCAGGTGGCGCGCGTCTGGACCTCTATATCGAAATCGATGATCGCCCGGAGGGGATGCTGGGTCGTGCCCAGTACAACTCGGATCTTTTTACCGAAGAGACGATCCTCCGGATCGTGCGTGACCTCCGAGCCATGCTGGTAACGCTGATCGCGAATCCGGAAGAGCGGCTGTCTGCTTTGGTGCCGCCGACCGTCGCCGCATTTGGCGGACCGATTGCAGCGGCTTGCAACTGATTCTTTGAAATACGTCCCCCTAACTTTCAACACAACCAGCGGGAGCTTGAATCATTATGCTTTCCTCGATTGAACATTTGCCGGCTAGCCGCTCAACCGCTCCTCCGCTCAGCCTTTATCACTTGCTGGATCCGGAAGTACTGGCCGACCCCTATCCCCTGTACCAGCGGCTTCGAACCGAGGACCCGGTGCATTGGGACCCCTATCTGCATGCTTGGGTTGTCACGCGCTACGAAGACGTCCTTACCGTGCTGCTTCGATTCTCCGCCGCGCGGACTCCGACGCCAGAGCAACTGGAACAGATGGGCCTTTCGTCGCTCAGCCCGATCGCGGCCGTCATGGTCAAGCAGATGCTTTTCATGGATGCGCCCGCGCACACGCGTTTGCGAGCCTTGGCCTCCTACGCGTTCGGGCCTGACAGAGTCGCCGTTCTCCGCACCCATATCCAGGAAATCTGCGACAGGCTTATTGACGCGGTGCTGTCTCGCGGCAAGATGGATGTGATTGCCGATCTTGCAGCGCCGCTCCCGGCGATCGTCACCGCCGAGATGTTAGGCGTTCCGGTGAGCGACCACGATATGTTGAAAGACTGGTCCGCCACTTTTGCAGAGATGCTCGGGAACTTCCAGCACAACCCGGGCCGCGTGCCGGGAGTGCTGCGCGCTGTGGAGGGAATGACCTCCTATTTCAAGTCCACGATCCGTGAGCTGCGGTCCAATCCTCGCCCGGGTCTGGTGCATTCCCTGATGACGGCCGAGATTGACGGCGATCGATTGACCGAAGAAGAGGTCATCGCGAATTCCATCGTCACTATGGTCGGCGGCCAGGAAACGACAACAAACTTGATTGGCAATGGGATTCTCAGCCTCCTCCGCAACCCCGGCGAATTGCAGCGGCTTCGGGCGGATCTGTCACTCATTCCGTCCGCGGTCGAAGAACTGTTGCGCTATGAGAGTCCCAGCCAGCACACCGGGCGACTCGCGCTGGCCGACGTGGAACTTGGGGGAAAGCTGATTCGAAAACGGCAGGCGGTGATCGCAGTGATGGCTGCCGGCAATCGCGATCCGGAACGATTTCCCGATCCCGACCGCCTCGACATCGCTCGCCAGGATAACCGGCACCTTGCCTTCGGTTGGGCCGCGCACTTTT
>JBEKQP010000008.1:0-36239 GCA_049519595.1 Candidatus Korobacteraceae bacterium | reverse complement strand
GCTCCAGACGGAGGAGGGCCGCAAGCAGGTTTTCTCCGCCTGGGAGCAGTTGACGCAGTTGCACCAGCATGAAGACAAGTTACTGAACAGTCGTCTGCAAACCTTCGTGGTTTCCACCGCCGTGCTGGTTGCCGCTTTTTCGCAATTCCACGAGCCGGATCTAAAGTCATTAATGATCCGGGTGCTGGTTGCGGTTGTTGGATTCTCGTTGGCGCTGGTCACGCTGTATGTCCTGTGGCGGACATCGCGCGCAATTGAGTGGTATCTGGGTATGCTGCTTGAACTGGATCAGCTTTTGTTTCCGGCGGAGTTGCAGCCCTACAGCAGGCGCCGGCGGGAAATGCCCTCGCGAACACCGCTCAGCAGGATACTGGGATTGTGGATTCCAGCGGCTGTCGCTATCGTCTGGCTCGTGCTGGTCGGGCTGACGTTTGCGCTTCCCTCGAAACCCTGATCCAAGATTCCTGGCGACGAGTAATCCGAACGCATCTCGTTTTCCGCCGTATCAAAGAAGCTCATGCCTGCTGCGCAGGGCCATCGCCGAAACCACTAGTACGATGGAGCACAGTGCAATCGGAAGAAATGCCAAGCGAGGATTACCCGCCAGGTCCCATGCGGCGCCGCTGGCGAGAGCGACCAGGACCGCTCCCCCGTAGCTCACGGTGAACATTGCCGCCGAAGTGCGGCCAACGTCCTCCGGCGCGCACAGCAGTGCCGGCAGGCTCAATCCCAAAATCAGGCCCGAACCGCTGCAGAAGCTCAACAGCGCGGCCCACACGACCGTCCACTTGCCGACGGCGAAAACCAGGCCGAGGACACTGACGAATCCAAGCGATCCAGCGGCGATATAGGGCCACGCGCGGCGCTCCAGCCGGCCGGCGAAGATCAGCAGCAGAAACGAGCCGGGAATCTGCCCGAAATTCAGCGCGGTCACCGCCCTGCTCACCAAGTCCGGGCGTGCGGCGTCCACCAGATACACGGGAAGAAATGCGTTTGCGGCAAAGTAAGCCGCGTTGACGCTGCCAAACATGATTCCCAGTCGCCAGACCAGGCTGTTTCTCCAGTCAGGCCACCACTTGGCCCGGCCGGTCGAAAAGTTGTTTCCGGAGGTCATTGATCCGGACGCGCCGGCTGGACGCGGCGCCAGGAGTACGGCGATGACGGCCGTCAAGCCCACCGGGACCGACCAGGTTGCCAGAGACAGCCGCCAGTTGCCATGTAGCCACGGCAGAAGCAGTGGAAGCGTGACCAGCGTGGGCACAAGCTGGCCCATCATCAGTCCGTTCGAATAGGTCGCGGTGCCAAAGCCGACGCGAGCCGGCATCCACTGGCGAACAATGACCGGCATCGACGGTTGAATGATCGCCACGCCGCAGCCCATGACCGCGGTGGCGGCGAACAGAGTCGCCGCGTTCGGGCTCACGCCGCGCAGCGCGGCGCCAAGCGCCACGATCAGCAGCCCTCCCACGAGCGTTGGCAGCGTCCCAAGGCGCGCAATCAACAGCGAGCCAGGCAAAGCGGCCAGCGAGAACAATGCCACCGGCAGGCTTATCAATAGACCGACCGCAGTCGCCGACAGATGCAAATCGGAGCGAATTAGCGGCAGCAAGGGCGGGACGGCCAGAATGGTGAGCCGCAAGCATGCGCCGGAGAGCCAAAGCACTCCGAGAGTAATCAGAACATTTCTTGACGTTTGGACTCTCATCTTGCCATTTGCGAAGCGTGGACTTGCTATTGTAGCGAATCGACTTCCGGGGGCCCGTTGGCGACGATCTTCAGCCTGCAAAAGATGTGGCGGCAACACAGTGGAAACGATGCCGTGGCCCTGGACAGGTGGCACCACGTTTCTTCAAACGCGGATTGCGAAAATCCGCTTGTGGACGATCGTTCTGTCTGGAATATTGGTGATTCGTTGAAAATAGTATTGGCTTGGCGGCTCTTCACGCTAAAGTGTGCCGCGTCGTCAGCATGCGGAACGCAGCCAGCGCCGTCGCAGCTTAGAGGAAATAGACATGCCTGCAACAATCATCGACTCAGCCCTGTTTGGCGATCTCTTCAGCACCCCGGCGATGCGTACTGTTTTCTCCGATGAACGCCGCATTCAGTACTATCTCGACATTGAAGGGGCGCTGGCCCGCGTGCAGGCGCGCCTGGGAATAATTCCCAAGGATGCGGCGGAAGAGATCTGCCGTCACTGCCGGGTTGAGCAGATCGACATGGTGAGGCTGAAGAAACAGATCGACGCCATTGGTCATCCCGTGCTTCCCGTGGTGCAGCAACTGGTAGGACTTTGCTCCGGCGGTCTGGGCGAGTGGTGCCATTGGGGCACGACCACGCAGGACATCATCGATACCGCAACCATCATGCAGGTTCGCGATGGACTGAATTTGGTGGAGCAAGACTTGGCGGCGATTTCCGATTCGCTTGCCTCGCTCGCCGAGCGCTACCGGGACACGCCCATGGCCGGGCGCACCAAGACACAACAGGCCGTTCCTATCAGCTTCGGACTCAAGATGGCCGTGCTGCTGGCAACTTTTCAGCGGCAT
Organism: Candidatus Korobacteraceae bacterium; assembly: GCA_049519595.1. Taxonomy (GTDB): domain Bacteria; phylum Acidobacteriota; class Terriglobia; order Terriglobales; family Acidobacteriaceae; genus CAWBRT01. Next base: position 33,693 of record JBEKQP010000008.1, on the reverse strand, counting down.
CGGGCGCGATTACGGGAGCTGCGGACGCGGGTTCTGGTGGGCCAGTTTGCGGGTGCCGCGGGCACGCTCGCCTCGCTGGGCAAAGACGGATTGCGCGTGCAGGAAGCACTGATGGTGGAATTGGGATTGGGACAACCTGAAATCGCCTGGCACACCATGCGGGACCGCTTCGCCGAAATTGGCTGCTTTCTCGGGCTTGTCACCGGCACGCTCGGCAAGATCGCAACGGACGTCAACCTGATGGCACAGACCGAAGTGCAGGAGGTTTCCGAATCTTTTGCCCCAGGACGAGGCTCCAGCAGCACCATGCCGCAGAAGCGGAATCCCGTCTCCACCAGCTACATTCTTGCCTGCACCGGGGTGGTTCGCCAACATGTGGCCGCGCTGCTGGACGCGATGGTGGCCGAGCACGAGCGCGCGAACGGGCAGTGGGAGATCGAATGGATCGTGGTTCCGGAGATTTTTCTGCTGGCCTCGGGGGCGCTTGCGCATGCTCGCTCGCTGGTCGCCGGTCTCCAGGTCGACCCGGCACGAATGCGCAAGAACCTCGACCTCACTGGCGGCATGATAGTCGCCGAGGCAGTGATGATGGGACTGGGGCCGTACCTCGGCCGGCAGCGCGCTCACGACCTCGTGCAGGAAATCTGCCGCGCCGGAATTGCGTCGGGGCGCCCGCTGCTTGATCTGCTGGCAGAGAATCCCGAAATCTCGCGGCACGTCGACCGGGCGGCGCTGGCGAAGCTGACCGAGCCGGCAAACTACCTTGGCGTTGCCGGCGAGATGATTGACCGTGTGCTCGCGGCCTACAAATCGTAAGCCGCGCAACATGGCCGCTGCCGCAACGAAACCGTGAGCCCTCGGCCGCGACCGTCCGCGGAGCGCTTTTTCTCGCCAACAGTCTTCCTCCAAAGCTGGCACCAATAGGTAACCACATGCATAACATTTACTCCAGATACCATAACTAAATAAATATGTAACAAAGAACAACCAGAGCTGCCGATTTTGATTCCTATAGCCAGCAAAGCGGGTTGGTTCGGTATGCCATTCCCGTTGGGTCCCCTACCCCAGGTGTTGTTCAGTGTCTACGCTACAGGCTGTCGGCGAACTTGATCAGGCTGCGATGATGCGTTGCGCCCTTACGGTGCAACCAAGGCTGCGCGGGGTCACCGTGACCATGCTGAGCGGCGCGATTGGGTTCATGTTGTTCTCCTCGCTGCTGCTGCCGCTGGCGCAACGGACAGTCACGGTGATGTTGGCCTGCACGTTTGCCATCTACCTGCTCTCCGTTTTCCGTCAGGAGCAGCATTTGGCTTCCGGTTTCAGGGTAGCCCTGGCAGAGGTGAAAACGCTTCGGCGATTTGCTCCTTCGGAGGGCTTTGATTCCTGCATTGAGTACAGCTTCGCGGCGCAGAATGGCAGAGAGTATCGCGGGCGTTCACGGGGAGTACGGAAACGGCTACCTCCTCCCAAGTGGCTGGTTCCGGTCGCCTACAATCCCGATGCTCCGCACGAGAATCAGCCCTTTGCTACCTTCTGGTTCTTTCAGTTCGACTATGACGGCACCGAGTTGCTGTAGCAGGCTGCGCGGGCAATCCCGATTGCATTCAAATAATGCGAATAACCCGATAGGCCGAACATTCAACCACGAAGAGAGCATGGGCGAGCCTGAGCCGCCGCATTTTCGCCAGGCGCGGGGGCGATGGCTCAGCCGCGAGCGCCTTTCCCGACCCAAAACCGTGTAGCATAGAGTTATCACGGGTCGGTGCTGTATGGTCCAGTACATACCTCCTTGAATGTTAAATGGGCCTGCTGAATCTCCATAATGCTCTCATCCTGTTTGCCGCCGCTGTTGTGGGGGGGATCATCAATTCCGTTGCCGGCGGTGGCAGCTTCGTCACCTTTCCGACCCTGCTGTTAACGGGTGTTCCGCCCATCCAGGCCAATGCCACCAATACGCTGGCGCTGATTCCGGGAACGATTGCCAGCGCCGCGGCCTACCACCGCGAATATGCCAAGGAACCGTGGCAGACGATGGTCCCGCTGGTGGGCACCGGCGTCGTGGGCTCGCTGGTTGGCGCGCTGGTTTTGCTGCACACTCCGCAAAAGACGTTCCTGCGGCTGATTCCTTATCTGCTCGGCGGCGCCACCATCCTGTTCATGGTCAGTGCGCGCCTTACGCGCTGGGTGCGCGAGCGCACGGGCAGCGGCGCTAAGCGTACGCTCTGGGGATGGATCTGGACGCTCAGCCTAGCCATGTGCATCGCCGTTTACATCGGTTATTTTGGCGCCGGCGCCGGCATTCTGACCCTGGCACTGCTGGCTCTGATCGGCATCGAAAGCATCCACACCATGAACGCCTACAAAGCGCTGCTGGTGGGCATCGGCAACACCATTGCGATGGTTGCTTTCGTCGCCGCTGGAATGATTTACTGGGCGCAGGCAGGCATCATGCTGATCGGCGCCATTCTGGGCGGATATTTTGGCGGATACTTCGCGCAGAAGATGCACCCCAAGTACACGCGTTACACGGTGATCGCCACCGGCTGGGCTTTGACCTTGTACTTTTTCGGAAAATACGGCTTCTGAAGGGCAAGCAGTGGCGGCTTGCGCCAATGGGCGGTCATCACATGCATTGGCCCGGAGTCCAATCACCGACGCTGAGACTTATCTTGATGCTATTCACCTTTATAGGCTTTGCCGCCGGCGCGTTGACCACGTTGGCTTTCCTGCCGCAGGTGTTGCACACCTATCGCTCGAAATCGGTTGAGGGCCTTTCCTACACTACGTTGATCACTTTCAGCGTGGGTGTGCTGTTGTGGTTTATTTACGGCGTCTACCTGCATTCCTGGCCGATGATTCTGGCCAATGGCTTGACCCTTGTGCTGCAACTTCCGCTGCTATTGATGAAAGTGCGTTACGGCAGGCGGGGGCAGGCATAGAGCACTGCCCGGGATACCGTGTATCCCTTCGCTGCGGATGTCATCGCGAGGAGGTTTGCGGCATTTTGCGAACCGGATATACCTCTTTGGGACGGTTGTGGCGGCTCCGGTTTGACGCTGGGCGCTGTTGCACGCTAAACTTATTTGGTTTGCCTGTACTGCCAAGCCCTGTCTGGGCACCCGAGGCTGGCTGTTTCGGCCCTTTGCAGGTGGTTTTGAATAGACGTATCCCAAAGCTAGGCCGCTTTGCGGGATATACCTTTCGCGAAACCGCTCAAGAGACTGGATGCATGCGGAGTTGCCGGTGATTTACCGCCGGTCGCAGTGGGTCCCTTCTCCGGGAAGTGCAAGCGCATAGAGGATTTCAGGGAACTCCGAAGGCTTGTTTTTAGCCGCGGAGCCGGAAGAATACTGGAGGTTGTTATGTACGCGGTGATCCGCGCCGGGGGGAAACAATATCGCGTCTCGCCCGGAGACGTTTTGAAAATCGAGAAGTCGGTTGCCGGCGAGCACGGCATCGACTTTGAAGTGCTGGCCGTGAGCGGCGAAGAAGGCAAGATCGTGAAGTCGGAAAACGCCCGGGTTATCGGTCAGGTGCTAGGTGAGGGCCGCGCCGACAAAATTCTGGTCTTTCACTTCAAACGCAAGAAGCAGTACAAGAAGCTGAACGGGCATCGGCAGGGCTTTACCCAGGTTCGCATTTCCGAGATCAGCTTCGACGGGCAGAAGTTCTCTGCTCCGGAACTGCCGGCCAAAGCCGAGAAAAAGGTGAAGGCCAAGGCTGCTCCGAAGAGCGGACGCACAAAAGCGGTAAAAAAATCCAGCGAGTAACGTGCTCGCCGTCCGGCCTCGCCGAAGTGTATCGACGGCGTCGCGTGGGTGTCGGCGCACATGAGAGTTGAGTTATGGCACATAAAAAGGGTTTAGGAAGCTCAAGGAATGGACGCGACTCCAACGCGCAACGGCTTGGAGTGAAAGCCTTCGGCGGGCAGGTGGTCAGTGGCGGCACTATCATCGTTCGGCAGCGCGGCACGCGCATCAAGCCGGGGCTCAACGTCGGCCGCGGCAAAGACGATACGCTGTTTGCCAAGATGGATGGGCGGGTGAAGTTCGCCGATCGTGGACGCCTGGGCAAGTTCGTGGCAGTGGAAGCGGTCGAGGCAGCAAAGGCGTAAGGCGTCCCATCCCGTCTCAGATCTCGGCGCTCGCGTGGGTGGCACGGCTCATTCGAGCAGTTGCAGAACAGATGTATCCCAGAGCTATCAACGCCGGGCTGACTGCCTGGCGAGCGAGTTTGGCTTATCGATACGCTGGAGCCTCGTTATTCGAGGCTTTTTTCTTTCCTCGGCACGAGGTCCCCGGGGCCGCAGTGGGTAGCCTAAAGCGAGAGGAACAAAGGTCGCAATGTTCGTAGATGAAGCCCGAATACGAGTGGCCTCCGGAGGAGGAGGCAACGGTTGCCTGGCTTTTCGCCGTGAAAAGTTTGTGCCGCGCGGCGGCCCTTCGGGCGGCGATGGCGGGCGTGGCGGCGATGTAATGATGGAAGCCAGCGAGAAGCACAATACGCTGGTGCACTTTCGCTTCAATCCGGAGTACAAGGCGCAGCGTGGGCGGCATGGCGAGGGCTCGAACAGAACCGGAGCTGAAGGCGAAGGCATCGTGCTGAAAGTTCCGGTTGGGACCATCGTTTACGACGACGAAACAGGCGAGCTGGTTCATGATTTTTCGGTGCCGGGCGAAAGCATAATGATTGCCCGCGGTGGCCGTGGAGGCCGCGGCAACGCTCGTTTTGCCACTTCGACGCACCAGGCTCCGCGTGAGTTTGAGACCGGCCGTCCGGGTGAAGAGCGGGTGCTGCGACTGGAGCTGAAGCTGATCGCCGATGTGGGTTTGGTCGGGTATCCCAACGCCGGCAAGTCAACTTTGATTTCGCGGATTTCCGCGGCGCGGCCCAAGATCGCCGACTATCCGTTTACCACGCTTCAGCCGAATCTAGGGGTGGTGGCGTTGGGCGAGGAGCCGAACCTGGTCAGCTTTGTGGTAGCCGATATTCCCGGTCTCATCGAAGGCGCCAGCCACGGCGCAGGTCTGGGAATTCAATTCCTGAGGCATGTGGAGCGCACGCGGCTGCTGGTGCATCTGATCGATGTCTCAGACGCTAGTGGGCGGCCCGACCCGGTGAAAGACTTTGAAGTCATCATGGGCGAACTGAAGAACTTTGGCGCGGGCCTGGAGCGGAAGCCGATGATCGTGGTGGCGTCCAAGATCGACGCTGCAAATTCCGAGAAGCTCGCCAAGCTGAAGCGCTTCGCAAAACGCAAGAAACTGGCCTTTTATGAGGTTTCCGCCGTGACCGGCAGTGGCATCGACGCGCTGGAATGGGCGATGGCCAACCGCGTGGAGGCGCTTCGGCGTGCAAACTCCGCGCCCCAAACAGCCGATACCGATTTGGACGTGGTGGAAATTGCACGGCCCGCCGGTAAACGCGTACGACCCTTACCTTCGAAGAAAGCTGCCGCGCGGCGGCCGAAGAGCGAAGCCGTGCCGCGGCGAAGCGCAGCGAAGAGCTCGGCTCGAAAGCACCCTGCTCGTCACTGACAGCCCGCTATTGACCAATGAAGTATTCTGTGGGTAGCAGCTTAGCGAGGAATTAGCCCTACTACGCATGAACATCGCACTCTACGGCGGTACCTTCGATCCGGTGCATCTGGGACATGTCGCGGTGGCGCGGGCCGCGGCAGAGCGTTTCGCTCTTGGCCGGGTCTATTTTGTGCCCGCCGATATTCCTCCGCACAAGCAGAAGCAGCCACTGACCGCCTACTATCATCGCTATGCCATGCTTGCCTTGGCCCTTGCCGGAGAGAAAACTTTGTTGCCCTCGCTGCTGGAAGCGCCGGAGATCGTGCAGGCCGAGGGCAAACTCGCCAGCTATTCGATCGATACGGTACGGCGTTTCCGCGAACGACTGGGCAAACGAGACAAGCTTTTCTTCCTGATCGGGATCGATGCCTTTCAGGACATCGCGAAATGGCACGATCCGGTGGCTTTGCTGCGCGAGTGCGAGTTCGTTGTCGCCAGCCGGCCCGGTTTTTCGCTTGCCCATGCGGCGATGGCGCTGCCGGAGGAGATCAGGCCCAAGGAAGATATCACCAAGCTTTTTCAGCAGCGCGAGGTTAGCGACCCGCTCGTGCTTTCCGGCGCGGTTATCCATTTTCTGGGGGGAATCTATAAGCCTGAGTCGTCGACCCAGGTACGAGATGCCGTGCGAGATGGCCGCAACCTGGCTCACCTGGTCTGTGAACCGGTTGCCGAATACATCCGCAAGATGCATTTGTACCAACGGCAACGAAGGGAGTTGGGCAATCCGGAGCTACCAGCCCCACAATCGCAACGTCGTCGCTCGTCGGGGACTCCGGTGCCACCGCCTCACGCACACCAAGCGCCGGAAGCTGCACTGGCCGGGAGCCCGCATCTGTCGCGAAGCCGGGCCAAAGTTCCGGGGCGGTAGGGCGAACTAGGGCTCAAAAGTCGCCGCTCCTCGGAGGTCCCCGACAGACGACGTCTTTGCATCTGTTGGGGTGGGCTGATGGTCGCGCCGACTGGAGTGCTTGACTTCGGGATACATCAGATTGAGATTGACGCCGGAGCACGGGCGTTGTAGAGATACCAGAACCAAAACAATGAACAAACACGACATCAAGCAACAGGTTTTGATCGCACTCCTGGCCGCCAAAAGCAAGAAGGCCGAAGACATCACCGTACTCCAACTGGGCAAGGAATCCAGCGCGTTCACCGACTATTTCCTGATCTGCAGCGGCAACAATCCGCGGCAGGTGCAGGCGATTGCCGAGGAAGTAGACGATAGTCTCTCGCGGGAAGGGCTCGAGCCAAACCATCGTGAGGGATTCGACCAGGCGGAGTGGGTGCTCCTCGATTATGTGGACTTCGTGGTCCATATCTTCTCGAGAAAGTCGCGCGGTTTTTACGATCTGGAGCGGTTGTGGAAATCGGCTAAGCAGGTTGATGAAAGCCAGTTGAAAGCCCGCACACCTGCCAAGGCACCGGCGAAAAAAGCGACAACAGCGAAGAAGAAAATCGCGGCGAAAAAGACGGCAGCCAAGCGCACCGTGAAGCCGACTGCGGCCAAGCGTAGCGGCACCAAGGCGGCCAAGAAAGCAGTGTCACGGCGGCGGACGCGATAGATGGCAGCAGCACATCAACCGGGGTGCTGACGGGTGAAACTGCGAATTGGCTGGATTGGCAGGACCAAAGAGCCCTCCATCGAGGTGCTGACAAATGAGTACGTGCGGCGCCTACGCGGATACATTGCGGCCGAAGCCGGCGAGTTCGCCTCCGAAGAAGCAATGCTGAAAACCCTGGGCAAAAGTTCGCGAGTACCGCCGGTGCTGGTATTGCTGGAGAGGCAGGGCAAGCAGCTCGGGAGCGAGCAGATCGCCGAGCTGATCGGCGACTACCAGGACGGCGGCACACAGGAACTGGTCTTCGCCATTGGCCCAGCTGACGGCTGGAGCCATACGGCACTGACAGCCGCTGACTTTAAGCTTTCCTTTGGCCCCATCACTTTGCCACATGAGCTGGCGCGCCTGGTTCTAGCTGAACAGTTATATCGGGCATTCACGATTCTGAACCGACATCCGTATCACAGCGGGCACTGAAACGCGGTGCTCGAGTTTTGTAGTTGCCAGGGGTGTCGCTAGCCCCCGGGAGCCCGAAGGCCTCCCGCCGGCGATGCCTTCCGCGAATCTGGTCTACAATCCTGAATGCGACCCTGGCAGCGGCAAAGACGGCCGTCGCAGGGGCCCGGCGCTTGCCGCGTCACAGATTGGGAGCGAAACCGACAACTGTGGGAGCTGAATGAGCGACGTTCGACGTGGATTGATCATCGTGAACACCGGCCCGGGCAAGGGCAAAACCACGGCTGCCATGGGCACGGCGTTGCGCGCCCTCGGCAACGGCATGCGCGTGCTCATGCTTCAGTTCCTGAAAGGGTCGTGGCACTACGGCGAACTGGATGCCGCCGAGTCCTTCGGGGATCGCTTCGTGATGAAGCAAATGGGCCGCGGCTTTGTGAAGGTGGGCGGTGCGGAGACCGATCCGGAAGACATTCGCCTGGTCGAGGAGGCATGGCAGGAAGCCGAGAGGGCGATCCTTTCAGGCGAGTGGGATCTCGTAATCCTCGACGAGATCAACTACGCCATCAGCTACAAGATGCTTGATCCCGCAAAGGTGGTGGAAGTGCTGAAGCGCAAACCGGAGATGGTGCATGTGATCTTGACGGGCCGCAACGCCCATCCGACAATTATCGACTTGGCAGACACGGTGACCGAGATGCGCGAGGTGAAGCACGCCTACCAAAAAGGCATCATGGCGCAGCGGGGAATTGAGTATTAGACCGCACGCGCCGTAGTGGCGCGCGATGGGCAAAAAAACCGGGCAACGGCAACTGACAAGGAAGAACCGAGAAACATCCTATATGAGCTGGTTTAGACGGCCGTCTACGCAGGCGTTAGAGACATCGGGCGAAAAGACAGTCAAGACCGAAGGGCTGTGGGTGAAGTGCGAGCAGTGCCGCCAGATCATCTGGAAAAAGGATCTGGAGGAGAATTTTAACGTCTGCCCGAAGTGTAATAAGCATTTCCGCATCGACGTCAAGGCGCGTTTGGCACAGTTGTTCGATGACGGCAAGTACGAGGAGTTCAGCACCAATCTGGTCTCGACCGACCCGCTGAAGTTTACCGACCTGAAGCCCTACGCGGCGCGCCTGAAGCAGGCGCAGAAAGATACGGGACTGAAGGATGCGATTATCAATGCGCGCGGCCTGCTCAAGGGCCGCCCGGTGATCGTTAGCGCCATGGCTTACACGTTTATCGGCGGCAGCATGGGTGCGGTGGTGGGCGAGGCGATCACGCGAGCCGTTGAAGCCGGCCTGGAGGAGCGCAAGCCCGTCATCATCATCTCCGCATCCGGCGGGGCGCGCATGATGGAGGGCGTGGTGAGCCTGATGACGCTGGCCAAGATATCCTCGGCCCTTGCCAAGCTCGACGATGCCAGGATTCCGTACATTTCGGTGCTGACCGACCCGACGACCGGCGGAACGACCGCCTCGTTCGCGATGCTCGGAGACCTGAACATCGCGGAGCCAGGCGCTCTGATTGGTTTTGCCGGTCCTCGCGTGATCGAGCAGACCATCCGGCAGAAGCTGCCCGAGGGATTCCAGCGGGCCGAGTTTCTGCTGGAACATGGGATGGTCGACGCCGTGGTGCATCGGCGCGAGATGAAGGACTACATTTCCCGCGCACTCGATTGGATGGCGCCGATCAAGAGCGCCTAGCGAAGTCCGCGTACCGGCGTCGAGGGTGAATTCCGCTTTTCAAGTAGCTATACTGAATAGAGGAATGCTTGCCTACCAGACTGCCGTCCAAGAGCTCTACCAACTCGGCCACGAGCTGCACAAAGCTGCTTCGTACAAGTTCGACCTGAAGCACATGCGGGTGTTGTGCGAGGCCTTGGATTCGCCGCACACGAGATTTCCATCGGTACTGATCGCGGGCACCAACGGCAAGGGATCGACGGCAGCTACACTGGCTTCCATCCTGCGCACTGCGGGATACCGTACGGGGCTTTTTACCTCTCCGCATCTGGTACGCATCAACGAGCGAATTCAGATCGACGGCAACGCGATCAGCGACGCCGACTTCGCCGCCGGCTATGAATGTGTGCACGCGGTGGCGACGGAGCTGGTGGCTAACGGGCGTCTGCCCTGGCATCCCAGTTTTTTTGAGACGATTACGGCCCTTGCCTTCAGGCATTTCGCGAAGCAGCGCGTCGATATCGTGGTGGCCGAGGTCGGCATGGGCGGCAGACTCGATGCCACCAACATCCTGGAACCTCTGGTGTGCGTCGTCACCGATATCGACCTCGACCACCAGAAGTTCCTCGGCAATACCATTCGCGAAATTGCCGGTGAAAAGGCCGGAATCATGCGCCGCGGCCGTCCGCTGGTGATGCTGCCACAGCATCCCGAGGCCAACGAGACACTCGGCCAGGCGATGGAAGAGACTGGCGCGGTCCCGGTGAACGCGGCGCGTTACGTGGCAGCCGTCTCCCACCCCAGCGACAGTGAGAAAACTGTCGCTGGGGACCCCGGCTCGCGGCGCGGGTTCACAATGGACATCATGGGCGAAGAAGTGGAGATTGAAACACCCTTGCTGGGGCGGCACCAGTTGCGCAATCTTGCGCTGGCAATATCCGCCGCAGAGGAGCTGGTTAAGCAGGGTTGGGCGATTTCCGCACGCCAGATTGCGGAGGGTATTCGCCTTACGCGCTGGCCTGGGCGGTTCCAGATTGTGCCCCCGGAAGCCGACGGTTCAAGACCTGAATTGGTGATCGATGTGGCACATAATCCAGCCGGGGCATGGGCGCTGAGGGCGGGACTCTCGGAGTACTTCGCCCCGGGGTCCCCGCTACGCGCCGCTTTTGCGCGTAGTGGGGTGGAAGCCGCCGGAGGCCCGGTTGAACGCAAGTTGATTTTGATTTACGGCGCCATGCGGGATAAGGCGATCCGTGATGTCGGACGCATCCTGTTTCCACTGGCGGAAAAAGTCGTACTGACCAGGGCGGGTGGAAATCCAAGGGCTGCCACGATTCTCGAGCTGATGGAGGCAGTCGGTGACTGCGGCACTCCCCTGGTGGAAACGCCGAGCGTGGCTGATGCCCTGCGGCAGGCGATGGCCGAGGCGCAGCCGTTTGGCCCACGCGCGTTGTTGGTCATCACCGGCTCGATCTATGTCGTAGGGGAGGCGATGCAGGCGCTGGGAATCCGGCCCTGACAGGTTGCGGAATTCCGCCATCGTTTATTCTAGTGTAGGAAGAAGACGGCCCAAACAACGTGGCAGACATTCACAAACCGAGCGCCTGGGATCGCGTGTGCTCCTATCTGTTTCGCGATCCGCTGATTTATCTGTACACGATCGTGCTGGGCACGGTTTCACTGCTGTGCTCGCTCTTCGATGGTAGCGGACGAGTGCAGCACTCGCTGGCCCGGGCCTGGGCGTGGCTGATCCTGAAGACGATGCGTTGTCCACTGACTATTGTTGGCGCGGAGCATCTGGATGGCGCACACGCTTGTGTCTATGCCGTCAACCACATTTCGGCCCTGGACATCCCGGTGCTGTACCATGCACTGCCATTTCAATTTCGCATCATGGCCAAGAAGGAGCTGTTCCGGTACCCGTTTCTGGGGTGGCATCTGCGGCGCTCGGGGCAGATTCCAATTGAGCGCGAGAACGCCCGTTCGTCGTTGCGCAGCCTGATCGAAGCCAGCAGGACGGTGCAGTCGGGAATGCCGCTGCTGGTATTTCCCGAGGGTGGCCGCTCGGCGGATGGACAGGTAAAGCCGTTTCTCGGCGGGGCGTTTTACGTGGCCATCAAAGCGGGGGTACCAGTGGTGCCGCTGGCGATTATCGGCAGCTTCGAGGCTGTGCCGATGAATAGCTATGTGGTCAAGCCGCGTCCGCTGGCCCTGGTTGTGGGCGAGCCGATTTCCACCAAGGAATTTTCGCCGCGAGCCATGGATCAGCTCGCGGCGATAACGCAAAAAGCGGTCGAAGACCTTTACTACTCTCGCTCCGAGGTCACCGACCCGAGACTGCCGGGAACACTACCGGCAACAATAACTCCGGCGGGGAGCTAGGGAAGTTGTGCCATTATTTGAAGGCGGCTTTTTTCTGATGTCAGCCTGAGCAGAGCGAAGGATCAATCTGTGCATTCTTCTCACGCCGAAATACGTAGATTTTTCGCTCGCTGCGCTCGCTCAGAATGACATTTCAAAGGGTTGAGCTTTTCAATCTACCTGCCGCTGCCGGAACGCACTACGGGTTTAACAAATGCAACCACGTATCGCCATACCGTTTCCTTATTTCGACCATGCCTGGTCTTCGCGTTCGCTGGCAGAGTATGTGAACGCCGTCAGCCTTGCTGGCGGGGAACCTCTTGTCATCGCCCATTCAGCTGCGCCGGCACTGGCCGCGCACCTGGTAAAGACTTGTGCTGCCATTGTGTTGCCGGGCAGTCCGGCCGACCTCGACCCCGAGAAGTATGGCGAAGCGCGAGATCCGCGCACCGCCCCGGCCGATCCTGCCCGGGACATGCTCGATGAACTGCTATTGCAGGATGCGCATGCCATGCGCAAGCCGATCCTTGGGGTCTGTTATGGCGTGCAGTCGTTGAACGTCTGGCGTAGCGGAACGCTGGTTCAGCACATCGAGTCGGCAGTGCTCCACCAGCGCCCCGAAGGCGCACCGGAGGGAACGGTCATCAGCCACGATGCGGTTGTCCTGCGGAAGTCGCGGCTCGGCGAAATTCTCGCCGGTCATGTTGCGGAAACGGCTGTCGAACTCAAGTCACCCCAGGAAATCAAAAGCGGACTTGCCGGGAGCCCCGAATTCAAGCTCACGGTCAACTCATCTCATCATCAATCGGTGGGGCGTTTGGGTGACGGCTTGCGCATCGTCGCACGTTCGCCGCGGGACGGCATCATCGAGGCCGTAGAGAACGCATCCGAAGAGCACTTTGTCCTTGGCGTGCAGTGGCATCCCGAGCGCACCTACCAGCAGGATGCCTGCTCGCGGGCAATTTTCGCTGCTCTGGTCAAGGCTGCGAGCCAATGGCACGAGCGCATGGCAAGCGGCAACCACGACTTCGAGACGGCTGCTCCCAGGTTATAATTCGCCAAACTATTATGACCGTCACGCTAGATATGCAAGGGAAAGTGGCGCTGATTACCGGCGGGTCGCGCGGTATCGGCGCAGCTTGTGTCCGTCTGTTCAGCCAGGCCGGAGCAAAAGTTGCCTTCAGTTACCAGAGGTCGCGCGCGCTGGCCGAAGAACTGGTCGGCGAATGCGGCAGGGAGGGTTGCGCCGCGTTTCAGGCGGACCTCGATGCCGGGGCGCAGAGCGAAGAGCGGTTGGTGAGCTCGGCGGTGGAGCGCTTTGGCCGGCTCGATGTGCTGGTGGTGAATCACGGTGTTTGGCCACCGCAGGAGACTCCGGTTGACGAAATGAGCCGCGAACAATGGCGCTCGACCATCGCCTGTAACCTGGACAGTGTTTTCGAACTGGTAAAACACTCGGTCGCAGTGATGAAGACGAACCAACAGGGCGGACAGATCGTGCTGGTGAGTTCAACGGCCGGACAGCGCGGCGAGGCCTTCCATTGCGATTATGCGGCCAGCAAGGGCGCTCTCATCAGCATGGTAAAAGGCCTCTCGACCGAACTGGCCGGTCATGGCATCCGCATTAACTGTGTTGCTCCCGGGTGGGTTAACACCGATATGGCCGCCCCGGCCCTGAATGACGCGGCGATGCGTAGCCGCGTGTTTGGGGCAATTCCGCTCGGACGGGTCGCCAAGCCGGAGGAGATTGCGGCTCCCATACTTTTCCTGTGCACGGCGCACGCCGGTTTCATTACCGGCGAAATTTTTAATGTGAACGGCGGCGCGGTGCTGGTCGGGTAGACCAGATTAGCGTGAGGTGTATCCGCCGATGGCGGTGATAGCGCAGTACACATTTCTAACCCGCTCCAGGGTGCATCCATTGAGGCTTATGGAGTAATCTACTGAACGTGACTACCACGGCGCGTGCCGCGATAGCGCAACAGTCGGCGACCTGCGGCGACGGTCCGGCCCCAAGGAGGCAGCTTGAAGAAGCGTGTCTGCGTTTTGCTGATCCTGAGTTTCTGGGTTCTGGTCGGTTTGCCGACGTTGGCACAGACGGCGCCAAGTGCAGCGGTGGCACCGGATGCAAGCGCGCAAAAGGCGCGCGCCCTGCTGGACAAAACGATTGCCGCACTGGGCGGACAGGCGTTCCTCAATTGCACCACCCGCGCCGAGCAGGGCCGCTTTTACAGCTTCTACAAGGGAAGTCCGAACAGCAGCGGGGTCGAGTTCTGGTACTTCTGGCAATATCCCGATAAAGATCGAATTGAGAGAGGCAAGAAGCGCGATATCGTCAGCGTTCACAACGGCGACCAGGGGTATGAGATTACCTACAAGGGAACGTCGGCACTCGGCAAGAAAGAGATGCAGGACTACCTGCGCAGCCGCGCTCACTCGATGGACGCGGTATTGCGGCAATGGTTGAAGGATCCGAACACCCTGTTACTCTACGTCGGGTCCGGCATGGCCGACAACCGCATGACGGAGCAGATCACGATAGTCGATGCGAAGGACGAGTCGGTGACCATCGCTGTGGACGCGGCAAACTACCTGCCCATCCAAAAGTCGTTCACTTACCGCGACCCCGTCGATGACTTGCAGAGCAAAGAAACTGAAACCTACGGGAACTATCGCTTGGAAAAGGGAATGATGACCGCTCATACCATCGTGCGGAGCAAGAATGGCGACATGGTTTTGCAGTGGTTCCTGAATCGGGTCGAATGCAATCCGCAGTTGAATGCCTCCCTGTTTGACGCAACCGTGACTTACGATCCGGCAGTCCAGAAGGGAAAGCGATAAAGCGTCACCTACCCCAGCGACCCGCATGGCACTAACGTGTCTTGAGTTCCACGACTGTTGCAAACTTACCACACTTGTAATCCTGGATTTCCTTGTAATCTGTCTGTAGCCAACTGCTTATAACTGAGAAGTGAGCTTCGAACAAACAATTCGTTCGGCGATTGAATTCAGTGGCGTCGGCCTGCACAGCGGTGCGCCGGTGCAGATGCGAATTCTGCCGGCTCCCGCAGGCTCTGGAATTGTTTTTCGGCGCGTCGATCTGGATAGCTTCATCGTGGAGGCCGTCGGGAGGAATGTTGCCAAGGTCAGCTACGCCACCAGCCTGATGAAAAAGGGCGTGCTGATTTCGACCACCGAGCACCTGCTTTCGGCACTCCTAGGATTGGGTTTGGACAACGCCATTGTGGATCTCGACAGCCTGGAGCTGCCGATCCTGGATGGCAGCGCTCTACCGATTGTGCAGGCGGTTCTGAGCGCCGGCCTGCGCCGACAGCGTCGTAAACGCGTTTACATGTGCATCCGACGCGAAGTTGAGGTGCGCGACGGGGCCAAATCCATTGCCGTTTATCCCGCCGACAGCTACCGGATACATTACCGCATCGACTTTCCGCATCCGCTAGTTGGCCTTCAGGAGTTGACGGTCGAACTCACAAACGGAAGTTACGTCCAGCAGATAGCGCCTGCCCGGACCTTCGGGTTCCTGCGCGATGAAGCTGCGCTGCGCAACATGGGTCTGATTCGCGGCGCTTCGGAAGAGAATGCCATCGTGCTTACCAACGATGGCATCAAGAATCCTCCACTCCGTTTCCCGGATGAGTTCGTGCGGCACAAGGTACTGGACCTGATCGGCGACCTCGCCTTGCTGGGGCATCCACTGTTGGGACGCATCGAAGCCGACCGTGCTGGACACGCCATGCATGCCGCACTGGTTTCGCAGCTGCTGCGCGACCATTCGTTGTGGGAACTCGTCACGCTACCATCAGAGGGCTACAAGCCAGTTCACGCCGATGCCTTAAGCGGTGCCGGACAAATCGTCTAATCACCCACCTGCTCCCGGCAATAGTGCAATATCCGCAGCTCCATTGGCTCCGTTCATGTAGTCGGAGATTCCCAAAAGGTGAAGGATGGTGTGGAGCATATCCTGGAAATGATAGGTGCTGCTCGCAGTCGAGCCCTTAATTACGTTGGGGCCAATCATGACGAACGCAACATGCCCACCACAGCCCGAAGACTCAGACGGAGAACAGGCGTTGTCGCTGGATTTATCACCCGATTTTCCTTTCACGCGGGCTTCATCGAAGGTGACGATCAGGATTCCATCTCCGCCCGCCTGAAAGGGTTCTGAGGAAAGTAGGGTCTCGGGACCCGGCCCGATATTCGTCTTGATCCAGTTGTCTGCCTTGGACAACAACGCGCTGGCACTCTGAGATCCTGTGCCTTCGGCATCGTCGGCTTCATTGGGAATGATGTAGCCAAAATTTGGGAGCGCGTTTGTGCTTATATCAGTGGCGAGCTGGGTGAAGGGACACATATTGTCCTGCTCGCTCGGTGTGTCGGCGACGTCGGAGTACCACTTGAAGGGGTTATGGTGCTGCGTATAATTGCCCGAGCTTGATCCCATGTAGCCGCAGTGTGGCATGCTCTCGAAATAGCCGCGCCAGGTTTTGCCGGTTTTATTCAGGGCGCGGACGATGTTGTCTTCCTTAATCACGCCCGCCGAAGAGCAGCCGCTGCCGGTGCAGTCCCACGGTTTCCCTTTCCAATCCGCGCCAGAAGTATTGAACAGATAGGCCAGCAGCGAGCCGTGCGCATTGGAGTAGAAATTCAAGGCCATGCCGTTCGCCTCAGCCAGAGTGCAGAGATAAGGCATGCCGGCAGAAGGGCAGTCGGTCGCGGCGCCCGAGGGAAATACCTGAGAAAAATCCTGATTCTCGAGCATGACGACGAAGACGTGGTCTGAGCTGGGAAAGGCGGGCGGCGTGGTTGAGGATCCGCCACTCGAACCGCTCGCAGAGCTTCCGGATGAACCAGTCGCAGGGACACTGGTGCCTCCTCCAGAGCTTGGACTCCCCGGGTCGGTGGCCTGAGTAGAACTCGACGCTCCAGATTCGCCAGATCCGCACATCCAAAGACAAAACACAAGTGCGGCAAGCAGACATACGCCGACGAGACGTTTCATTACCTTGTACTTAGTGCGCGAACTCACCGTCGGGACCCTTTACTAAAGAATTAACATCCGTTGCGATTCAGAGTGCTGCACCTGCTCCGGAGTTGCCTCGTCCGTTTTCGGGAGTGACTTGGGGAGGGCATGTCGGGCAATCAGAAGGAGTTACGCATGCGGTGGCCGCTATGCTCGGCCTTACGCCTCCCAGCGAGCAAACGCGAGGCGAGCGCTTTAAAGTGAGCAATTGTGAACAGATTTGCCAGCTGCCGTTGTGAGATTGTGTAGCAAGCTGTGGAAAACGCGTCACAGGTCGGGGGCCTCAGGCGCGTGTACGTGGCCATGGCTGCGCGTATCGCGATAGAACTAGCGTCGGCGCTGGTCGATTCTACCCTTGAGAATTTTAGTTGAGAGCATCCCTCGATTATTACAGGAGACCGAATTTGCGTTCAGAAATCCTTTCAGAAACTTTAGGTACCCAAAACCGTTTCGCGTTTTGCCATCTTGTTTTCAAAGCAATTCGCAAGCTTCACAAGCCCAGCACCCGCATTCAAGACACAGCGAATGATGCGCTCCAGCGGCTTGCAGGCATTCAGCGGCAACGGGCGTCCGCGAATCCAGAAGACGAAAACAAACTGGTGGGACTCGACATGAAACGGAAACGGGGTGTGATTCAGATTCAGCCAGGAGCAGGACCTGAGTCACTGACCAGCACGGTCAACCCTCCGGATGCAACGGCGATCATCCCCGTTGAACTCATCGGAAAGGCTTCGTAAGGACGGACAGGAACGGGCAGACAGCGGTGTGGTCGGATTCGCGGAGGGTACCCAGTCCGGCGGCGTAGTGATGGGTGCATCAACCCTGAAACTGGCTCAGGATGCCTACGCTTGTGAGCGGCCGATTAGGGGCAATTATAAGGACAAGAATGACAAACTCGAAGCTTCAAGCAGCACTTGACGAGTTGGAAAGACTATACCGAACCGTTAAGGAATTCGAAGTACGGAATGGCACGTTGCCGAATCCAGACAGTGACGCGGGCCGCGCATTTTCCTTGCTGGAGACCTTTGACAAGGAATTTGATAAGTTGAATATCGCCAAACTAATCAAAGCCAGGTAGTAGCCGACTCTCCGACAAGTATCCCCAAGAGCCGAAATCAAGCGCGAGCAGAGGGCCTCATTCAAAGGCCACCGCTAGCGCGGATTCAGAGTCAGTGTATCCGGCGCGATCATTGCCTGGCTGAAAGTCACCCCAGCAAACACAAATGCGGCGTCTGCCGGGGACCCCCAGAGCCTGGCTACTTTACCGGACACACCTTCCGCGAATCCGGTCCAGAAGCGTCGACGGCGACGACCGGGCGAGCTCACCCCACGTAAAAGGCTCAGAGCATGCCTCCTGTCCTGAGCGTCAGTTTACTCAGCGCCAACTCCAGCTCTTCGATGGCTCGCTCCAATTCCGGATGTTTTTCCAGCTGGTTGTGGAGGCGTTTCAGAATGCTATGAGCCGCAGCGATATGCTCGATTGCGGCTTGCTGCGGCTGTTTCTGAGTTGATTCGGGCGTTTCCCCAAGCATACAAGCCTCCTGTGGTGCGCTGTGGCGACCGCTAAAGGCGAAGGCCGCTGCTTGCGGCAGCGGCCCGAAAGGCATGGTTACGAAGGCAGTTCTTTTCGCATTTTTTTTCGAGCGCGCTTCCGCGCCAAGGCTTGCTTGAGGCGGCGCTTCTCACCGGGTTTCAGGTAGTAGGAGTGACGCTTCACCTCTTTGATGATGTCTTCCGTCTGAACCTTGCGCTTGAAACGACGTAATGCGTTCTCAATCGATTCACCATCTTGCAATCGGACTTCCGCCAAGTTTCGTCACCTCCCAACCGACCATCAGTGGACAATAAAGCTTACCGCACCCGGCCATAAGAGTAAAATGCAGAAAGACTGAACACTATCGAGGGAGCGCATAATGTCCGCAAAAAATGGCGATAAAGCCCAATTCCACCGTGTAAGAAAGCAGAACATTCGCCGCCGCGAGCAGAATCGCGCGCTTCGTGAAGCCTTGGCACAACCGGTGAGCGGCTCAAGCACAACACCGGAGCGCAAATCCTCTCCCAAATAGGTGGAACGAGGATGCCCTGCTCCGGAGATAGACGAGAAGGCTGATGCAGCAGATATTTTTGGTTGATCCAGAGACCGAGCACTTTACGGACGAACAGAGCTTCCGGCTCAAGCTGCCCAATTTGGCGCAGCTGGTTGACTCGCAGCTACCGCGACGATCCCTCACGCCCGAGAATTGCGCTTTCGAATATGCACACAAGGGGCGACTCAAGAATTCTTTGGGACAGGTCTGCACCTTTCAGGCCAGTTTCAGCCTCAAGGACAATCCCGAGTCTCATGCGAAAGTCGAGTTGATCGCCCTTGCGAATGTGGACGGGACAGAACGAGGCGCAAGAACGGTGTTTCGCTACGAACGGGACACTGAAGAGTGAAATGCAGCCGCAGCCAGTGCTGGCAAGGGTGAAACGACTGCGCACGGAAATCTGATGGACATCCTCTCTCCTGGGGCTCTCGGCAGGGCGCTCACCGCGAACGCGTATTTGCGGCACAGGCGCTGGCACCGGCAAAGAAGCGCTGCCCGGCGGCCAACCAACCGGGACAAACTCCTACGAGAAATGCTTTGGCTCTGTATATGAGCCATGGTTAGATTGCAGTGGTATCCCAACGACGAAGTGAATCTGAAAGCGGGGAAAACAGAAATGGAATATCGGGAACTCGTCGCGGCGGCTGAATTAAACCTGAAGGTCAAGAACATTCTCAAGAACTATTCTGCGGGTGAAGGAACTTACCTGAGGCAGGGCGCAGAAACGAATTATGTTAATCGTTTTAATCTTCAATACTTTGAGCGTTTTGGGTTTAAGTTCAGGCTGATCGATTCCCAGGAAGCGTCGACCGAGATTACCCTTTTCAACCGCAAATTCAGGACCCCGATTCTGAGCGCGGCGATCTCTGGAATGAACGATATCACCGATAAGCCTTTAAATAAGATCGCCTCAGGGATTAGAGACAGCGGCTCAATGATGTGGCTTGGCATGGTGACTTCAGAGCAATTCAAAGAGGTGGCGGAAATAGGGGTTCCCACGGTCAGAATCGTCAAACCCTTTCGGGATACGCAAGTCATGATCAGGGAGTTGAAAGAGGCTGAAGAAGCTGGTGCGATTGCTGTTGGAACTGATATTGATTTCTTTTATGGCTCCAAGCGGGGGGATAAACCGGTTGCTCCCAAAACCATGGGGCCCAAGAGTCTGGAAGAATTGAAGAGGTTGGCTCAGGTTACGAAACTCCCGTTCATCCTGAAAGGTGTTTTAAGTGCCGAGGATGCTGAGAAGGCCTTGGCCATTGGGGCCGGCGGAATTGTGGTTTCCAACCACGCGGGCGTGGTGATCGACTATGCGGCGCATCCGCTGGAGGTGTTGCCGGAGATTAAGAAGGTGATTGGAGACCGGATGCCTATTTTCATTGATAGCGGATTCCGGCGTGGTTCGGATGTAATGAAGGCGTTGGCGCTAGGTGCGGATGCCGTTCTTGTTGGGTGGGCTTTGGTCATGGGCTTGGCCGCAAATGGCAGCCAAGGCGTTGCGGAAATAATGAATATCTTGACGGCTGAGTTGCAACGAATCATGAGCGTGACAGGATGCAAGCGAGTATCAGATATCGACAGTGGAATTTTAGTGGCGAGGCATCACTTCATCGGACACTGATTGCGGGCGGTGCGGCTGCATGCGGTGAGCGCATCGAATCTCATCAAGTTTCTAAACAAGGTAAAGGCCAGCGTTGCCGTTGGCCTTTACGCATAACAGAAATGGTTGCCGACTACTTCTTTGCCGGGGCGATGGCGTCTTTCACCGATTTAGCCACATAAAACTTTGCTACGGTCTTCGCCTTGATTTTGATCGCTTCACCGGTCTGAGGGTTGCGGCCCATACGAGCCTTGCGCTGCACCTTCTTCAGGCGGCCCAAACCTGGAAATACAAATACGCCATTCTTCTTTGCCTCTGCGACTGCGACGTCGGACAGAGTCTCCAGAAAGGTTGCTGCCTGCTTGTTGGTGAGCTCGAGCTTGCCGGCCATCAACTTAACCAGCTGCGTCTTTGTCATCGTTGCCATTGAACACATCCTCCTCTGCTCTCTAAAAATAAATGCTCCCTTGCTACCTTCGCACGAGACGGCGAATGCTGCAACAGTACTTTAAGCGGTTTTTCAAGGCCCGGCGTATATTTGTTGGTGCCCGAGCCCCGGTGAACGGCGTGTTTCCGCTTGAGTTTCATTCGGGAGCGCCCGAAGAGGGTGTCTGCTGAACCGCTGGGCTTGTCAGAGGGCAACCTCGAAGGCGTATTCTAGATCGTAGATTGGGCACCCGTACACACAACTGGAACTGGACTAAGATACTGTTCGAGAGCGTGATTGATGGGAATCGTCACCTGAAAACTGCTAATGGCACCCGGCACCGGAAGATCAATCCAAGTGCAATATTTCCCATTTTTGATTCCAAAAGAAAATCCCGCCTATTTTCAAAAGGAGAGACGTATGCCGATGAAATCAACTATCAGCGCGGCGGCCCTATTTTTGCTCCTCGGGGCCATTGTTCCCGCCTACGCACAACATGAGCAAAAAGAGCAGGGCAAACCGCAACAGGAACAACATAAGACGGAGAAACCCGCACAGCCACAGCATCAGCAGCCAGCTCAAAGGCCGGCGCCACCGGCTCACAAACCAGCGCCGCCACCGCGAACAAGCTCCGGCGGCACTTATCACGGCGGCGTCCGGCCCACTGAGCCCACCTATGGCGGCGTCCACCCCAGCGGCGTTCCACAGCATCAGGGGCAGGTGCGCAGCGGTTTCGTCCAGTCTCGCGCCAAGTCGTGGGAGAGCGAACACCGCACCTGGCGTCAGCGCGGTGGCTATAACGGCTACCGGGTTCCTGAAGACCGCTTCAGACTCTATTTCGGGGGCAACCACTTCTTCCGGATCAGCCGGCTGCCGCTGGTCTTTGTGGGCGGGTATCCGCGATTCCAGTACGATGGCTATTGGGTAACGTTCGTTGATCCGTGGCCCGACACCTGGCCTCCGAACTGGTACGAAACCGACGATACATATATTGATTACACCGACGATGGCTACTACCTGTACGATCGCGCGCACCCCGGCGTCGGGATCGCTGTCACGATCGCGTTCTAAAGAGCTGGAAGGAAGACGGGGCGGGATTGAACTCCCGCCCCTAGCGCAGATTCAGAGTCAGTGTATCCGGCACGATCATCGCCGGGCTGAGAGTCATCCCAGCAAACGCAAATGCGGCGTTTGCCGGGGACCCCGAGAGCCCGGCTACTTTACCGGACACACCTTCCGCGAATCCGGTCTAGCCAGCTGCTGCACAACTCATTTCAGACAGGGTTCAACGGCGTCGGTGGGTGAAGCCGGACTTCAGTGCTGTCAGCGCGGCTTCCGGCTCACCCGCAAAGCGGCGAACAGAGGGGCATCGTAAGACCTAAGGAAGGATGATCCATGTCTTCTAAGAGCAATAAAGCCATTATCAGCTGTGCCATTACTGGGGCAATCCACACGCCGTCTATGTCGCCATATCTGCCCGTCACAGCAGAAGAGATCGCCGAGTCCGCCATTGCGGCAGCGCGTGCCGGGGCAGCCATCGTTCACCTGCACGCGCGCGATCCGCAGACAGGCCAGCCCACGCAGAATCCCGACATGTTTTTGCCATTTGTGCGCCAGATCAAGAAAACGGTGGACGTAGTTATCAACCTGACGAGCGGCGGCGCACCCACCATGCGGATCGAGGAACGCATTGGGCCCGCCATGAAGTTAAAGCCGGAGCTGGCTTCGCTCAACATGGGGTCGATTAACTTCGGACTGTTCCCCATGCTTCAGCGCTTTAAGGAGTTCAAGCACTCATGGGAGCCGGAGTACCTGGAGGGCACCCGGGACCTGATCTTTCGAAACACCTTCAAGGACATCGAGTTCGCCCTGCGGGCGTGCGCGGAGACGGAAACACGCTTTGAATTCGAGTGCTATGACATCGGGCATCTCTACAATCTGGCCTATTTCGTCAATCGCGGGGTGGTGAAGCCGCCATTCTTTGTGCAGTCGGTCTTCGGCATCATGGGTGGCATCGGAACTCATCCCGAAGACGTTTTGCACATGAAGCGCACGGCCGATCGGCTGTTCGGCAAGGATTATTGCTGGTCAGTTCTGGGCGCCGGCCGCAGCCAGTTACCCATCGCCGCGATTGCCGCAGCTATGGGCGCCAACGTCAGGGTGGGGCTCGAGGATAGCTTATGGATTGGCGCCGGAAAGCTAGCCCAAAGCAGCGCCGAGCAGGTGTCTCATGCGCGGCAGATTATCGAGGGGCTCGGGCGCGAGGTGGCAACAGCGGACGATGCGCGAGAGACTTTGGCGCTGAAAGGACGGGAAAAGGTCGGGTTTTGAGTCATGAGTTTCGGCGGGAGTAGGCTTGCCAATCAGTAGAGGCTTGCAGGCGCAAAGTGACGAATAGGAGGAATGAAGCCAGCTGGGTACTTCCGTACGATTTGCTCCTTTGGCACCCTATTGTTACTATCGCCGCGCTAGTCAGATTTGTGGAAGGTATATCCCCAACTCAGCGACGGCAAAAACACCCGTCGCCGAGACCTTGGCCTCGCGAGGTAGCCGGGTTTCCACGTCTGGCATGATATATAGGTATACCGACTTTGGAATCGCGCTAGGAGAACACATGGAAATTCGCAAAATTATTGCCGACCTGACAGGACAACGTAACCACATTGCCCGAGCTATCGCCGCTCTTGAGGGACTGCAAAGCACAAGTGCTTCCGTTTCTCGCGGACGTCCTGCCACAACTGCCAAAGCCGCTCCGAAGCCGCCAGGCAAGCGTGGCCTGACTCCTGCTGGACGCAAACGCCTGTCGGCTTTGATGAAGGCACGGTGGGCAGCGAGGCGCAAGACGGCAGCAAAACCTGCTCCGAAACCATCGCGTGGGCGTCGCCGGATGAGTGCGGCCGCCAGAAAAAAGATTGCGGAAGCGCAGAGAGCACGCTGGGCAGCTCAGAAGAAAGCTACAGCCAAGAAAGGGCCGGGCGCGAAGAAAGCCGAAGTTGTAGCTGCACCGAAAGCTGAATAACGAGTCATAGTCTTGTTCTTCGACGAGTCGGGTGGCCAGCCCGTCCGGGGCCTGCTTTGTAATCAGATTTGCCCCAACGGTAAAGGGACCCGGCTCGCCCGCAAAATCGACGAGGCAAGCTCTCGACTACGCGACGCACCCCAAAACGACACGGCCTCACTCCGCTTTCCGTTCTCAGACGCGGGCTAAATCTTGCTAAATCGCTCGCAAGCGGTACAATTACGCGCAACTCCGAACTGGAAGAGGAAATTCCCGCTTAAGGACGAATCGCATGGCGAGTTTTAGGACGGTGGTTGCCGGTATCGTTGTTCTGGCCTGTAGCGTGGCTGTCTATGCGGCGGACTCTAGCGCCGAGCAGAAGCTGTTTCATGACATCTATAAAGAACTGGTCGAAATCAACACGACTCACTCGGTTGGCGATAATACGCAAGCCGCACGTGCCATGCAGAAGCGCTTCATGGAGGCTGGATTCACCGCCGAGGATATCCAGATATTCGAACCCTTTCCGCGCAAGGGTAATCTCGTGCTGCGTTTTAAGGGGACGGGAGAGAAACAACCGATTCTCCTGCTTGCACATTTGGATGTGGTTGAAGCAAAACGCGAGGATTGGAAAACCGATCCCTTCAAGCTGCAAGAAAACGACGGCTATTTCACAGCCCGTGGCTCTATCGATTGCAAGGCACTGGCGGCTTCCATCGTATCCATCGTTTCACAGTTGAAGCGGGAAGGTTACAAACCAGATCGCGACATTATTGTCGCGCTCACCGCCGATGAAGAGAGAATCGACGTGCCGGAGAATGGCGCAGCGTGGTTACTCCATAACAAACGCGAGCTTATCGAGGCGGCTTACGGGCTGAGCGAAGGCGGGGGAGGCGTGCTGGAGGATGGCAAACCGGTCATCCATACAGTGGAAGTTTCCGAGAAGCAGTTCATGACCGTTGAATTGGAGACCACCAACCCGGGCGGCCACTCATCCAGGCCCAGCCGGCAAAACGCTATCTACGAACTCACGGATGCACTCAATCGCATTGCGCAATACGAATTCCCGGTGAATTTGACGGAAGCAGTGCGAGTCTATTTCACGCGGCGTGCGGCGCTTACCACCGGCCAGGTTGCCGACGACATGCGCACCATTACTCAGGACCAGCACAATCAAGCTGCGGTCGAGCGCATTTCCGCCAGGCCCGATTTAGTGGGAATGATACGTACGACCTGTATAGCAACCATGTTGCAGGCCGGGCACGCCGAAAACGCCTTGCCGCAACGTGCCAAGGCAACTTTGAACTGCCGCATTCTGCCGGGTGAAAGTGCGGGAGCAGTCGAGCAGAAACTGAGAGAGCTTGCGGGTCCGAAAGTAACGCTGCGCGTCACCAATAAGTCGGTGCCCGCTCCGGCTTCGCCCATTGGCCATGAAATCATGGGTGCGGTCGAGCAGGTAAGTGTGCAAATGTGGCCCGGAATTCCAGTCGTGCCCTATATGAGTACGGCAGTTACCGACATGCGCTGGACGCGAAGTGTGGGCATCCCCATGTATGGCATTACGGGAATGTTTACCGTTCCAAACAATGGCGTCCACGGACTCGATGAACGCATCGGGCAGAAGGAACTCTACGACGGGCGTGAGTTTCTCTACCGACTCGTGAAGATGCTGACAAGCTAAATCGGTTCTGGGCCCCTGTTTGGCGTGCATGGACGATCGTCGACGCGCAACGCTGTTTGGTTTTTCGGCTATTGGCCTTTGGGCCGCGCTGGCTGTATTAACTACGGCCGCAGCCGGTATTCCACCTTTCCAGTTGCTGGCACTCACGTTCAGTTTAGCCGGAGGGTTGGGCTGTGCCTGGCTGTTGAGACCCGGTGGGGCTGGGATCACAGCCCTACGTCAACCTCCCAGCGCTGCGGTCCTCACCATTGCGGCGTTGGGGGGGTACCATGCGCTCTATTTCATCGCTTTCGGCCGCGCCCCTGCGGTCGAAGTCAATTTGGTCAACTATCTCTGGCCGCTTTTGATTGTCGTATTCGCGGGGCTGCTGCCGGGCGTTCGCGTGCATGCACGGCAGTGGGCTGGCACCTTGCTGGGCTTGGCCGGAGCAGCTCTGGTGGTGACCCGTGGGCAATCATTCGCATTGCAGCCGAAGTACATCGCCGGCTATCTCGCTGCCTTGGGTGCAGCGATCACGTGGGCGGCGTATTCGGTTTTGAACCGGCGCTTTGGTTCAGTTTCCAGCAGTGCGATGGCGGGCTCCTGCCTTGCTGTCGGTGCGCTCGGCGCGGTCATACACCTGACGGGCGAGACTTGGGTAACGCCCACGCCAGGCCAATGGGCGGCAATCGTTGCCATGGCTACCGGCCCGGTTGGGACGGCATTCTGGTGTTGGGATAGGGGTACGAAGCACGGTGACATCGTCGTGCTTGGAATGGCGAGCTATGCCGCGCCTCTGCTCTCAACCGGACTACTGCTCATCTTCGGCCGGGCGCGGCCTCATTGGACACAAGGCGCGGCGCTGGGCTTGCTCTTGCTCGGAGCGTATCTCAGTGCGGGCGGTGGCGGCGATAGTCGGACCGCCGCAGATTAGAGCGGTGTGCTCTCCCCGACCTTGCGATCGCGCTCAGTGAAATGCATAGATTGTCACGTCGGTTCGCAACTGCGGCGAACCTGTCATTCAGTCCTCGAAGCCGTGGCGAAGGCGGTACACTAATTTTTAAACTTCTTGGCCGGGAGTTTCACGCCGATGAAAGGTTCCGCATCAGTCACCATTCGAATTGCCGAGTCGCCGGGCGACATCGCACAGGCGCGCGAGTTGTTCCAGCAATATGGCGCTTCGCTGAGTTTTCCGCTATGCTTCCAGAACTTTGACGAAGAGCTGGCCACACTGCCGGGCAAATACGCTCTTCCGGCTGGCCGGTTGCTACTTGCTTTTGTCGATGGCGCCGCTGCTGGATGCGGTGCGCTGCGGCCTCTCGATCAGCACGCGTGCGAGATGAAGCGCCTCTACGTGCGGCCCGAACATAAGGGCCGCGGCATAGGCCGACAGTTGGCCGAGCGCCTCATCGCCGAGGCCAAGCTGATTGGCTACAGGCAAATGCGGCTGGACACGATTCCGACGCAGATGATGGAGGCCAACCGCCTATATCTGGCGCTCGGCTTCCACGAGATTCCACCCTATTACCACAATCCGCAGCCGGGAACGAGTTACATGGAACTGCCGCTGGAGTGACCAGGTGTTGGCGCTAAACCAATCGGGCAACCGTCCTAGCAGGCTGCTGAAGAACTCGTAAGAGTGTCATCCTGAGCGAAGCGAAGGATCTATGTATTGCGAATTAAATACATGGATTCTTCGCTCGCTATGCTCGCTCAGAATGACACATCAAGAATTGTTACGCGAACTTCTGGGACGCTATGGCTGAACCGCGCTATCCTCCGGCTGCGGCTTTCATGTCCAGCGCAAAAAACTCCTTGGCATTGTTGAAGCAGATATTCCGAATCATTTTTCCGATCAGTTCCATGTCGTCGGGCAATTCGCCATTCTCGAGATCTTTCCCCAGCAGGTTGCACAGCACTCGGCGGAAGTACTCATGCCGCGGGTAAGACATGAATGAACGTGAATCGGTAATCATGCCGACAAAGCGCGACAGCAGTCCCACATTCGAGAGAGTGTTTAACTGCCACTCGATGCCTTCTTTCTGATCGAGATACCACCAGCCGCTGCCAAATTGCATTTTGCCGGGAACAGAATCTTCCGCGAAGTTGCCGACCATGGTTGCAAACGCGTAGTTATCAGTGGGATTCACGTTATAGACAATGACCTTCGGCAGAGCGCCATCGGCGGCGAGACGACCGAGGTAAATGCCAAGCGCTTCCACCTGCGGCCAGTCGCCAATCGAGTCGAAGCCGGTGTCGCTGCCGAGCGCCTTGAACATGCGGAGGTTATTGTTGCGGCGAGCCCCAAGATGCAACTGCTTCGTCCATCCGCCGGCAGCATCAAGATGACCGAAATACAACATCATGTAAGAGGCGAATTGCGACTGTTCTTCGGCAGTGGCTGCTTTGCCGGAGCGGGCCCTGTCGAAGATTGCCGCAGCCGCAGCCTCCGTACAGAGATCTGCGTAGCAGCGGTCCAAACCGTGATCGGAGAGCCGCGCGCCCATCTGGTGAAAGAATTCGTGGCGCTGCCGGACGGCGTCGAGAAAAGCCTTGAAGTTTCTGATATCCGTGTTGCTCGCCTCGGCCAGCTTGGCAACCCAGCCATTGAATTGCTCGGGAAGGTGGACGTTGAGCGCCTTGTCTGGGCGGAAAGCGGGAAACACGCGGGTAGGCAATCCCGAGGCGGCAATCTGCTTGTGGTAGCGGAGATCGTCGGTGGGGTCGTCGGTGGTGCAAAGCGCTTTCACGTTGAACTTCTTCAAGATGCCGTGCACCCGGAGGTCGTCGGTTGCGAGTTGGGCATTGGCCTCTTCCCAGATCCGTTTTGCGGTGGATTCATTCAGCAGGCGGTCGATACCGAAGTATCGCTTCAGCTCGAGGTGAGTCCAGTGATACAAGGGATTGCGGAGCGTGGAAGGAACGGTGCGCGCCCACGCCATAAACTTCTCAAACGGCGGAGCATCGCCAGTGCAGAGGCGCTCTTCAACACCGTTGGCACGCATGGCACGCCACTTGTAGTGATCACCCTCCAGCCAGATTTCGAACAGGTCGTTGAACCGGCGGTTTTCCGCAATGTCCTTCGGTGGAATATGGCAGTGATAATCAAGAATCGGTTCATGCTCCGCATAGCTGTGATACAGGTTGCGTGCCGCAGCAGATTGCAGAAGGAAATCTTCGTCCAAAAACTTTTTCACGATGCCTCCGCTCAAACTAGTGCAGATTCAGAGTCAGTGTATCCAACACGATCATCGCCGGGCTGAAAGTCACCCCAGCAAACGCAAATGCGGCGTTTGCCGGGGACCCCGAGAGCCCGGCTACTTTACCGGTCACACCTTCCGCGAATCCGGTCTAAATTGCGCAGCGCGGGTCGTCGTAACGCTCCCGCCATCACTCGTAAGGTGTCATCCGGCGCAAGCCGGGGTTGACGTCAGGCACCGCAGTTGCGCATGGGAGAAGCGAAGGATCTGCTCTTCTGAAATACGAAGCAGATCCTTCGGCCGCGGAAAAGCTTTGCGACCTCAGGATGACACGTCGAAGAATTTTTCCGCAGGCGGTGAAGCCGCCCCTGCTTCATCCGCGGTATCCACCAATTCTATCCCTGCGAGCCGCGCGAAACTTTTTCGCGTTCAACCTGCCGATATCCCCATTCCAGCGATACCGCCCGAGCGGCTTCGCAAACCAGGGGCGCCAGCACCCGAAGTTTCTCGCGAGACATGCGAAACGATGGCGCGGAGACACTAATGGCGGCTGCCGGACGCCCGGAATAATCTCTCACCATCGCCCCGATACAACGGACGCCTTCTTCATTTTCTTCGTCGTCGATGGCGTATCCGCGATGGCGGATCTCCCGCAGTTCGGATTTCAAATCCGCGGGTGTCGTCAGTGTCTTAGCGGTGAAACGCCGCAGCCCGCGCTGGGAAATAATCTGATCCACAGCCGCTTCGGGAAGCACGGCCAAGATGGCCTTCCCCACCGCCGTGCAATGCACGGCATTGCGGCGTCCCACGGTCGAAGACATGAGGATGCTGCGCCTGGGTTCGAACTTGTCAACATAGAGCATCTCGCCGTCGTCGAGGATGCAAAGGTGGACTGTCTCTTCCGTGTTGCACATCAATTTTTCAAGGTGCGGCCGGGCACGGTGGCGAATATCGAAGCGCGAAAACGCCCTGATGCCGAGATCGTACAGCTTCATTCCAAGCCGGTAATGCCCGGTCTGGTCCCGGTCAACCAGTCGATGCCTCTCCAGGTTCATCATCAGGCGGTGCACCGTGCTCTTATGCATCTTCACGATGGCGGCAATTTCCGCCAGGCTGGCGTCTTCGCGCGTTTCAGCCAGGGCATCAATGATGGCGAAAGCACGGTCCAGGACCTGCACTCGATAAAGAGATGAGTTTGTCTCTTTTGTCTCTTTCGTCTCCATTAATTCCTACCTCGTGTGGCACCTGATACGGATTGCGGTGGAGGACGCTACAGTTTGACGCTCAATAACGTAAGCACGCCTTGTTTGTCCTCTCACTCTACTTCCGAGACGAAACTCGAGAGAACGACTGGGCCGAATGGTGCGATTAACTCTCGAACTCAAACGGCCCAGCAACAAGAGCCCGCTTGTATGGCATGGGCGCGGTTACCCGCACCAAACATCATTAGAGGGGGCAGGCTTGCCGGGCCACTAGCTTCCAGCTCCCTTTTTCCTTTGTCCACACCTGAAGAGCCATGATGTGGGCTTTGGTGATCTTGCCGTCTGGTTCTTCATTTTCGGCGTCAAAATGGTGACGGAGGAGCGCGACGCGGCCGTGGCCGACGACGACGATCGTCTGATCGGTGATCTTGATCCATTTGAATTTGCCTGGCGCCTTCGGACCAACCAGGAATTTGACGTACGCAGTCTTATCCTGAAGCATCCCGTGGGAATGCCCATAGGTCAGATGATCGTCGGTCAGAGCGTTGAGCTGCTTCTCGTCTCCAGCCACCATGGCGGCCCGCAATGCTTCAGCATTTTTGGCGACTTCGGCGGCCGCGCCGGTAGGCTCAGCGGCCTGCAACGGCGAGGCGAGAGTAAGTGTAATTAAAACGGCGCAAATCACAGCAAGAACAGCGCGCCGGGCGAAATTCGAGTTAGCCTGTGACATACCATTTCCTCGTTTCTTTGCGTTGATGAATGACAGAGTTTTTACAGATTTAGTACAGCAAATACTGATCTCCTATTTTCCCGTGACTTCCTTCATTGTGAAATAAACCACTGGTTTATGAATTTCCTTCCACCAATGATTGACGCTATCAGGGATCACGATGACGTCGCCTGCGGCAAGCTTATGTGTCACACCGCCCGTGATCGAGGTGCCGCGGATCTCACCGGGGCCAGTGGGTTTTCCTCCTACCATCGTGCCGCCGGTAACAAACGTAGCTGAGCCCGAAACAATGTAAAAGACATCTGTATCCTTTGCGTGGAACTCAACCTGGCCGGGTTCGGCTCGTTTGCCCATCTGCACTCGAAACGTCTTGCCGTCGTAGAGAACGGTGCCGGAAGTCATGGCCTGGTCGACCTTGGCCTTGTCGAAAGCAGTCGCCGCAGGCGCGGTAGTTGTTTGCGCCGAGACAGCAATGCAGGTTACGACCGTAAGCATGGCAAGAACCAACAACTCCGTTAACTTGAACATTACTTCTCCTCCCTCTTAGTTCCCCGAGGATGAATAAGAACTGCCATTGCTACTGCTGACTCTACAAAAAGAGATGCTTTGTCAGACTCCACGCGCGTTACCAGCAAAGACGCACTGCTTTGCCGATGCGCTCTCGTTTGCAGGCCTTTTGGCCGCCTGCGCGAACCGCAAGCGCCCGGTCACCGCCCCATCCAACCGCCGTCGACAACCAGTACGTGGCCGTTAATGTAGTCGCTCGCAGGCGCAGCAAGAAACACCGCCGTGCCGCCGATATCCTGCGGCGTTCCCCATCGCCCGGCGGGAATGCGCTCGAGAATCTGCCGGCTGCGCTGCGGGTCCGCACGAAGCGCGGCGGTATTGTCTGTTGCCATGTAACCAGGAGCGATTGCGTTGACATTCACTCCTTTCGGCGCCCATTCGTTGGCCAATGCCTTGGTCAATTGCGCGACCCCGCCCTTGGCCGCGGCATAAGCCGGAACGAAGACACCGCCCTGGAAGGAAAGCAAGGACGCGATGTTGATAATCTTCCCGCTGCCCTGGGCCAGCATCCTCCGCCCCGCGAGCTGACAGAGCCGGAAAATGCTGTTCAGATTGATCTCGATCACATCATTCCAGTCCGTGAGCGAGAACTCCGCCGCCGGTGCGCGCCGGATGATTCCGGCATTGTTCACCAGAATGTCGATCGAACCCAGCCGCTCCACCGTGCTCTCGACCATCCGCTCACAGACCTTTGGGTCCGCAACATCGCCCAACACCGAAAAAGCCTGCCCACCAGCTTTGCAGACGGCTTCCCGAGTGATCTCGGTTTTTTCGGACTCCAGCCCATGCACCATTACATTCGCGCCCGCTTCAGCCAGAGCCACGGCAATGCCGGCGCCCAGACCTTGCTGTGCACCGGTTACGAGCGCATTTTTCCCAGTTAGCTTCAGCGCGTCCAAAATCATTCTTTATCCTCTGTGTTATTTGCGGCTGGCTTCCAACCCTGAACCGCCTTGATTAAAGCCCGGTTGCACATTGACCAGACCGAACTGTCGGTCAACTTTTTCACGATGCGCGGCCATCGCCCAGATGAAGCAGATCCTGTGCCCGGGAACGGAGACGTTGGGGTGATAGCCACTGGGCATCAGTACCGCGTCACCGTCGCGCACCGGAACTACCATTTCCGGATACTCCGTGTTGTCGTAGACCAACTGCAACCCGAAGGCCGGCGCCGGCATATCGAAATAGATATACATTTCTTCAAGAATCGCGGTGTGTTCGTGAGGCGGCCAACTCGTCCAGTTGCCCGGCTCCGAAAAAGTAAAGCCCGCGACCAGGCGTCCGGCTTCGACGTTCTTTCCGAAAACAATATTAAGATGGCGTGCCTGGCCGGGAGTGCCGGCGTCGAACTTCCGCGTCGGATCCTTGGAGGTTTCCGCATAGGGAATGAACTGCAAAGGATAACGGTTCTCCACATCCGAGGAGAGCTCAACCAAATCCACATCTGCCTTGTTTGTCACTTCAATCTGGCTATCGCGCGGAATGTAAATGCCGTCGTACTGCCCCAATTGAAACGGTCTGCCATCAACGCTCACCGTAGCGCTGCCCGCCATGCAAAGCAGGCCGGTCTCCTGGTTGCCGTTGGCAAACCGAACCGACGGAACGGAAGCATTCAAAATGATGCGGCCATAGGACAGATGCTTGTTGGTGCTGTTGCTGGGGGTGACACTGATGTTGCGTCCGCTCTTTTGATTGGTTTTGCGAAAAACCATTTTCTCAAGGGGAAATTGTGCCTGCATGCTCGTTGCCTCTTTGCTCACGTCCTACTATGTGAGACGTAAGTCTCATATGGATTATGCGAAAGCAGTCTGAGTCACGCCAGCCCGAATGTCAAGTTCAACACAGCGAGAATCATCGCGAGTAAAAGTTCATTGTCTCATTTGGGTCAATTTGGACAACTTGCTTGGGAGCTGAGGCTAAAAGCAACTGACCGGCATTAGCGAGCGGTAGGCCAGACGCTGCATCGAGAACTTTGATCCGGCGGTGCTAGAGGTGATGGAGGCGGATGTTGATGCCTTGGGACAGTGCGTTTGGCTAGCTGCAGAATCGATGGGCATATGATAAGCTAATGAAACTGCCCGCCGGAGAGGTGGCCGAGTGGCTGAAGGCGGCGGTTTGCTAAACCGTTGTACGGTCAAAAGCTGTACCGGGGGTTCGAATCCCCCCCTCTCCGCCAGCACTTTTATTATCAATAATTTAGAGATTGGTGATACCGTAGCTGATACCTAAACGGGCTTTCCCGCATCCAAGGTATCAGCATGAATTCCTCCGTAAAACTCACCAAACGGGTGAAAACCCCCGCTGGACTCCGTTACTACCCCGCCGTTGTAGCCGC
Organism: Candidatus Korobacteraceae bacterium; assembly: GCA_049519595.1. Taxonomy (GTDB): domain Bacteria; phylum Acidobacteriota; class Terriglobia; order Terriglobales; family Acidobacteriaceae; genus CAWBRT01. The sequence goes on along the minus strand of JBEKQP010000008.1, from coordinate 218 downwards.
CAATGGCCGTGTTAAACCTGATTTTGTTCTCATTGACGGTAATGAGGAACGGCATCCCAAAGGTGCCTACTACATTGAATGGCGTGAGGGAGCAAAACGTATCCGGCAGTCGGTTGGCAAGGATGCTAGTGCCGCCATTGCCCGGAAATCCAGACAAGAGCAAATCCTCCGTAGTCGCGCTGCTGGCCTGAAGCTGGTTGAGGAAAAGACAGATGGCG
>JBEKQP010000007.1:0-37675 GCA_049519595.1 Candidatus Korobacteraceae bacterium | reverse complement strand
CGAAGCGGAGCAAGCGGCCAGCCGCACCGAATTCATTACCACGCAACGACTGAAAGAGGGTCTCGACAGTCAACTCGACCTGAAGAAAGCCCAGCTCAACATCGCCAGAGTAAATGTGCGCGTTGCCGAGGCGCAAGCTACCGCTGACGTCGCCCGCCGCCGACTCGCCCGCCTCACCGGCCTGCCCGGCGAGTCGATCGACACCGTCAGCGACTCCATCCCCGCGCCTCCCAAGATCGAACAGGACGAAGATCTTCCTGAACGTGCCGCGCAAAATAATCCCGCGGTGCAATTAGCCCGAAAGAAGGTTGTCACCGCCGAATTGCGAGCCCGCGGGGAAGCCCGTGTTCTGTATCCGTCGATCGATATTGCCAGCCAGTATGAGCGGCTCAGCAGCACAATCAACAATTACGCGCAGTACTACAAGACTTTCAGGCCGAATAGTTTCGCCATTGGCTTGTCCATCCGCTTCCCACTGACCGATTTCGCCCAGCACGCCAAGGCAAATGCCGCGGCCGCCGACCTGCTGCGGGCCAGACAGGAAGCGCAGATGGCGAGCGACAAAGTCGCCGAGAACACATTGCAGATGCAGCGCAGTTTGCGGCAGCTTGCCGCTGCAAGCGATGTGGCGCGGTTGGAATATGAGGTGGCACAGGCGGGAATCGACGCGGTCCGCGCCCAACTTGCCTCCGGCCAGGCTAACTCCCGCGACCAGGAGAATGCACGCGTCGACTCCAGCAACCGGTATTCATCCTATCTTGATTCTCAGTTGCAGCTTTCGCGCGCAACCATGCAACTCATGGGGCAAACCGGCGATCTCGAAGGCTGGGCGCTGGAAAAGCGGTGAGCCAGGCAGGCCGGGAAACAATCCCGGGCGGCGCACTTCCGGTGCAGACGAAACTTACTCGTGAAGCGATTCTGTAGGCTGCAACTTGGACGCCCGGTTCGCGGGCAAATAGCCAAACAACACGCCGGTGCCACACGATACAACGAAGGAAACCACAATCGAGGCAAGCGAGATCGGAATCCGCATGTTGTACTCGGCCGGGAGCAACGGCTCGACGACGATTTTGACGCCGACAGCGATCAGGATTCCGACCACTGCTCCTATGCCGCTGATCAGAAACGCTTCAATCAGGAATTGGTAAAGGATCTCGCTACGCTTGGCGCCCACCGCTTTCCGCACCCCTATTTCCCGCGTGCGCTCCGTGACCGTCACCAGCATGATGTTCATGATTCCGACGCCACTGACAACCAGCGCAACGAACCCAACCATCAACAAGACTGCTGTCAATGCAATGGAGATCTTGTGAGCCGCTTCGAGAATGGACGAAAGATTCTGCACCGTGTAGACCACGCCCGTGCGGTGCCTTGCTTGCAGCAAGTGCTGTACTTCGTCCGTGACTAGAGGAACGTTTTCCGAAGAGTCCGCCTGCGTATACAGCGTGCGCACGTAGTCCTCGCCTCGGTAGGTCTTCATCAACTGGAATGGAATCAGCACTGATTCCGAAGCAATCTCAGACTGGCCAAAGGTGGCCACGCGCTCCCGGAAGACGGCGATCACGGTCAGTCGGAGTTCCCCGACACGGATGTCCTTGCCAATCATGTCCTGGTGGTACTGCTTCGCCAAGTCCTGCGTGATCAGGCACGCTTTTGCGGCGGTTTGCATATCGACGTCATCAAAAAACCGGCCCTTCAGGATAAGCAGGTTGCGAATTTTTTGAAATCCTTGGGTAACACCGATCAGGACGACCGGTTTCTCTTTTCCATTTACCACGACGTTGGAGCTGGTGGAGTCGTGAGTGCCTGCCACTTCCACCACGTGCGGGAGTTCACGCGCGGCGTTCATGTCACCAATGGAGAGTTCGTCGGCAACCGTGCGGGTGCCCCCGCCAAGGTAGTTGGCATAGACGATGTTCGAGCCGACACCTTCGATCTGGGCGATGACGTAATTCTTGCCGATCAGCGCAATCGTCACGACCAGCACAATGCAGGCGCTGCCGATCATGACGCCCAACATAGTCAATGCAGCCTTGACCTTGTTAGCGCGCAAGGCATCGACGGCCACTCCCCAGGTTTCGCTGCTGATCATCAGTGTTAGCTCTGTATTAGCTCGTTTTCAAAATATAGCAGAATGGCAGTGTCTCCACCCACTTCCCATTCGGCCCCTAAAAGACGCCATTCGCCCTTGATTCTTTGCTTTCCGTTTCGATTTCAATCGTTTAACCCAGCACCCGGATGTTAATATGATAGGCACGGATGATGCCCCTAAAGACACTATTACTAAACCCTCCGTCCTTTGAAAATTTCGATGGAGGCGCCGGCTCGCGTTGGCCCGCAACCCGCGAAGTTGAATCCTACTGGTACCCCGTCTGGCTGGCCTATCCGGCCGGAATGTTGGAAGGTTCACGCTTGCTCGATGCTCCGTCGCATCACATTAGCGCCGAGCAAACGATCGAGATCGGCAAGGAATATGAGTTCCTCGTGCTGTTCACTTCCACCCCGGGTTTCGTCGGTGACTGCAAGCTCGCGGCGGCAATGAAGGCCGCTAATCCGGGGCTCAAGATCGCGTTTGTCGGTCCACCAGTTACCACCTTGCCCGAGCAATCGCTTCGCGACGGGCATGCCATCGACTTCATAGTCCGGCGGGAATTTGAGTGCGCGGTGGTGGAATTTGCCAATGGCAAGCCATTGGAAGAGATACTCGGCGCCTCGTATCGCCAGGATGGCGGCGTCGTTCATAATCCCGACCGTCCGGCCCTGGCCGACCTGGATGCTCTGCCGAACGTTACCGACGTTTATAAGCGCGACCTGGATGTAACCCGCTACAATGTGCCCTTTTTAATGCACCCGTACGTTGCGCTTTACACCAGCCGCGGATGCCCTGCACAGTGCACCTTCTGCCTCTGGCCGCAGACCTTAAGCGGACATCCATGGCGCAAGCGCTCAGCGCAGAACGTCGCCGCGGAGATGGCGAAAGCCAAGGAGTACTGGCCCAACGTCAAGGAGTTCTTTTTCGATGACGACACGTTCAACATCCAGAAGGCTCGCACCATCGAGCTTTGCGCCGCGTTGAAGCCGCTCCATTTGACGTGGTCGTGCACTTCGCGGGTTACGACTGACTTTGAAACCCTGCGGGCCATGAAGGATGCAGGTTGCCGGTTGCTTATCGTCGGCTTCGAATCGGGTGATCAGCAAATCCTCAAGAACATCAAAAAGGGCGCCACCATCGAGCGGGCACTCCAATTCGCCAAGGATTGCAAAAAGCTCGGGCTCGCGATTCATGGCGATTTCATCCTCGGCCTTCCCGGTGAAACGAAAGCGACCATTCGCAAAACCATCGATTTTGCCAAGGAACTCAACGTCGAAACCATTCAGGTTTCAATCGCTCACGCGTATCCGGGCACGGAACTGTACGATTACGCCAAGGCGAAGGGATTTATCACCAACCAGCAGCAGATGGTCGACTCCGGCGGACATCAATTGGCGCATATCGAGTACCCCGGATTGCCCGCCGATTACATCATGGAGATGATCCATCGCTTCTACGACGAATATTATTTCCGTCCGAAGGTATGGGTCCCCATTGTTTTCAAGGCGATCTGGAAAGGCGACGAGCGCCGGCGACTCTACAAGGAAGCAAAGGACTTCCTGAAACTTCGCGCCGCTCGCAACAGAGCCGTAAAAGAAGCCCGCGCGCAGCAGCGGCAGACGCCAGAATCGGATGCCAAGACGGCTGAGGTATAAGCGGTATTGAGCGGGCGAAACCCGCTCTCATCGAGCGGCTGTTCGCTTGCGGCAAAAGCGGTTTGCAAGGCTTAAGAAACAAAGAATCAAGGCCCTTCTTGGTGGATCAACATCTTCCAGTTTCAGCTACAATAATTGAAGATATCGGCGAGAGGGTTGCTTTGAATTTTCGTAAGTGTTTGGTGTTGCTGTCGGTAGTGCTGTTCAGTTCAGCCGGCGATGTCATGCTCTCTCGCGGCATGAAGCAGGTCGGCGAGATTCATCTAAAGAATCTGGGCAGCGTCTTCTCCGCACTCGGGAACTTCTGGATATTGCTCGGCGTTTGTTTTCTGCTGATTTTTTTCGCATCTTACATGACATCGCTCTCGTGGGCCGACCTTACATTCGTCTTGCCGGCAACCTCCTTCAGCTATGTGGTAATGACATTGCTCGCCTATACCCTGCTGCATGAGCGCATCAGCGTGCAACGGTGGTGCGGGATCATGCTGATCGTGGCCGGAGTGGGATTCGTTGCTCGAGGTCCGTCGCACACTGAGCACGTGGTAGAGGTGGCGCAACCGGTGCCTGAACTGACCAAACCGGGATTTGTGGAGGCAAACAAGTGAGGCCGCTATCCACGCTATACACTTGGTCCGCAATCGCTATGGTGGTTTTCGCTTCCACCGCGGGTGACATCCTGCTGGCCAAGGCCATGCGGCAAATCGGCGATCTCGGCCACTTGCGTCAGAAAAAAGGTATCTTTGCAGTGGTCGCCCGGGTACTCGGCAGCACGACGTTTATGTGTGCGGTGTTCTTCATGGCCATAGCGTTTTTCAGCCTGCTTGTCGGACTGTCCTGGGCTGATGTGAGCCTGGTAGCTCCCGCGGCAGCCTCACTCACGTTCGTCACCAACGCGGTTGCCGCGCGAATCTTTCTCAAAGAAGACGTTGACCGCCGGCGCTGGTTTGCCGCCCTCTTTGTAGCAGCCGGGGTTTTGCTGATCTCCCATTGATCGCCCGTTCGTGAAACGGATCTTATCCGCCGGAGCGCGATCCGAACAGCCGCATCAATCCCTGTGCCGGCAGATCGGGCATCAGGAAATGTTCGGGTTCGCCGTGTGCTGCCGTCAGGGCTTCGGCTGCGGCGTAACCGGCGCGCACCGCTCCTTCCATCGTCGAGGGCCAGCCCGTTGCCGTCCAGTCGCCGCTGAGGAGGATTCGCGGCCACGGCCCTCGCTGCGGCGGGCGATAGCGGTCGGCTCCCGGGGCCGGCGTAAACGTCGCGTGGACCTCTTTGATCACCGTTGCCTTGAGCACGCGCGCCGACTTTACCGCCGGAAAAAACTCGCCTAATTCCCTCAGCGCCAAGTCCAGCACCTCTTGCCGTGACTTCTCGACCAGCGTTTTCGACGAGCTGACAACCAGTTCCAGGTAGCTGCCAGACGGCTGCGTATCTGCCGCCGGGATTCGTCCCTCAAGAATTTTCGACTTCTGAAACATCCATTGAATCGTGCGGTCGAGCAGGACGGCATGATTCAACTCCGTCACTTCACGGTCGAACCAGAAATGAATTCCCGTGATCGGTGACGTTCGCAGTTGCGCCAGGTCCTCCCGCAGGGCATCGGATTGCATTGCCGGCGGCATGAGTTTTGCCAGCGCCTGGAAAGGTACGGCGGAGATCAGATAATCGAACTCGCGTCTTTCACCTGGCAAAGCCGCAACCGCTTGCTCCGCGCTCGCGCCGCCGTCATCTGAGGCGATCGAGGGGTTGCCGCGAACCGCAACCCAGGCACGTTGATTGGTCGCGCCCAGACTCTCGACGGATGCCCGTAGCACTACCTCACCGCCGCGCGCGCCAATGTAATCCGCCGCAACCCCATAGAGCTGCGAAAGCGGAACCGAGGGAAGGCCCAAGCGCCCGGCCTGCGCCGACTTGAGGAATGCGTCGCGAAATACCATCGCGCCATAGTGAATGGAAACATCGCCCAACTCTTCGTTCAGAGCACTGACCAGCACCGGCGACCAGAAACGACTGACGGCGCGTTCCGTTTGTCCGTGCCGCTTAAGCCATTGCAGGAAAGAGCTTCCGTCGTCGGCGGGGATGCCCTCGATCAGCGACAGCATTCCGAGCGCAATCGAAAGCTTGTCGCGCATAGAGAGCAGCGGAAACTTGAAGAATGCGGGCAAAGCGTGCAGCGGCGCGGGTAAACCCGAGGCCTCGAGAATTCCCCGGCTGCCTCCCGGCTCTATGTACGTCAGGCTATCGTACCAGCGGATGCGGTCTTCCACCCCCAGCCGCCGGTACAGGTCGAGCAGGTTGGTGCAGCAGCCGAGCAGTACGTGCTGGCAATTATCGATTACTTCGCCTGTGCCTGGATGCACGTAAGAGGAAGCCCGGCCACCCAAATAAGGCCGGCGCTCGAAGAGCGTAACTTTGTAACCGGCTTGTGAGAGGGCGCAACCGGCCGCCAGACCCGCCAATCCGCCACCGATGATGCCCACGGTCGCCTTTGTGGCTTGCGGGCTCCGAGCGGGGTCCCCGGCGCTTCCGCTTTTGAAGCGCTGGGATGGAAGTCCCAATTCAGGTTTTCCGGGCTGCCCGTGTTGTTCTGGCTTGAAGGTCACGTGAGGCGGCGTACCCATCCCCTGCACAGCACGCCTAGCTTCTCGGCCACGCTGAGCCGGATGCGCTCGCTGAAGACATCATAGTTGCGCTGCTCGATTCTCTCCAGCAACCGCCGGTAGATCTCCACCAGCGCCCAAAGCGCCGGTTGGGCGTCGTCATCGATCAACGGAAGCAATTGCTCGGCTGCCGCGTAAAACTCGCGTGCCCGCTGCGCTTCCATTTGCAGCAGCGGACGCAGCCGCACCAGGTCCGCCCCGCTGGCCAGCTCCTCCGCGGTGATTCCGTACCGCGCCAAGTCCTCCTGCGGCAGATAGATCCGCCCCATCTGCGCATCTTCCTTGATGTCGCGCAGGATATTTGTCAACTGGAAGGCAATGCCGACGTGTTCGGCCAGCGGCTCGGCGTCGCGGTCGCGGTATCCGAAGATGCGAATGCAAACCAGGCCCACAACCGAGGCCACGTGATAGCAGTACTCGTACAACTCGCTGAAGCTCTGGTACGCAACCACGGGCTCTACGCTTGATTCCCCGGATGGTTTGGTAGGGAGGTCCTGGAGATCCATGCCGGTTCCGTGCACCAGCATGTCGAGCAGTTCGATAGGTATGCCAAACTGCTGCTGCGAATCACGCAGAGCCAAAAAAACCGGATCGTCGGTCGGCTCTCCTTCCGCCACTCGATGATAGCCTTCCAGCCAATCGTGCAATTTCACCCGGCGCTCTGGAAGCGTCATCCCGGGGTCATCGCAGATGTCGTCGGCATGACGCATGAAGGCATACACCGCCGACAAGGCGTTGCGCTTGCGCCGCGGCAGCACCATGAATCCGTAGTAGAAGTTCTTGGCCGCTGTCCGTGCTACGTGCCGGCAAATACCGTATGCCGTGTGAAGCTGCAACGGATGATGCTGTGCGACGCGGGTCGCGTCAGTGCGCTCGGCTTGGCGTAAGGCACTCATCGCGGTCCCACCACGCGGCGCAGCAGCGCCCGGCCCAGCAGTGCCAACTTGCGGGACTTCGAAATCGTCGGACGGCTCCTCAGCACGTCATAGCCCTGGTTCTCAATCGCACTCAAAATTGCCTGGCCGCCGCGCGTAAACAGCTCGATATCGAGCGCGAGTTCCCCACTCACCTTGCCCTCCAGCGGAAGGCCACGGGCAAACCATTCGCGCGCCCGCGCCACTTCATAGCGCATTAGGTCCAGGAAGCCGACCGTCGCTTTGCCCTCGGTTATCACCTCTTCGGCTACGCCGAACCGGCGCATGTCTTCCAGTGGAATGTAAATGCGACCCTTCTGGAAATCTACTGCGACATCCTGCCAGAAGTTCGCCAGTTGCAATGCCGTGCACGTGTAATCGGAAAGTTGCTGGCGGTCGGGATCGGCATGGCCGCATAGATACAGCACCAGATGGCCCACCGGGTTGGCGGAATTTCGGCAATACCCGAGCAGATCGGCGAAGCTCTCGTAGCGGGAGACGGTCTGGTCCTGGCGGAACGCCGTCAGCAGATTGGAAAACTCATGCTGGGGGATGCCAAACTCCCGAACCGTTTCGGCCAGCGCAATGAAAACCGGATGCTTCGGGCCACCCTCGCCGCCACAGGTCCCCGGCGACGGCAGATCGTCCAGCCCGCGATACATTGCGCCCAGTTCTTCTTCCCAGCGGTCGAGCAGCGCCAGGGCGATCTCTGTGTCGCCTACCTCGTCGCCTAGATCATCAGAGATTCGGCAATAGGCGTAAACATTGAAAAAGTGCTGATGCAGCCGCTTGGGCAGGAACCAGCTCGCGACCGAAAAGTTTTCGTAGTGTCCTCGCGCCAGCCGCGCGCAGTAAGCGCGTGCCTCGGCAATCTCGGGAGCCTGAGGCGGGATCCGATAAGCGGCAGGCAGACGCTCCCAGCCTTGCGAAAGCAGATCGTCCATGGATCGATTCTTCGGATAACGCGCACTCGCCGAACCGTCCATCTGTTAACTCCGACCGCGGGACCCCCGGCGAGACTAGCTCGCTGGGGCGATTGGCTCAGTGCCCGGGAATAATTGCCGTCTTGATCTGCCCGTTGCGGTTCAACATGTGCCGCAACACCTGCTGCAACCTTGAGAGCGGAGCCTCCCCAGTAATGTAGTCAGCGCTCTTGATTTTGCGTTCCGCGATCAGGGCAAAGGCTCGCCGTACAGACTCCGGGGTATGGTGGAAGGTCGCCTTCAGCGTAATCTCCGAATAGTGCAGGCGCTGCGTGTCGAGCTGGACCTTGGTTCCGCTGGCGCAGCCACCGAACAGATTCACCGTCCCGCCCTTGCGAACCATGTCAATAGCCCACTCCCACGCCTCTGGACGGCCAACACACTCGATCGCGACGTCGGAGCCACGGCGCGTGGGTGTTACCGCGCGCACCGCCTCGACCGGATCGGAGACCTTCGTAATCTGTATCACGTCGTGAGCCCCGGCCTTCTTCGCCGCCGCGACCTGCTCATCGCGCTTGACTACTGCAATCACGTTGCAGCCGATCAGCTTGGCCACATGGATGAACATCAACCCGATAGTGCCGGCGCCGATGACGGTAACCGTGTCGCCGATTTCGACGCCCGTCTCGTGCAGTCCACGAAGCACACAGGCCAGCGGTTCGGTCAACGCCGCTTCCTCGAACGTCACGTCGTCCGGGATCGCCAGCAAGTTCGCCTCGACGATCCGCTTGGGGATGCGAATGTATTCTGCATACGCGCCGTTGTTGAACAGCAGGTCTTCGCAGAGGTTTTCCTGGTGTTTCGAGCAGTAGAAGCACTGCTGGCAGGGCGCGGAATTCAGCGCCACCACCCGCATTCCCTTGCGGAAGCCGCGCACATACGCGCCCGTCTCCTGAACGATGCCCGCCAGTTCGTGCCCGAACAGCGCGGGTGGAACGATCATCCGGGCGTGATATCCGCGCTGGTAGACCTTGAGATCGGTACCGCAGGTGAGCGCCACCTGCACCTTGATCAGTACTTCACCTTCACCGACGGCCGGAATCGGTACCCGCTCAATTTTTATGTCCTCTTTACCGTAGAGGACAGCGGCTGTCATCTGTCCATTCACTCTGCAATTCCTTCCCACGTGCTACCCGGCTGAATGGCAATTTTCATCGTCGCCGGCTGAGGGTGGGCCGCCAAATTCAAAGCCTCAATCGCTCCACTCAAAGGAAAGCGATGGCTATAGAGCGCCTCCAGATTCATTTCACGGCTCAACACAAAACGTGCTGCCTGCTCCTGCAAATCGACCGAGGCGCTGTAGGAACCAATCAATGTCTTCTCGTCGACGCAAACAGCCGCGGGATCAATCGTGGCTGTGCCATGCTGGGTCTGCGCAAACAGCATGATCTTTCCGCCTGGACGGGCGCAATCCATCGCAGGCCCGATCAGAGTGTTAACTCCAACAGCGAGGATCACAGCATCCGCTCCTCGCCCTTCGGTCATTTCCCGGATTCGTTCGACCGTGTCAACTCTGGAAGCGTCAATATTACATGTCAACCCGAAACTCTGGGCTATTGTAAGCCTCTGGGGAAACAAATCGGAAGTAATCACACGTGCACCGGTCCGCGTGGCCAACATCGCGAGAATGATCCCAATCGGTCCCTGCCCCATCACCAGCACGGTGTCCCCGGGCCGGAGCGCCATCGAATCAACACCCTTCCAGCAGGTATTTACCGGTTCGATGAAGGACGCCTGCTCGTAGGACACCCCCTCCGGAATGAGGACCACTCCCCCCGTGCGTACAATCCAGTCCATGACCCGCACATACTCGGAGAATCCGCCGCCGCTGGGATCGAATCCGGCGGTCGCTCCCACCTTCTTATAGATCTCGCATTGGGCAAATACCTTATGCCGGCAGTAATAGCACTGGCCACAGGGAATATGATGGAAGACCACCACCCGGTCACCGGCCCTAAACTCCTTTACTCCGTCTCCTGCCGCAACCACCTGTCCGGCAGTTTCGTGACCAAAAATGCGCGGAGCGGAATGAGAGCCGGTGGCGATCTTTTTCAGGTCCGTTCCGCAGATACCACAGGTGTGTACCCGAACCAGTAGCTCGCCCGGCCCGATTTCCGGCACCGGCACGGTTTCCAGCCTGACGTCGTTTTTACCGCGATAAACGACCGCCTGCATTCTTGTAGGGATATTCCTTGGCGCCTGCAAGGAAGAAGATGAAGAAATGTGAGTACCAAGCTGCATCGAAACCCTTTAGTTGCTCCCTTTCAATTCTGCTTCCACCGCCGGAGGGTTGCCATAGAGCATTTCCAGCGCACCTCGCCCCTGAGTAATTAAAACCCGAATCGCGCCACAAAGATTCTTCGCCGCGCGGCAACTATCCCGTTGCAAACAAAAAACCGTCGGCCACAACCATGGACGAACCGAGAGGTGCGCCAGAAAAGCTCCGATCCGGAAGCCCTCAGGCTTGATGAAAGGCTCGATAAAGTCGATCCGGGTGTCCAGTTCGTCGGAAATGACCTTCAGCGCCAGAAATTCGCAATTTCGTGAGGCCGCAACCGCAGCCACGGCGGCAGCTTCCATGTCCACGGCCTGGGCATGGAAACGTGCGAAAAGAACGCGCTTGCGATCTTCGCCCGCAACCGTATCGGCCGTCACCAGCGAACCCTTGCCATGTGGCGATGTGAACGCGGACCCGGTACGCTCGGAAACAATATGCCGCGGTACGAAAATGTCACCAACTTTCATCCCTGGCGCAAGCGCACCGGCAAACCCGATGGAGACCACTATCTCGGGAGAAAACCGGTCGATGGCCTGTCCGGCCGCACTCGCAGCGTTCTTATAGCCCGGCCCCGAGCAGACCACAATGCCGTTCTCGCACTGATAAACCGATTGCGGATGACGGAGCGTGTTCGCCGAGTCCTGGACGCTCAAAAAATCGTCCACCGTCATCGTCTCGCATTCTTTAAGCAAAGGTTGAACTTCTCTCTGCATTGCAACGATGAATGCGGTCTTTATCTGCTCGCTCATGCCAACTCACAGGCCTGCCGGTACTCAGCGGCGTAACCATGTTCTGCGAACCATTCCGCTGCCCGCCGCAGCGCCTCGCGCACCGGACCAGCCCTATACCCCAGTTCTCTTTCCGCCTTGGCGGAGGAGACCCACATCATCTTCCGTCCCATGCGCACGGAATCAAGCGTGACCCGGGGTTCGCGATTCATCAGAACGCCGGTGAAAAACGTATCGAAAACCCCGCTGACGTACGCCACCGCGTACGGCAACTTGATAGAAGGCGATGGCAAGCCTGTGATCGAACCCAAGGTATCGAGAATCTGCTTCAACGTAAGATTCTCACCGCCCAGAATGTAGCGCTCGCCGATGCGGCCCAGTTCGCAGGCCAACAAGTGCCCCCGCGCCACGTCGACGACATCCACCAGATTCAATCCCGTCTCGACGTAAGCAGGAAACTTCTTGTTCAGAAAATCGACCACGATGCGGCCGGTCGGTGTCGGCTTGATATCTTGCTCTCCGATCGGCGTGCTGGGATTGACCACGACTACCGGAGCGCCCTTCTTGGCCAGTTTGACAGCTACTTGTTCGGCCATAAACTTGGAGCGTTTGTAGTGGCCGATCATGTCGCTTTCACCGACCAGCGACTGCTCGTCGACCGCCTGCGGCTCATGGTGGAATCCCACGGTCGCTACGCTGCTGGTATACACAATGCGGCGAATGCCGGCGGCTTGCGCGCTGCGAATCACCTGCTCGGTGCCGCCCACGTTGGCCGCATACATGGGCTTCGGATCGCGCGTCCACAACCGATAGTCGGCCGCAACGTGGAAAACCACATCGCATCCTTGCATTCCCCTGCGCAGCGAATCGGCGTCCGTTAAATCACCGGTAACGAGCTCGGCATTGAGGTTTTCAACGTTATCTCGCCGACTGCCGGGCCGGACCAGCAAACGCAAGTCCGCGCCCTGCTCGCCCAGCAGGCGTGCCACATGACTTCCGACAAAGCCCGTTGCTCCGGTAACAAATGCTTTCATATCAGCCAAATCGATCAATTTGCTGAATACAAACTTTAACTTCGCGCGCCAGCCCCATGGCAGTCTCGCCTCCCAGGGGTTAGCTGAAGAGTGACCAGGCGAGCAGTTTCCAGGTGTCGGTAAATCCGCTGGCTGTGGCCGCGCTGGCCTCGTAACCGGAGTGCACGAGGCAGTCCTCGCAGCGTGGATCGCGGCCGTGCCCGTACCGCTGCCATGGCGTGTTGTTGATCAGTCCATCGAACGTCTCATGATGCTGATCGGTGATCAGATAGCACGGCCCCTTCCAGCCCTTCGTGTTGTAGGTCGGATTGCCCCATGCCGTACACGAAAGCTCGCGGCTGCCCGCTAAGAATTCCAAGTAAATAGGCGAATCGGCAATCGGATATTTCCTTGCCAACCGCTTGATATCCTTGAACTTTTCGCGGATCGCCCTGCGATCCAGGAAGATTTCCTTGGTGTGCACCGACGAATACGAATAGCCGGGAGAGACGACGTGGGAATCCACTCCGAGTCCCCTGAGGTACTCCAGCAACGCCTCTACCTCGTTCATGTCCGTCTCTTCGTAGACGGTAGTGTTGGTCATCACCCGGAAGCCTTTGGACTTGGCCAGTTTGATTCCCTCCACGGCTTGGTCGAAGACGCCCTCGCGTTCAACCGCTAAATCATGCGATTTCTTCAGCCCGTCAAGATGGACGTTCCAGAGAAAGCGAAGATCAGGCGTGAATTCTCCAATCTTCTTGGAGATGAACATGCCGTTCGTACAAACGATGACATGTTTCTTCTGCTCTAGCAGCTTACGAGTGAGGTTGCCGATGTCCTTGTAGAGCAGCGGTTCACCGCCGCAAATGGCAACCATGGGAGCGCCGCACTCGTCCGCCGCCGCCAGGCACTTCTCCATGGGCACCACTTCCTTGATTGTGTCCTCGTATTCACGGATGCGCCCACAGCCGGTACAGGTTAAATTGCACGCATGCAACGGTTCCAACATCATCACCAGGGGGAAACGCTTCACCCCCTTGGCCTTCTGCCGGATGATGTATTTCGCCATGTCAAATTGAAGTCTTAGCGGATGACGCATTGTTTGTCCAAAATCCTTCCAACTCATTTCAACGGTGCCTGACAGGTCGGGAAACCCTGCTAAGCGTCCGCTTCAGCTTCTTCCAGAACTCCATCCCCGGACGCCGTAAACTTCGCGTATTGCGTTAGGGCAAGCAACGGAAAATACTGAAAATACATGTGATACTTCAGATAAAATACACGCGGAAAGCCCGTGCCCGTGTACGGCACTTCGAACCACGAACCGTTCGCCTTTTGCTCTCCAAGCAGGTATGCAATGCCGTGCGCGACCGAGTCACTGTGGAAGTCTCCCGCAGCCATCAAACCGAGGACAGCCCACGCTGTTTGGGAGCAAGTGCTCGGACCGGTTCCCTTACTATTCGGGTCGTCGTACGAATCGCAGCGTTCGCCCCAACCGCCATCCGGGTTCTGCATCATCCGGATCCACTCAGCGGCCTGCTGCACCATTGCTTCATGGTTATCGAATCCGAGTGCGTCCAAGCCACGCAGCACGCACATGGTTCCGTAAATGTAGTTCACGCCCCAGCGGCCGAACCACGAGCCATCCGGCTCCTGTTGCGCGCGAATAAACTGGATGGCCCGCTTTACCGGTTTGTCTTCCAACGTAAAGCCGTACGTTGCAAGACATTCCAGCACCCTCCCTGTAATATCCACCGTCGCCGGATCGAGCATGGCATTGTGGTCGGCGAAGGGCACGTATTGGAACACCATGCGATTGTTGTCCTTGTCGAAAGAGGCCCAACCGCCATTCTTGCACTGCATGGAAAGCACCCAGTCGATGGCGCGCTTTATGGATTCCGACTGGTAGCGCTGATTGGGCGTATTAACGTGACTCAATCCAAGCATAACCATCGCGGAATCATCGACATCAGGGTAAAACTCATTGTTAAACTCGAAGTACCAACCACCCGGCGGGGTCTTTGGGTTTTTGATCGACCAGTCGCCCTTGTTGCGAATCTGCTTTTTCAAGATCCACTCGGCAGCACCCACCATGCGTGGGTCCTCGCTGCTTACTCCGCTTTCGCCGAGGGCGAACAGGGCGTAAGCCGTGTCCCAAACCGGAGACATGCAAGGCTGCATGCGGAATGTGTCTTCTTCCTCGATGCCAAGTTTTTCGAACTCGTCGATGGCGCGAATCACCTGGGGATCGTCTAACGAGTACCCCAAGCAGCGCAAAGCAATGATCGAGTTGAGAATTCCCGGGTAGATCGCTCCCAGGCCGTCGCTCATCTCGAGCCTCGCAAGCATCCATTTTTCTGCTGCCCGCAAAGCCAACCAGCGCAACGGGCGCACGTGGACACTTTCAAACATGTGTGTCACGCGGTCCAAAACCAGGAAGAAGTTACGCCAACTGATCAGCTTGTCGTCCCACTTGAGCCGTAGCTGCGACTTGAGCCTGCCATTCGGGAACAACTCGTCAATGCCCTGCTCTGGTGCGATCTTGCGAAACGGCTTTTTGGCGTAGCAGATCGAGAGCGGAATGAGGATGGCACGCGACCACGACGATATCTCGTAGATGTTGAACCAAAACCAGTTCGGGAACAGCACGATCTCGGGCGGAATTGCAGGCACGGCGTCATAGTCGTACTGGCCGAGCGCGCAAAGATAAATCTTAGTGAAGGTGTTAACCGCCGGAACGCCCCCGTGCTTCAGGATGTAAGTACGGGCCTTGACCAGCGCAGGTTCATCCACGCCGTATCCGCAGAGCTTAAAGGCGAAATAGGCCTTAACCGAGGCACTGATATTTGAAGGACCGCCTTGGTAGATGGGCCAACCACCATCCTCGTTCTGGTGACGGGCGATCTCGCGAATTGTCTTTTGGAAACGCACTTCGTTGCGGGTGCCAAGCAGCGTATGCAGGAAGATGTAATCCGATTCCAGGGTAGTGTCGGCTTCCAGTTCCCCGCACCAGTAGCCCTCAGCATCCTGCGTCGAGAACAGATAGTCGCGAGCCGCCTGGATCGCTGATCGCAGACGGTCTCTTATCCCATCTATCCTGCCGAAATGCATACTCGCCGATTGCGGAACGATTTCCATACTTTCTTATTCGCCCACGTTGGGCTGCAGGGCCGGTGCCGCACCAATGGCCTCAACGATTTCCGGCGGTAGCGCAAAACGCACGTTCTCGGGCATTAATTCGATCTCTTCCAGCTTGGAGAACCCATGCTGCATGAGAAAATCAATCGCCTCTTGCACCAGGACCTCGGGTGCGGAGGCACCCGCCGTCAGGGCGATCGTCCTCACGCCTTCGAGCCATTCCTGATCGATGTCACGATATGTATCGATCAGATGGGCGCTGGTACCCAGATTTCTTGCCACCTCGACCAGCCGGTTTGAATTCGAGCTGTTTGGCGAACCCACAACCAGCACGAGATCGGAATTGCAGGCGACGTCTTTCACCGCGACCTGGCGGTTTTCCGTGGCGTAACAAATATCCTGCGCTTGCGGTCCCTTAATGTTTGGAAAACGCTCTTTAAGGGCGACGATGATATCCCTGGCTTCGTCCAGGCTGAGCGTCGTCTGCGTCAGGTAAGCAACCCTGTCCGGATCAGGAACCTTCAGCACCTTGACTTGCTCGACGCTGTTGACCACCGAGGTCACCTGCGGGGCTTCGCCCAGGGTTCCGATGATCTCGTCGTGATTGAGGTGACCGATCAGAATCAGCGAATAACCATCACGCGCGAACCTGACTGCCTCGACGTGAACCTTCGTCACCAGCGGGCAAGTAGCGTCGATGACCCGAAGCTTGCGTTCGCGACTTGCTTCGCGCACCTGCGGCGCAACGCCATGGGCGCTGTAGATCACCCTCTCGCCCAGTGGAACTTCGCTGACATCGTCGACGAAAACCGCTCCTTTGGCCTGCAACTCCTCCACCACGTAGCGGTTGTGAACGATCTCCTTACGCACGTAAATGGGAGGACCAAAGGTCTCCAGGGCGATGCGCACAATATCAATGGCTCGCACGACGCCGGCGCAGAAACCGCGCGGCTTCAACAAAAATAAAGTTTTGGCATCGGTGTTTGCACTCATGATGATCTCAACCGCCGGTTCGGGAGCCAAGCCGACAACCGCAACGCGCGCACCCCCAACAGCTCCGCCCCGCGTCCTCTTAGTTTACAGCCTAGCCGTTTCCGTCTCCCTTTTGCGAACGTAACGCATAGAAAGCGATGGAATTAGCATCCTCCAGTATGATTCTCACAGCGAACAGCGATTTGCCCGCCATAAGCCGTCACAAGGACAGCCCGTATCCGATTCAGAGCGGAGTATCTTCTGATTATTGTAGCAGTGTTCCAGTGAGTTCCGGAATGGAATCGACGTAATTGAAAAGACGACACTTGCGAGCGATCAGGCGTTCACTTTCAGCATCTGTTCAGCATTCTTCAGGGAGGCTTCGGTGATTTTGGCTCCGCTCAACATGCGGGCGATCTCCTGCTTTCTTTCCTCGGCGGTCAGTTGGCGAATTTTTGTCTGAGCGCGGCCCGCGCTTTCCCGCTTTTCGATCAGGAAGTGCTGATCGGCAAAGGACGCAATCTGCGGCAGATGAGTGACGCAAAGCACTTGCTTGCTTTGCGCTAGCGCCTTCAGCTTCCTGCCGACCGCCTCCGCCGCACGGCCACCGATGCCGGAATCGATTTCGTCGAAAACCAGGGTTCGTTGCCGCACCTGATCTTTCCCCTTGCGGCCGTTTCCAGCTGGCGCGATGGCGCTGGCCTCGACGCTGGCTTTGAGCGCCAGCATCACGCGCGAAAGCTCGCCACCCGAGGCGATTTCCTCGACCGGCCCAAGTGGTTCGCCGGGATTTGCCGAGATCAGGTATCGCACCAGATCAAAACCGGCGGCGGTCCAGTACTCTTGCTCATCGGAGCCGCTCACCTCGATCTGGAAACGCGCCTTCATCGCAAGGTCATTGATCTCAGCCTCGACAGTTCTCTCCAGTTTGCGGGCAGCCGCGAAGCGCTTGCGGGAAAGTCCTCGGGCCAAATCGAGATAACCGGATGCTTTGGCCGCCAGTTCCCGCTTCAGGTCGCGCAGAAGCTGGTCTTTGTTTTCCATCTGATTAATCTTCGAGCGGATATCCTCGCCATAGACGAGCACATCGTCGATCGATTTCCCATATTTTCGGCGCAGGCGGTCTAAAGCCGCCAAGCGGTCCTCGACCTCGGCCAATCGCTCGGGCGAAGCGTCAATCCCCTGGGCATAGCCACGAAGCGTTTCGGCGAGGTCTTCCACCGTGATCCGCGCCGAATCCAGCTCGCCCAGCGACTGCTGGAACTTAGGATCAAAGCGGGCCAGCTCCTCTATCTGCTTCATAGCGGCGTGCAGGCTGGAAATCGCGGACGTGGCACCTTCATATAGAGCGTCGTAACCTGCCATCGCCGCCTGAAATAGCCGTTCTGCGTTGGCCAGCACGCGCTTCTCGGCTTCGAGTTTCTGGTCCTCTCCGGGCTCGGGCCGCACAGCTTCAATTTCCTTGGCCTGGAAATTCCACAGATCGAGCATCCGCAACCTGTCCTGCTCGTCGCGCTCGAGTTCGCCAATGCGCTGCTGCACGTCGAGCCACTCCTGATAAGCGCTCCCCACCGGCTCGGACTCGAGTCCGGCGGCGGAATCGAGAAGCGCGAGTCGCGCTGGAGGATCGAAGGCGAGCACCGATTCGTTTTGCGCGTGGATGATGGCCAAGTGCGGAGCAAGCTGCTTGAGAACGGCTACCGTGGCGGGCTGGTTATTGATAAATACGCGGCTTTTGCCGTTGGCGGCGATTTCACGGCGAACGATGATCTGCGCCTCCTCGCCATCGATGCCGTTGGCCTCGAGCACTTTGGCCACCGGTTCGAAGGCGGCCTCGAAAACCGCCGATACGACCGCCCTCTCGGTTCCGTGGCGAACGATATCGCTAGACGCCTTTTCACCAAGCAGCAGCGAAAGCGCGTCGATCAGAATCGACTTGCCGGCGCCAGTCTCGCCGGTCAGCAGATTCAGTCCCGCGCCGAACGGAACCACCACCGAATCGATCACTGCATAATTCTCAACTCTGAGCTCGATCAGCACCGGCAGTCCTGCACAATCGCGAATTTACTCGATGGACCGCGAGCGGCGTCCCCGTGGACTCCTTACTCGCACTCGCAGAGATGAACGAGCGAAGCATAACACGAATTTCTTTTACCCCAACAACCCTTACAGCGGGCTTGTCGGGACTCGGGATTCCTTCGAGCTTTGCTCACGTTATACGGCAGGTACCCTCGGATGTCTACTCCAGAGGTACTTCTGTGGGAATTTCTGAAACTCAGCATCTCTGCGGGTGTCTATAATGATATTTGCGCTCGTTGCAAACCTCAAAAGTCGAGTAAAAATGGACCGAATCTGTTTCACGGCATTTGCAATTGGCGGCGAGATCACCGATCTAGTTCAACAGACCGGATTTGTCGCCAAACTGGTATTGGTCATTCTTCTGGTATTCAGCCTCTTCTCCTGGGCGATTATCGCCGCCAAGTGGGGCACGTTCCGGCGCGCCAACGTGCAGAGTTCGAGGTTTCTGCGTGCCTTCCGCAAGAGCGGACGCATGCAGGAGATAGCGGCGGTCTCGGAGCAATTCAAGCCCAGCCCGCTGGTTCCAGTTTTCGAGGCAGCTTTCGAGGAGCTGCGGCGGCAGGCAGGCGGAACTCGCATCGTCGCCGTTCAACGGGCCATGCAGATTGCGGCTTCCGAGGAGCTGACGCGCCTGGAGCGGCGTCTTCCGTGGATGGCCACGACTGGCGCGGTGACGCCGTTCATCGGACTCTTTGGCACCGTATGGGGCATTATTGACGCCTTCCATGGGCTCGGCACCTCCGGCGCGGCAACCTTGCGCGCGGTCGCTCCCGGCATCTCGGAGGCGCTCATCACCACCGCAGCCGGGCTGTTTGCGGCCATTCCCGCGGTGATCGCCTACAATTTCTTCATGCAGGAAATCCGGCAATTTGGTGCGCGCATGGACGACTTCAGTCTGGAGTTGCTGAACACGGTCGAGCGCGCGCAGGCGGCGTCCCAGGCACAGCCGACAAGCTACGTGGAGCAGCGTTAGATGGCTTTCACCAACCAACAGGGACGCACCCAAACGTCGCTTTCTGAGATCAACATCACTCCGTTTGTCGATGTCGTGCTGGTGCTGTTGATCATTTTCATGGTGACCGCTCCCATCCTGCAATCCGGAATCGAAGTTGCGGTGCCCAAGACCCGGACAGTGAAAGAAATCACCGAAGAGCGGCTGGTGATCACCATCGATAAGCAGCAGCGCGTCTATCTCGGTAATGACCCGGTCAATATCAATGAAATCGGCAGCAAGCTCCGACAGAAGATTCGCGATCCGCAAGGCCAGTCGATTTTTGTTCGTGCGGACGAAAATGTCCCCTTCGGCGCTTTTGCAACCGTGATGGATGCTGTCAAGTCGTCCGGTATCAGCAACGTAAGCATTGTGACCCAACCCTTGAGTGAAAATGGCGGCAAACGCTGACATCTTCGAAGAGCGCGAAGCTTGGCGGAGACCGCTGACAATCTCGGCGGTGCTGCACGTGGCGCTGTTTGGTTCAATCTTCTTCTATGCCGCGTTCTTTGCGGGCAGATCGGGCGGCAGTTGGGGAAACTCAGGCGACGGCACCGGCAACGCTATGAGCGCAACGCTGGTTACCACCGTTCCGTTACCCGCTAATCCGCAGGCTAAACCGGAGAATGTGCTGGCAAACGAGTCCAAGGGCGTGACGCAGTCGGTGCCCAAGCCGGAAGAAAAAGACAAGACGGCGATTCCGATTCCCGACCGCAACGCCAAGACGAAGATCAAACCGTCGAAGCAGCCACCTGTTACGCCCACGCACGAACAGCCGCGCGAGGTAGCCAAGGTTTCCAATGTTGTTCCCTTTGGGCAGGGCGGGCCGGTGAGCGGCCCGTATGGAACGTTCAGCGCGGCAGGCGCCAAGGGCGGATTCGGATTCAACGGCGCTGGCGGCGACTTCGGCACGCGCTTCGGATGGTACGTTGATGCGGTTCGACGAAAGGTCTCTGAGAATTGGATGAAGTATGAAATCGATCCGAGCCTGTCGACCACGCGGCGAGTCTACATTTATTTTGAGATCACTCGCCCCGGAGCTCCGGCCAATATCCGAATCGAACAGTCCAGCGGCATTCCATCGCTCGATCAATCCGCGCTGCGCGCTCTACAACGCATCGATACCTTCGGTCCTTTGCCGCCGGAATATTCCGGGAACCGTGTAGCGGTCGAGTTCTGGTTCGATCCGCCGGTTCGGGGCCAGTAGACGAGCGGAATCGTTTGAATCTGTGAGGTGAAATTGCACCCGACGATAAAGATGATTAGAAGATTTGCCATAGTGGCCGTTTTGCTGCTGATGGCGGCTGCAACCGCAACCGCGCAAGACTGGATTCGCACCGGTACTGGGCTGGGCATGGAAAAAGTACGGCTTGCTGTTCCTGACTTTGTTCCCGCATCGGCGGACCCTCAAGCCGGCGAACTGGTGAAAACCTTCAACGACACGCTCTGGGGCGACCTCCAGCAAGCCGGCATTTTCGATATGGTCTCCAAGAGCTTCTATCCGATTGGCTCATTCAGCGCGCCGGCGACGATCAAGTTTGACGCCTGGGGTAGTCCGCCCCCGAATGCGGGTATGGTTGCGTTTGGCAATCTAGGCGTCAGCGGCGGCCGGGTGCTCGTACAGGGCTGGCTGTTCGACGTCAAGAACCAGCAGTCGCCACAGGTGCTTGGTAAACAGTACAACGAAACCGCGTCGGTACAGAGCGCGCGCATCATCGCTCACCGCTTCGCCGATGAAATCATTCTCCGCCTCGGCGGAGGCCTGCCGGGCATTGCTGAAAGCCGCATTTATTTTGTCAGCACTCGCAGCGGCAACAAAGAAATCTGGTCCATGGATTATGATGGAGCCAACCAGCAGCAGTTGACGCACCTGAGGTCTATCGCGCTATCGCCTCACGCGTCGCCTGATGGTTCTCGCGTTGCGCTCGCGGGCATCTTTCACGGCAACTGGAATATCCTGATGTACTCCAACGATCTCAACCGGCTCGTCTCATTTCCTGTTTTTGGCGGGGGAAATTTGTCTCCGGCGTGGTCGGGCGACGGGACCAAGCTGGCGTTTTCTTCTTCGCGCGCCGGCGCTCCGGAGATCTACACTTGTGACGCCAATGGCGGGAGCCTGAAACGGCTGACGGCGGTGAAGGGACCAGACGTTTCCCCCGTGTGGAATCCCAAGACCGGTGTTCAGATCGCGTTTGTGAGCGGCCGGACCGGCCTGCCACAAATCTACGTCATGGATTCGGACGGATCGAATGTGCAGCGGGTTACGGACACCGGCTATGCGGTGTCGCCATCATGGTCGCCGAATGGACAGTTCCTGCTGTTTTCATGGATTCGTCACTACGGCCCGGGCGCGCCGGGTGGTGATGATATTTACATCATGGACGTCGCCAGTCATAAGTGGGTACAGTTGACGCATGATAGTCGACGCAATGATTTTCCGTCGTGGGCTCCCGATGGCAGGCATATCGTGTTCCAGTCGAACCGCAGCGGTTCTGAACAGATATGGACGATGCTTGCCGACGGAAGCCAACAACGGCAGTTGACAACCAGTGGAACGAATTCTCAGCCTAACTGGGGTTCACACTGATGGACACCCCCAACAGCCGCAAAGACCGCGTCTGTCGGGAACCATGGCCCCAGCCCGTTAGTCCAACCTTTTGTGCTCGGCTTTTGCTTGAGCAGGTTGGGTTGTCTTGCAAGGGGCGATTGTTCGCTCTTTGCCCGCTTTGGTTTTACTGAAGCGCGCGCTACCCGAGGGTATCGGACGCTTCAACGCGAGTTCTCTCGCATGGAGGATGTGGTGAATCAACGTAGCATGAAGTGGTTTTTTGTCGTGTTGGCTCTGGCAGGAATCATGACGGTCGCCGCTTGCAATAAGAAGGTTGCGCCCGCTCCGCCTCCGCCACCGCCGCCTCCGGCGGCTGCGCCCACGGCGTCGTTAACCGCAAATCCGGCGACGATTCAGGCTGGTGAATCGAGCACGTTAACGTGGACGACGCAGGACGCCACCGAGGTCACACTGGAGGGGATCGGCAAGGTGGGCCCGTCGGGATCGCAGTTGGTAACGCCAACTACTTCAACCACGTATCGGATGACCGCAAAGGGTGAGGGTGGAAGCCAGGATGCAACCGCGCGCGTAACTGTCACCGCGCCCCCGCCTCCACCGGTAAGTGCCGCCACCACGCTGAGCGATCAGGAGTTGTTTGCGCGCAGCGTCAAGGACATCTACTTCGATTACGACAGCTACCAACTGACGTCGGCCAATCAGTCGACCTTGCAAGCCGACGCGGCGTTTCTCAAGAGTCACCCGAACATGCGCTTCACCGTCGAGGGACATTGCGACGAGCGCGGGTCCACCGAATATAACCTGGCGCTCGGCGAGAACCGCGCTAGCGCCGTCAAGCAGGCACTGGTAAACCTCGGCATTCCGGACGGATCCGTTAAGACCATCAGTTACGGCAAGGAAAAGCCGGTGTGCACCGAGCAAAACGAAGCCTGCTGGCAGCAGAATCGCCGCGGACATTTCGCCCTTGGTCAATAACCATAACCGGGACCAGCCAGGGCTCTGACAACGCCCCTGGCTGGTTTCACTAAGATTCCTGGGGTCAGGGCACTTGCAGCGTAGGTGTCTCCAGTGGCCGCTATTCTTTAAGAATCATGTTGAGAGCGGAGTGTAGACCCTTTAGGTGGCGTTGGCAGAAAGGCTACACCCTTGAACGGAAGAACCGGTCGAGGAATACAATCGGGATGAACCCGCAGGTTGCGGAAGGTATTCAGCGGTCATTAAATCAAGCATGGAAGGCGCGGGGACTCCTATGAGACTCCATAAGTTTTCGTTCATTTTCGCCATTGCTGCTCTCGTTTTGAGCTCGATCACACCTGGATTTGCCGTCAGCAAAGAGATGATTCAACTGCAAACGCAGGTGCAAGCCCTCACTGACCAGATGTCGCGCATGCAGCAAAGCTTCGACGAGCGCATGGGGGTAATGCGGAACCTGATCGAGCAAAGCACCGACAGCATGAATAAGCTGGCGTCCAGCTTGGACGCGGTGCAGAAATCGCTACAACAGCAGAGTGGCGACACCCAGGGCCGAGTCGACCAGCTCTCGGGGCAGGTACAGTCGCTGCATGATTCACTCGACGAACTGAAGGCCCGCCTGACTAAGGTCAGCCAGCAACTGGACGGCCTGAGCGTCTCAGGGCAGAACCTGACGCCACCGCAGGCACCAGCCGTGCAGCCACCCGCGCCGCAGGCGCCTCCGCCGGACGTGCTCTACAACAACGCGTTGCGCGACTATAATGCCGGCCGCTACGATTTGGCCTCACAGCAATTCGGCGACTATCTGAAGTTTTACGCAAACACGGATTTAGCGGGGAACGCTCAGTTCTATGTGGCGGAGATCGAATATCGCCAGGGAAATTTCGAGCAGGCGGTGCGCGATTACGATAAGGTTCTGGAACAGTTTCCGGGCGGGAACAAAGCGTCGGCTTCGCAGCTCAAAAAGGGTTATGCGCTGCTTGAGCTCGGGCAGCGTGAGGCAGGAGTGCGCGAGTTGAATAGCCTCGTGCAGCGCTATCCACGCTCGATTGAGGCCACCCAGGCCCGCGAACGGCTGAAAAAACTGGGTGCTGCCGCTTCCGGTAAACCCTCGGCAGCCAAAAAAACGCAATAGAGCAATGCGCCTTCAGCTTACGATCATGCCCGCGTAACCGACTACCCAGTCGCGATCGCCCGATACATCGCCAGAGGTGGCGTACTTCACCAGCTCCGCCTTGGTGGCGCCCAACTCCCGGGCTGCCGTCAACATGGCTACCGCCGGTCCGTATCCACACATGCTGATCTGTTCGCGCTGCACCGTTTCCCACAGCCCCGCGGGATCAAGCGCCAGCACATGATCGATCGCCATACGATCCTTGACGCGTGTGCGCTCGTCGCCTTCATAGTGGTTCATGTCGCTGGAAGCGATGATCAGCACATCGTGCTTCGACCTGCCCGCTGGGTCCGGCGACTTCAGTACCCGCGCCAAGCTTGATCCAAGTTCTGTCAGCACGTCCAGACGGCCAGTGCCAACCACGATCGGCACGAACGTAAATTCGCGCACAATTTGTTGCAGGAACGGAAGCTGAACTTCCAGGGCGTGCTCGCGGGAGTGCGCAACATCATCGTTTCGCAAGGACGAAAATTCGCGTCTGATTTCCTCTGCCAGCTGCTCGTCGATGACGGCTTCTCCCAGCGGAGTCAGCCAGTGTCCCCGGCTCATGATGGCGAGCGGCTGCCCTGCTCCGGTGTGATTCGGGCAGAGGATGATAAAGCGGTGCGGTAATTCCAGCCGCGCATAGACCGCGCCCGCAACATGTCCGGAATACATGTAGCCGGCATGCGGCACCACGCAACCGAGAGCGCGTATCTTCTCCCGTCCGGGTTGGACGAAGGCTTCGATCTCCTGCCGCAGCTTGTCGGGATTAGAAGGATAGAACTGACCCGCCACAGCGGGATGCCGTACCGGAGTGCTCATGGCTCATTCACCTCCAGCGGTCAGTCAGGCTTTGCCGATGCAATTAGTATGCGATACAGAACGGCCATCTGGTCAAGCGCGACGGCTTCGGCTCTTACTCCAGGCTCGATGCCGGCCTGCTGCAATGATTGTTGTACAACTGCCGGGCGAAAATGCTCGCGCAAATTGTTCGACAGCATTTTGCGCTTTTGAGCAAAACTGCGCTTGAGGAATTCGATGAATCCATGCTCGTCGACTTGCAGCTCCTCAAACCGTGGAGCAATGTCGATCCGCAGCGCCGCGGAATGCACCTTGGGTGGCGGAGAGAACGCTTCAGGCGGCAGCTCGAACAGCTTTTCAACCCGTCCGTAGAGATTAGCGGTCGCCGATAGCAGGCCGTAGTCACGCGTTCCCGGCGAGGCGGCAAGGCGGTCGGCCACCTCCAACTGCACCGTAACGATCAGGCGATCGAAAAAGCCATGCTCGGCAAACAAGCGCAGCAGAATGTCAGAAGTGATGTAATAAGGCAGATTGCCAACCACTCTTGCCTTGGGCGGCTCGCTCGGACGCAAGTCCCGTAGCGGGCCGGTCCGGTTGCCGATCATGGTTCGCATATCGGCCGTCAGGATGTCAGCCTCGATGATCTCGACGTGCGGCTCACGAGAGTATTCCATGCGCAACTGTGCCGCCAGCACGCGATCCAGCTCCACGGCAACCAGGTGGCCGGCCCGTGGAACCAGCAGGCTGGTCAGAGCGCCTGTGCCGGCACCGATCTCGATGACCGTACGCTGAGAGACATCGCCAAGGGCATCAACGATCTTCTGCATCGCCCCGTGGTCGACCAGAAAGTTCTGCCCAAGCTTCGGTTTCCGTTTTTCGTGAGATTCGCCGCTAGCCATGTTTGACCGTCCTTGCCGCTGCTTTTACACTCAACAAGGCCGTGAGAAAGAAGTGCCGGGGCGCCGACTCTGGGCCATGACTGCAGTCCGCCCCCATTACGCGCAACGATGACGCATCGTGGGGACCCCGGTTGGCGGGCTCGGAGTACCGTTTTCGGCTTTCAGCGCGGCGGTCCCCTGTACACTGAGGTCCGCGCATCCCTGTTTGGTGCGGTAACGAGAGGGTAGACATGCACATAGGGTTCATAGCGTCGGAGTGTGTTCCATTTTCCAAAACCGGAGGCCTCGCCGACGTGGTGGGAGCGCTGCCGCAGGCGCTGGCCGCCATGGGACAAAAGGTCAGCGTTTTCCTTCCCAAGTACCGCCAAACGAAGCTCGAATCAGCATCCTGCGTAGTGCGCAGCATCACGGTTCCTTTCGACGACCGCTATCGATTTTGTTCCATTCTCGACGGAGGCTTGCACAACAAAGTTCAATATTACTTTATCGACTATCCGCCGTTTTTCGACCGCGAAGGACTCTACGGCACTGCGCTGGGTGACTACCACGATAATGCCGAACGTTTCGCGTTGTTTTGCCGTGCCGTCATCGAGAGCTCGAAGATTCTCGGCGTCCCCGACATTTTCCATTGCCATGACTGGCAGACGGCGCTGGTTCCCATCCTGCTGAATTCCTTGTACAACGACGACCCGGCTCTTCGCAATGTTGCCACGGTCTTCACGATCCACAATATCGGCTATCAGGGATTGTTTCCGCCGGACACCCTGCCGCTGCTGACGCTCCCCTGGGATCTGTTCACCATTTCCAAGCTGGAATTCTACGGCAAGGTGAACCTGCTGAAAGGCGCGCTGATTTATGCGGATTCCATCACCACGGTCAGCCGGAAATACGCGCAGGAGATTCAAACCTCCGAATACGGGTTTGGCCTGGAAGGCGTATTGCACAGCCGTTCAAACAGTCTCGTGGGCATTCTGAACGGCGTCGATTACGAGCAGTGGAATCCGGAGAAGGACACGTACATCGCCGAGCGCTACTCCGCCGATTGCCTGGAAAAAAAGGCCGCCTGCAAACGTGACCTGCTGGCCCAGTTTGGCGCGGTGACAGCCACTGACATGCCAGTCATTGGCATCGTCTCGCGCTTCGCCGCGCAAAAGGGATTTGACCTGATCGCCAACATCGCCGATCGCCTGGCGCACCAGGACCTCATCCTGGTGGTGCTGGGAACCGGCGATAAGCCATATGAGGAAATGTTCCGCCGTCTCAATCGGCAGTTCCCCAAGAAGTTTCTGGTCAAAATCGCATACGACGAAGCTCTGGCCCACAAGATCGAAGCCGGCGCAGACATGTTCCTGATGCCCTCGCGCTACGAACCCTGCGGGCTGAACCAGATTTACAGCCTTCGCTACGGAACGGTCCCGGTGGCGCGCGCCACTGGTGGCCTCGACGATACGATCGAACCGTGGGACCCGGTCACCACCAAAGGCACCGGGTTCAAGTTCTCCGAACCCAGTGGCGAGGCGCTGCTGGAAACGGTACGTGACGCCATCCGCGTGTTCAAGGATCAGCGCGCATGGCAAAAACTAATGCGCAATGGCATGAGCCGCGACTTTTCCTGGGCGGTATCAGCTCGCGAGTACATTAAGACCTACGAAAAACTGCGCAGCCTCCGGGGAGGCACGCCATCGGCGAGCGCTTCCCCGCAAAAAGACTTCTTGCTGGACCCGTAGGTCGCGACGAGTGGCGAAATCGTCTAAATTGAAATCCCGATTGTTGGCGACGGTACCGATCTTTCGGAGAGTCTGCTGGAAAGGCACATGCAGTGGAAGCAATTCTATTCTCGTTCTTTACTTTTCTTTCTACTTTGGCCGGGGGATTGTTTGGTCTAAGACAACGCGAACAACTGCATTACATAGAGAGCTTTACGGTCGGGGTACTGTTGGGGGTTTGTTTTTTTGATATCGTTCCCGAGGCATTTCGCATAACTACTTCGTTGGGGATCGGACCGACCCCCATGCTGGTCGCACTCGTGACCGGGTTTATCGTTTTTCACGTTCTTGAAAAAGCGATTGTGATTCACCACTCGCACGAGGGGCAATATGCTGAGCACAAGCATCCCTCGGTCGGTCTTTTCGGCGCTTTCGGTTTAGCCTTCCACAGCTTTTTGGATGGAGTTGGCATAGGGGTCGGATTCCACGTAAGTCCGGCGGTGGGCCTTTTGATAGCCATTGCCGTCATTGCCCACGATTTCTCCGATGGCTTGAACACCGTCGCCTTAATGCTTTCCCACAAAAATACAATCCGCAAAACCTTTTTTTTGTTGCTTCTCGACGCTGCGGCGCCGATGGCAGGGGTTGAGTCTACTTACGTTCTCCACTTTCCGGAATCCTGGCTGGTGCTTTATCTAGGCTTCTTCGCCGGCTTTTTGCTCTACATCGGAGCGAGCGATCTGCTTCCCGAGGCACACAGCAAACATTCTTCGTGGCTCATGCTCGGCCTGACCGTGCTTGGCGCCACTTTCATATTCCTGGTCACGCGAATTGCGTAATGCTCATCAGTTTTTCGATGAGCTTCCGGTTGGATACTTTTCGGTAGCTTGCTCTCCGGCAGCGGGTTGCCAGACCCTGGTGATGCGGACAAGGGGGCTAGGGCGTTTTCTATTCAGGCTGTAATCATTTATTGTTTTGCAAGAAGATCTGGATTGGTTGCAGCGGCGAAAGTGTAATCACGATTTCCAGGGCGCTAGCCCAGGGAGAATTTGATGAGAAACGTACTTGAGTTGGAAGTGCTTTACAAGAATGGCAGCAAAGACAAGATCGGCATGGTGGTGTGGAACATCTTCAATGGCGGTTACGCGGCTCGCAACCAACAACATGTGCGCGAGCACATCGAGGAGCTGGCGAAGGTGGGAGTGCCCGCACCGACGACGACTCCCACGCTGTATCCGCTGGCAAACTATAACCTGACCACGGGCAGGTATTTACAAGTGCAGAATGCCGAGACCAGCGGTGAAATCGAATACGCGATTCTGTGGCAGGCAGGTATCGCTTACGTGACCGTGGGCAGCGACCACACCGACCGCGTGCTGGAGAACTTCAGCGTCGCCAAATCGAAGCAGGCCTGTCCCAATATGATTCCGCAACAGGTTTGGCTTTACGACGAAGTGAAAGATCACTGGGACGAGATCCAACTGAAATGCTGGGTGACTAAAGACGGCAAGCGCTCGCTCTACCAGGACGCTACGCTGGCGGCTTTGATGAGCCCGGAAGAGTGGAAGCCAATCTTCAAAAAACTGGGAATCGAAAACCTGAATAACAGCGTGTTTTTCTCCGGCACCATCAACACGGTCGGCAAACAGCTGATCTACGCGGATTCCTATGAGCTGGAGATGATCGACCCCGTACTGAAGCGCACTTTGCGCCACGAATACCGGGCGAGCAAACTGATCGACGGTATAAAGTAACGGTCGGCTACTGACGGCGTGGGTACACGCAACTCTGCAAGGCGGTCCCTCGGCGGCTAAAGCCGAAAAATATGCGCTCAGGCAACGGCGCGGCTGAAGCCGCGCCCCTTCAAAACTGAGTTGTGAAGCAGCT
This sequence comes from Candidatus Korobacteraceae bacterium, assembly GCA_049519595.1. Lineage (GTDB taxonomy): Bacteria > Acidobacteriota > Terriglobia > Terriglobales > Acidobacteriaceae > CAWBRT01. The sequence goes on along the minus strand of JBEKQP010000007.1, from coordinate 8,188 downwards.
TCTCGACCAAAGCAGGAGGATTATTTTACGGAAGCTGAAGCAGCAGTCGCGATTGTGCGCACGCACGGGGAAGACGAATCGATCCTCTTCATCCGGCGCTCGGAGAGAAAAGAGGATTCATGGTCGGGGCACTGGTCGTTTCCCGGAGGCCGGCGTGATCCGGAAGACACCGATCCTCTGCACACCGCGCTCCGCGAACTCGAAGAAGAGTGCGGTATCCGCCTCGGCCGGGAGCAGATGGAGGCGGCTTTGCCAATCGTGGTGGCGCGGCGCAGAACTGGGCCGTACGTGCAAGTCGCTCCCTTTGTCTTCGGGGTAGATGCGAAACTGCCCACCGTTCTCGATCCGCGAGAAGCGGTGGCGTCCGTGTGGGTTCCGCGCAGCCTGCTATGTGACCCCGCTCAGCACCGCCTGCGCCCGGTGCCACATCGTCCGGGTGAAATGTTGTTTCCCGCGATCGATCTGGACGGCATGCCGCTGTGGGGTTTCACCTACCGGCTGCTGACCGATTGGCTTGCCCTGGGTCCCGAAGATCCTACAAACCACGAGGGTGAAATGGCGGGCTTGCGGGCAGCCCGCCTCGTGTTGGACTTCCTTCTAGCCCGAGGTCTGAAGCTCAAGCACGGGTTTACTGACCGCGTCGCGCAAGCAGGATCAGCCGGGCAGCACGTGGTGAAGGTCGCGGCCGTGGAAGGCACGATTCCAGTCGCACTGGTTCTCGCCCACTTTGGCGTTCCCGGCGATCACGTTCCGCTGGTAAACCTGCTGGAGGTTCGCCCGGAATACATACGGGTGGCGGGACTCGACTTCGAGGAATACCTGATCTCGGCCTCCAGCTAGCAGGTTGCTCCCTAAGTTCGTCGCATACGTTTCAGGATGTCATCCTGAGCAAAGCGAAGGATCTATGCATTTCTCCACGCCGAAATACATAGATTCTTCGCTCGCTGCTCGCTCAAAATGACACTTCAAAAGGTTATCGCGCGAACTCACTGCGACCCGACACTAGTCCCTACACCTTCACTTTTTCCACGGGGCTTGAGCTCTCTTGGTGATCGAGTTCCTCCAGACTCAGATCCCGCGTCTCCCGGATAAAGAGCAGCGCCACCATGGCCACCACACAATAGACGACGTAGACAATGGGCACGTAATACCACTTGTGGATAACGTCCCGGCCGATCAGTCCTGCCAACAGCGATGGAGCGATCATTCCGCCCATGATGGCGGATATGCTGTAGGAAATACCGGTGCCGGAGTATCGGAATTTTGTTGGGAAGCTCTCCGAGGTCAAGATCGGGGCGAGCCCGTGCAGCAGCCCGATTCCGAAAAAGGTGATGAGGAACTGCAAGATCATGACAAGCCCAAGCCGCTTGCCCAGGATCGCCAAAACCAGGGGATATGAAACCAGGGTGGTGAACCCGATGGCCATGTAAGCCACCATTCGGCGCTTGCAAAGGTCGGCGAGAGGTCCGGCGAGCACTACGCCAAGGATATCTCCAATGCGGCTGAGCAGCATGATGATGGCCGTGGTCGCCAGCGGAATGCCGGCAAATTTCATGAAGGAAATAACGTATGTCCCGCTCACATACCCGTCCATCTGTTGGAAGGCCGAGACCATGGCGAGCAGGATGATGGGACGCGAATACTTCTTGAAAACTCCAAAACTCGGCATCTTGGCGAGCTGATCCCGCTGCTTAAGCCGCTCGAACAGAGGCGTATCGGCAAGCTTATAGCGAGCCAGCAGCGCTGGGATCACAATCAGCGCGGAGAGCAACATGGCGACCCGCCATCCGGTCGTGGTGAAGCTCTTGTTGAGCACCAGCATCACGGTACTGGCCGCCATGGCGCCCAGGGGGATGCCCAGGTTTGCCAGCGACATCCAGAAGGCCCGAGATTTTCGCTTCGCACCAAACTCAGCCAGCAGCGAAGAAGCGCCGCCAAACTCGCCTCCAATCCCAATCCCTTGAATGACGCGCAAAAGCACCAGCAAAATTGGAGCCGCCACACCCAGGGTCGCGTATCCAGGCAATAAACCCGTGAGACAAGTGGTGACGCCCACGATCAGAATATTGATTAAAAACGAATACTTGCGGCCGGTCTTGTCCCCATAGTGGCCGAAGATAAACGCGCCCAGAAGCCGCGCCGGAAAACCGGCACCGAAGGCCAGATAAGACAGCACTAGCGCCGTGCCAGGAGACAACCCAGGGAAGAATACGCTCGGAAAGGCGCTGGCGGCGGCATAGCCGTAGATAAAAAAGTCGTAGTACTCGACCAACACTCCCGCCGTCGCCGAAAAAGCAAGAATTCCCAAGGTGCGCGTGTCCACATGCAGTTCCGGCTCACGCTGCTGCGACTGCTCCAACATTACCCCTCCTCTGATACCAGCCTTGGATTTGGCCGACGGCAGACATTGCCCCGGGTCGGCCCGTCAACGCAGGCGATTCTCAGCCCCGCCTGGCACACACCCGGCATCGGCGAAAGATCGTCGAAATTTTCAATACGTTGCTTGCAAAGAATTATCTTCTTCTCAGGGCATGTCTGGCGAGCAGAAAGATAAGTTAACGAACTTGGGTGATTCCACCTAGCTCGGGTGGCAATGGCTAGCACCCCTCCACGTTAGCCAAATGAAGCGAATGTGGGGCACCTGGCTGGTCTTCTCCATATTTTGGCAGGCTCCCAATCTCTGCCTTTTGCTTTGCGCTCCGCGGTCCTCGAATTTTTTCTGTCCAGAGCACCCCTGAGCCTCTCCGCCGTCATCATAGTTAACTCTATAGTTAACTCTGTAGAGGATTGCCATGAACATCGTAGAACTGAGATCGACGGTTGACCACCTGCTCCACATCGTCCTCTATCTGATCACAGCGGGCGTCGCCATTGGCGGTCTCATCACGTTGGCTTTTCTCTACATGAGTAACGACCGTCGGGCGACGCAACAGAGGCGACGAAATGCGGCGGCAGTTCAAGCACCATTGACTGAGGATCGCCGACCGCTTTCCGAATGATTCGTGTCAGCACTCAGGGTTATTAAAGTGCGGATAGCTCCGCTTGCAGTCGCTGTTCAGGTTGCGTAACTATGGCCCGAGCGCGATGTACCTCAATTCGTTGAAAAAATCGGCTGCCAAGCAGGTGCTCTACCAGGCATGCAAGTCATTTAGCGGCACGGCGATATTGTACGGCAGCGTATACATCGGGATTTCTAGCTCTTGATTCCGTGGAATCTGAAACGCGGTATTTTCGTACAGTGCCACACTGTCGCGCCAATCCTTATTGTTGCTTTGAATGGGAACTCGGGCAATCAGACGAAACTGCGGCCCGGTCAGCAACTTGCGCAACGTCAGTTGAATCGGAACCTCCAGCTCCGATTCTTCCGAGACAATGATGTAGCGGACGCCGTAATGCTTTAGGCTCGCAAGTATCTCCTCTGGAGTATGGAGCAATTCAACACTGCCGCCCTCTTCCTTCATGCGGGAGACGTAAAGAAGCTTGCGCAACACGACAAATCGCCTCTCAGGATCGTGCCTGTGAAGGAAGAACGTGAAAGTACCGGGGACATCTGCATCGTACAGGATTACACCGCGGTCGCTGCTGGAAGCGACCTTCTGCGCGACCTCAGCATATCCCTGCACATACGGACGCTGAAACGTCCAACCAGTTAGAATCGCTGAGCAACTGAGGATGATCGCGGCCGCGCGCCCCGCCAGTCGCATCGGCTTCGGCCAGCGATCACTGAGGAGGAACCCGGCGGAGAAATAAATGAACGCCGGTACCCAGAAAAGTACATGGCGTCCCTGCTTGATCTCCAAGATTGAAAAAATCGCGTAGCAGGCAAAGATCCAACTGAACATGACTTTCGAGCCACCGCTTTTGTCCCACCAGTGCGAGCTCAGCATGCCCGCGATGGATAACAGAAACAATGGCCAACCCAACTGCTCCCGGGCAATGATCCAGTAGTAGGCCACTCCAGCCAGGGGATTACTATGCTCTACATGCGTGAAATTCGACATGCTTGCCCAGTGCAGCGTAAACAACAGGTAATAGTAGTAGCCAATTGCGCCCGCGATGAGCGCTAAGGCGAACAATGTGCGCCAGCGCAGCACCAGGCGCCATTTCCTCATTGCTAACGTCGTGAGCAAGCAAAACGGCGCGAGATAAAACGTTGTGTACTTGATGAGCGCGGCCAATGCTGTGAAGGCGGCAAAGATGTAGAGGTCCGGTATACGCTCGTCCTGGCAATATCGAATCCAGTAGTAGATAGCAGCCGTAGACGCCGCCAGGGCGGGAACCTCCAGCATTACCGATTGCTCGTACAACAACATCGGCGGCGCGAGCGCGAACGCCAGAGCTGAGAAGGCCGCGGGCCATTCGCCCAGGAAGTTCTTCGCCAAACGATACCAGAAAACAATTCCGATCAGTGAGAAGCAAAGAACGGTTAAGCGGGCGCTTACCGCCGAGGGGCCAAAGATTCCGAAGAACAACGCCTCGCAAACATAGAAGGCCGGCGGCCAGTGAATGAGTCCGCTGAGCGCGGGGTAATGAGCATAGTAAACCTGAGCGTAGCGCACCGGATGGGAGAGCGGGAGTTCGCGGGCAAAGTCGAGAAAGAAGTACCCGCTCATGGCATGCAGGCTCTCGTCGAAATTAAGGTGAAATTCGCCTAGCGAAATTCTGTGTGCAATGCAGGCAGCGGCAACAGCCATAACAGCCAAGAGAGGATAGTAGGACCGGAGTATGTGAGCCAATCGCGATGAGGGGCGGGCCGTTGGTAGCTGTGATTCCGATCGCTCTTGTCGGTCCCGTTCTGTTAGCCGGTGCATCACGGTTCACCGACCGCGCCGCATTGACACAAACGCTTATGCCCGCAAGCAACGCTCACCGGCGACCCAGTCGCCGCGTGGCGCGGGATTTTCACACTAAGCATGTGCATCGCAAATTACGGAATTAGAATATGGGCAGTTAGTTGCCGAGTCTACCAGAAAGGGTATCGCTGGTGGTTCGGCACACATGACTATCGCACTATGCGGGTATGGGAAAATCGCTTTCCAACTAGGCTTCCCCGCGAAACCGGATAGCGTGGGCTGTCCCGGCCTGGAAGCCGTCCAAAACGGCAAATCCAAGCCGGGGCAATACGAACAAAGGCCCATCTACGCGGTGGCTCTACTCCACATCGGAGACTTTGCCATCCTTGAAACTAACCTTCAGGTCTTTGTACTTGTAGATTTTCCTGGACCCCAGATCGACTACCGTGACCGGAGGGCCAAGAATCGCTGTCACCTCATTCATGCTCTGCCCAATGGCGATCGTCTTCGGAGTTGGAGGCGCAGCCGTAATTGACGGCTCCGTTCCCGGCTCCAGTTGCGCCTGGCTGATGACTTCCTGTTCCGCCAGGTCGGCGTCCTTTAACTGTTGGTTAATCTCGGCAACCGCATTGGTGTCTGGCGGTGGGGCACTCTGCGCAAAGGCCGTATTTACCGGCGGGGCCATGGCAGACGGCGGAGCTGCTGGCAGTCCGCCCTTGCCTTGTTTCTCCTGAAGCTCCTGCAGGCCCTGATCAATCGTCTCCCGCATGTGGTTTTGCATATCCTGCAAATCGGCCAAAGCGACCGTTACGACGGAGGACTTACGGCAATCCCGACCGCCCTTGCTCGACAACATCACCACATCCACATCGCTGGCAGAGGGCGACGGCGGCGCTACCGGCTTCATCACATCGCCATCGCTAATTACACACTCCATTCCGGAAGCGTCGACAACATCCAGTGAAGTACCAGCAACGAACACGTGGGGATTGCCATCCGACAGCAACCTGCCGATACTGCTGGACGCTGGGTCGATGTCCTGGTTCTTGGCATTCTGCTGCGCCTCGGCATTCTCCAGAGCAATCTGGGCCTTCACCTCGTCGGCGATCATCTGCTTCACTTCCGGGGTGAGCGCTACAGCTCCTTCAGGAGCTTGTCGAGCAGCAGCTCTATCTGCCTGTATCTCCTGCTGCGCCGCATAAGCATTCGTCAGACTGGTCGCCAGCAAATAGTCCGTCAACCAAAGCGAAGGAGCCGCGTATACCGGGTAGGGGTTGAAATAGAAGCCGTAATAGCCGTACCAGGGAGCAGCAGCCCAGCCCCAGCCGAAAGTGACAGGATGGAACCAGGGGTTATACGCCCATCCGTAAAACCCAACCGGGTAAAAGCGTGCGGGAGCATACACATTCATAAAGACGCCATGGTAGCTGTATCCGCGGTAGAAGCGATCATATGACCGTCCGTTGTAGATATACGTGCGCCGCGCGAATTCGTGCCCGTGGTACATGTATGGGCGCTGAACATACCCCGCACGACCCCGCTCGGCAACGATTCTGGAGTGGTCCGGGCGCTCGACCGAGACGCGCCGGTTGCCGTTCAATCCGCGGTGAACATCCATTCCACGCCTGGCATCATGCACGTCGCTGACTCTGCCATCGGGGCGCTTTTGCAGCCCATTGCCGTTCCTCAACTGGGTCTGGTGGCTTCCAGCGGGCGCAGGCCTTCCCGAAAGGCCCACAGGACGCACGGGGTGGCCTCCAGGCGTGGCCGGACCTATTGGCCTCACTCCACCAGCCGTAGGAGGACGGGGCGTGAATGTGGTCCCACCTGCTGGCTTCGCTCCACTTCCAGCCGTAGAGGTAGAGCGGCCTGGTGTGTACGTGGTCCCACCCGCTGGCTTCGCTGGTGTGTACGTGGTTGGACCGGTTGGCTTCGCTCCACTTGCGGCAGGGGCGGTTGGCTTGGAGGCGGTTGGAGTTGTTGGCCTCGTGGCAGTCGGTCTGTTCGCGGTGGGGGCGGCAGGCCGGGATGGCGCAGCAGCGGGCCTAGACGGTGCAGCTGCGGGCCTCGATGGCGCAGCAGCAGGCCTCGATGGCGCAGCAGCAGGTCTGGATGGGGCCGGTTTTGGAGGCGGGGCCGCTGGCTTATTCTTGTTGTTATCCGCCTGAGCTAACCATCCGAGCGAGCACAATATGATGAGTAGCTCCGCTGCAAAACGAACCCAATGTCCCTGCTGAGTGCGCGACACGTGCATGAAATTCTCCTTTTGTCATCGCCGGTTTTTAATCTTTGCCCTATCTTCGCCAACCATTCGCCGACTTGGACGCCCCGGAACGATCTCCTTGGGCAGCCCCCGGAATGGCCCGGTGATCTTGTTTTGAAATCAGAACTGGATAGTACTCAATTTTCACAGATTACGGAAGCACAATGCGCCATGGAATCTTGCTAATTCTTAGTAAGTTAAGTCATTCATTTACAGCAATATACACGCTTCATCTGGAAATCGTAACCAGAACTGTGCTAGGTTTTGCCTGTTCGCCTGCGTGGAACTCGGCAGGGACCGCTCGGAGCCCAGGATCGAAGTCGATGTACTTTTACAGAGTCTCAGGGTAATCTTCGTAAACGGCGATCTCAACTGACGCGCTAATCAGTCCTTGTGTAAGCCTTACCGTCAAGGCGGTACGGTTTGAGGAAGATGATCTTGAGATCTGAAGCGGGTGGGCTCGTTCAGACTTCCGGCCAGCACGCAAACGTGTGTGGGTGGCTGCGGATTTTAACCACGGGAGGATCCGGCATGAATGTACATGTTCGTAAACATTGGGCGGTGCTAATGCCGTTGCTTTTTGGGGCGGTGCTCGCAACTGCTGCTCCTGTTGGGCGTATTGCTCTCCTGCAATACACCAGCGGAACAGTCTCGATTCAGCCGCACGGAACAGGAAGCTGGGTTGCAGCTGCCTCCAATGATCCCGTACGCAACTCGGACAACGTGTGGACGGACAAGGCTTCCCGGGCAGAGCTGAACGTCGGGACCGGCTTGATGCAAATGAACTCGGAGACGAGCCTGACCATCGTCAATGTTGATCGCCATGCGGTTCAGGTGCGGCTTCACCAAGGAACCTTGTATTTGCACGTACACCACCTATTTGACGGCGAGGTTTATGAAGTGGACAGCGGTGACGGCTCGTTCACCCTCGCCAAGTCCGGGGACTACCGCTTTGATGTTGACCCCAAGGAAGACACCACGACAATTACCGTTTGGAGGGGCGAGGGTACCGTTACCGGAGAGCGTTCAGCGTTGCGCGTGAAGGGGCACGGGCAGGTTCGGCTATCCGGAACCGCGGCTGCTTATGAACGCCATAAAGATCCCACGCCGGACGGCTTCGATGAGTGGTGCC
>JBEKQP010000006.1:0-52214 GCA_049519595.1 Candidatus Korobacteraceae bacterium | reverse complement strand
GTTTACTCTTTCACCAATAATCTATAGTCCGCGCATCGCACCACGCATGTCCAGTTGCAGCAATATTGTGGCGACTGCAGCGAGATTTCAGGGCGGCTCGACCCGCGCCTTACTTCGTCCTTCCGGATTGATTTGTCATTCATTTTTGTTAACTCATTAAGTATCAACCAGGGCAGTACATGTGCTTCCCATTACGGGAACTAAGGTATTTTTTGCCGCGTTTCTCCATAGAGTTCGATTGCGTGCCGCCGGCCGGGGTGAGATCGTAACCGAATTCCATGGGTTGGTCTAGAAGCGGGCCTCTAGTTTCCTAGCAGTGACTAAAGCCAATTCTGTAGTTGTTCGATAGAGAGAGCAGGAGGCCGATAAAGGTGGAAAACGCTCAGGCACAGACAGAAACTTCTTCGCAATGGACCGATCTCTGGGCAGCCTACCGTTCTCTTCAGAATGAACCAGCCGATCCTAACTGCTATACCGGGGCGATTTCCTGTGAAGGTTTCATTCCGCCTATTCCGGGCGCAGCATCCGTAGCCCCAAAAGGGATTGTGGTTCAGGCGGTTCCAGATGTTCCCGCCGGACCCGGCACCCCTAACCAATCCAACCCAACCAGGATAATCTCGTGCGTTGGTGGAACCGGCTTCTGTAATGCTTACGTGGTCCTTGATCCGTGCAATATTAACGTTCCGGCGAGCACACCCGATAACATGGGGCCCTATGAAATGCAGAACTGCATTCTTCATCAGCTCGGCTATGACGTTTCACGGAGATGAACTCGAAAACAGTTGAAAGCCTCTGGTTGGTCGTCTAACCCCTACACTTCAACGTGGGTGTCGCGCTCTGGTCGGATAGCTTTGCTCCGCTCAGGCGAACGCTCACGGTCGGCGGCACACTATCGAACTGAAACGTGGAAGGAGCTTTTCGCCATGCTTTTTCCCACGCCGCGTCAGACACCAGCCCATCGGAACCGGATCGCAAAGATTAAAGTCTTCAGTTTCCTGATAGGCTCGCCGGTCCTGAAATAAGTATTCCAGGGCCGGCGAGTCTTTCTTTCCTTCAACCATCTACTTCCGATGGCATTGAGCGCAATTGCTGAACGCAGCTTTGTCGTTGTGGCAGGCGAAGCACTTTCTATCGCTGCCGTGGTCGGCAATGGAAATCATCCCTTGTTTCTGCGTTTGAAATAGCTGTTTGCCTGTCGATGGCAGTCTCGTGTGGCAGTCCAGACAAGTGTAGCCCTTGGAGGCGTGCATGCGATGGTCGAAGGTGACCGATCCTTGCCCGCCACCCCGGTAATCGAATGCCCTCACGTTTCCACCAAATGAATTCAAGCAGAAGAGGCACAGCAACAGGCAGACCAGCGCCAGCCGAAGGCCCATCTGAGAGCGAGTCATAGAGTGCCTCCTAGGCCAGAATCTGCCGGCCGATGCTGCGAACATCCGGGCAGGCGGTGACGACCATGGCGGCTTCCAGTTCATCGCGCATCGTCTTCATGAACAGGCCGACTCCAGGCCGTCCATCTCCAAATGCCGCACGGGCAATGTGGCGGCCCACCATCACGCAATCCGCGCCCAAGGCAACGTATTTCAGAACGTCGTCGCCGTAGTGCACGCAGCCGTCGACAAAAATCACCATCTTGCCTTTTACCTTGGCGGCAATGGCAGGCAGCACATCGGCGGTGCCTGGAGTGTGATCCAGAACCCGGCCTCCATGATTGGAGACGCAGATGCCGGCCGCGCCGGCTTCGGCAGCCATTAGCGCATCTTCGGGAGTCATAATGCCCTTTACAACGACCGGGATCCTGGTGGCGCGAACGATTTCGCGCAGTTGAGCAACTGTCTTCGGCTCAACCGCGATGTCGCGAGGATTTCCCTTGTACCGGCCTGCGGAATCGATGTCGATGGAAATCATCCAGGCATTGGCGGCTTCGGCCAATTTAACAATGCCAAGCAGATTCTGCTGTGGCCGCGGCTTAATGCCCGCAATGGCTTTGCCCTGGTATCTTGCTATGACGTCGTACCGACCCTTGATGAGTTCGATCTTGTCCGTTTGACCATCGCCAATAGAGCCCATGGTCCCGGCATCGACGCATCCACCGATAATCCTGTCGTAGTATTCGGCGTCAGGCAGCAGGCCGCGAAAGTTGCCCGCAGGGCCCCCAATGGGCGCAGATACCGCAGGCAGCGAAAGCTTCTGCCCGAAGATGACCGTGGAAGTGTCAGGCTTCTTGTCCTGATTGGACACACCGTTTAGTGGCCGCAACTTAACGTGCACGTTCTGCAGGCCGCGGTAATTGTTCTGGAATGACATGCCTGAACCCAGGCCGCCGATTCCCGGAAACTCTCCAACGCAGGCCACGCCATCGCAAGCCGGGCAGACACGACAGATGGGGTACATAACTTGGCGAGCCTTCTGATAAACGGCTGCCACATTTCCTTTGGCGCTTCCCGGCCCGTAAGGCGGAGCAAAAGCTGCTGGCGCCGCACTGGTTGCCGGCTCGGCAGTCTTGGCGGCCTGTTGAGCCGACACAGTCGCTGGAAGCATCACTCCGCCGGCCAATGCGCCGGCTCCAAAAAGTGCGGAAGTTTTTAGGAAATCACGTCTGGACATAGGAACGTCTCCTGTTAAATCAACGGATTAATGTAGTTAAATATGAAGCTGCATTACACAACCGGAACACACCACACGCACAGAAGGTGGCATATACCTGTTCTTTGCGGAAACAGATCACTGTGCCGAATGCGGAGCTGTTTGTCAATCGATAAGCGGCAATCGCCGGGCAACGGGCGCGGGAGTTGGCCCCGGCGGTTTTGGAATCGTCATGCGGATTTCGAGGCAGGCAACTATGCGGCGCTAGCGTCCGCCAGCGACGTGGTTCGCGGGAGTTCCCGTTGCGCGGGGATCGGCCAGTCCTTTATTTCCATTGTTCGCGCGCGAAGGTCTCGCAGCTATGAGCGTCGAATTCGGCATCAATCCGGGCAGCAAGCGCGCGGCGCTCACTTTCCGATTTGGGTTCAGGACGATTCCAGCAACAGCCGGCGCAGTACCATCCTGCCCATTTTTCGGAACTGTCGAACACCAACCGGCGCTCTTCGCCTGCCAGGTAAGCCCTGGCAGTTTCTTGCAGTTGCAACGCGAGGTTGTTGTTGAGCCGTCGAATGTCTGAGATGACGAAGCTGATATCCAGCGCCAGCAAGTTCTCGCCGACAACCTGGTAAACCTCATCCTCCAATAACCGCAAGCTGGCGATGATCAGCGGGATTGAATAACCTTGCAAACGCCGGATGTGTCCGCGCATGGTGGCCGAATGCATGCTCCTTTTCAAGGTGTTCGCAGGTTCGGAAGCCGCCAGCATCTCCGCCAGTTCTTCCAGCAAAGAGGTAAAGGGGAAAATACGCTGCGCATCCGTCAGGGGCAATGCGGCCAACTCGGGCTCCGTTTTCATCGTGGCAAGCGTCCGCTGCGCGATCTTGGCGGCGTTCTCACGGATGACTTCGGAAATTCGTTTCGAGGCAATTGGTCGAATCGGCCTACGCTCCGCGGATTTCAATTTCCGTTCAATGGCGTCAACCAGTTCGGGAATGGGGGCTGGCTTGAGCAGGTAGTCGTCCACTTGACTGCGGATGGCTTTTAGCGCGGTTTCAAAAGCTGGGTATCCGGTCAAAATAAACGTGAAGCATTGAGGTTGAGTGCGCCGCATCGCGCTCACCACCGTGAAGCCATCACCCGGCTCGCCGATGTTGAGATCGGAAATCAAAACATCGAATGGCTGAGACGCGATCTTGGACAATGCCTCGGCTACCGTCCCCGCGGAAGTCACCTTGTAGCCGTGCATCGCGAGGATCCGTGGCATGGTCTCCCGCATGGACGGTTCGTCGTCGACGAATAAGATATGGGTCGCCATACGTTGCTGGTTCGGGCCAGGCGGTTGTGCGGGCACTCCGGAATTCTCTAAGCTCTCGTTAGTACTCACTTGGTAAACATGCGCCTGTTGTCACAGCAAATCTGTGACTCAGATCACAACTGGGTGTGAACATTAATTTACCGTCGCCATGTCCGCCGGGAAGGGGAACTGCAATGCCAAGGCCCCAAGCGGCAGAAAAAGCTGCGGCCACGCCGTTGCTGCCAGGGGCTTATTCGAACTGCTCCGCCAGGCGTTGCGCGGTGTGCTCGACCTTGATGAGTGCACCATCCTTATCGAAACCGCCGCGAATCTGCATCAGGCATCCGGGACAATCCATCAACACCGCTGCTGCGCCAGCCTCTTTAATGTTATGGAGCTTGCGTTCGAGGATCGGAGCCGAAATCTCGGGCAGCTTGAGCGAGTACGAGCCGCCCATGCCGCAGCACATATCGGCCTCGTACATCTCCGTAATTTCGAAACCCGCCGCTCGCAGTAGTTCGCGCGGGGGCTGGTCTGCTTTGAGCGTGCGCTTCAGGTGACACGAGTCATGATACGTAACCTTCCCAAGCTGCTGGCCCGCTTTCAACTTCAGCCGGCCCTCGTTCACCAACTGCTGAATCAGGCTCGAGAAGTCGATCACTTTGGCCGCCATGGCTTTCGCCCGCGGCAGGGCGTCCGTCATGCCAAGGCTTTCAAATGTGCTGCTGAAATCCTGCTTCAGCGCGACGGTGCAGGTGGGGCAAGCGGAGACAATGTATCTGACGTCCTGCTTCAGCAAGGCGTCGATATTGTCCTTCGCGTTCTGCGCCGCTGTTTCATAAGCGCCGCTATAACGCGCGGGAGCACCGCAGCAGGTCTGCTCATCCGGGAAGACGACTTCGACGCCCGCCTTGTTCAGTATCTTTACGACCGCTTCACCGATTTCCGGGTAAGCGAAATCGATCAAACAACCAGCATAGAACGCGACCTTTTCCTGAGCCTTGGGCTGCACGATGGATTTGAACTTGTCGCGGAAAGGGGTTTCGGCGATGGCCGGCAGGCTGCGAAACTCCGTCATGCCGGAAAGAAACATCGGTAGATGGCGAATCAATCCATCCTTGGCGAATGGTTTCTGCGCCAGCGACGCGGCGCGCAACATCCTGTGGAACAAGCGGCGATTATTGACGACCGAGAAGATGCCTTTTTGCACCAGCGGCTGTCCCTGCTCGACGGCGAGCCTGCGCCGAAGTTCCAGAATCAGCGCGGGTATATCGATCTTGCCCGCGCAGACCTCGGTGCAGTTTCCGCACTGAATGCACAGGCTCTGAATGTCCTCCGACTTTTTCAGTGCGTCGAACCACGCCGTCAGAATGGTGCCGATGCCGCCGGTGTAAATCTTCCCGAAGACATGCCCGCCGACCAGGCGGAAAACCGGGCACACGTTGAGGCACGCCGCGCAACGGATGCATTGCAGAGCCTGCTTGAATTTCGGATCCTGCGACATCTGCTTACGTCGATTATCCATGAGCACGATGTGTAACTGCTTGGGGGTGCCATCGGTGTTGGGCACCTGACCGCTGATCATGGTGACGTAGCTGGTAAGCAACTGCGCGGTGCCGTTGCGCGGCAGCGCGGTGAGAATCGGCTCGACCTGGTCGAAGCGTTCGATGAGCTTTTCCAGTCCAACGATGGCCACGTGGATATTCGGCAGCGTGGTCGTCAAACGCGCGTTTCCTTCGTTGGTGACGATGACCAGCGTGCCGGTTTCAGCCACGGCAATGTTGGCGCCGGTGATCCCCATGCCGGCGTTGAGAAACTTAGTTCTCAATTTGCCGCGGGCGAATTTCACCAGGCGCGGAATGTCAGGCGCCTGCCCAGATTCCACCTTGTCGCTGAAGACCTCGGCAACCTCCTCCTTGGTCATGTGAATAGCCGGCATCACCATATGCGATGGCGTCTGCCCGGCCAGTTGAATAATCCATTCGCCCAGGTCTGTTTCTCTGACCTCGATTCCGGCTTCCTCGAGGTAATGGTTGAGGTGGATTTCCTCCGAAGCCATCGACTTGGACTTGACGATGCTCTTGACCCCGTTTTCCTTCGCCAGGTTCAGGATGTAGTCTCGAACCGCTTGCGCATCGTCGGTGCGAAAAACCTTGGCGCCGCGGGCCTCGGCATTCCGCGCGAACTGGTCTGCAAGTTCGTCGAAATGCGATGCGGCGTACGACTTTATTTCCGCGATGCGGGTGCGCACGGCTTCGAAGTCGATTCCTTCATACGCCTTGGCGCGGCTGATGCGGTAAGCCTCCGAGAAGCGGCCCAGCGCGCCCGTGAGATTGGGATTGTTGAGCGCTCGGTTGATGGAGTCTTTGAATTCCTGGGGCATTAGCTATTACCTCTCATCTCGTCGACGGCGATGACGATCAATCGCTCCGGCCCGTGGACGCCAATGGTGAGCACGCGTTCGATATCGGCGGTGCGGCTTGGTCCGGTAATGAACGAAATATATCCGGCCTGTCTTGGGTCAATCGCAGTCAGCACGCTGGGCAGATCGGGGAGGATCTTGCCAGTTGCAATCAGCGCAATATGGATGAGTGGAAGAGTCGAGACGAGACGCTTATCCACCTGGGTGGCATCCTGAACCAGGGTGCCGGTGTCGGCCTTCCCCCAATCCATCTGGCTGATGCCGATTTTGGCCTCGGAGCAACCTTCGCGCGTGACGTCAAACACGAGCCCGGGGACCAATGTGCACAACTCTTCTTTGTCGATCTCAGCAAGAAAAGGGCAGTCGGCCCAAACTGCCCGGAAGTTGGCAGCGTCATGGACGCCTTCGCTGTGCAGGAACTCAAGAATGAAGGCAAGGGCGTCGGCCTGCGTACGAAAACGATGAACCTCGGCGCTGACTGCCTCGGCACGACTTTTAAAAGTACTGAAATAAGGCGTGATCGCCGTTTCGGAAACCATGAACAGAGCCTTCCTCTAGCAGGACGTGGAAAAACAGGTTCAGGGGAAGTGGGGCCCTCAAGTTTTTCCGCAGTTTGCCAGGCCGTCAAAGGGAGAGCCGGTGACCGAGAACTGCCGGTCACCGGGATTAGGTCTGACGGTTATTTGCAACCACTCCGGGGAGGGAAGTGTGCCCACGTCACTCCCCGGAGCCCATCTCTATCACTTGACAGGAGGCGACGGAATCATCCCCGGGAAGACGTATGCCTGAAGGAGGACGATCAATCCCATGATGGCTGCCAGTGCTATGGAGTGCCAGAATACCTTGCGGAAGATTGGCCCCATGGCGTGGGAGCGCTCGTAGGGGTCTTCGTAACAGGCGGCACAGGCGACCATGATGGACTGGGCGTCGATCATCTTACCCATGACGCCGCCTGTCGAGTTCGACGCCACGATGAGGATTTCATTCAAATGAAGCTGTTGGGCGGTGATCCGCTGCAGGCTGCCAAAGAGCGCATTGGCAGCGGTGTCGGAGCCGGTGAGAAAAACGCCCAGCCAGCCAAGGTAGGCGGCGAAGAAAGGATACATGACGCCGGCGCTGGTGAATGCCAGTCCGAGGACCGCATCGGTGCCGCAGTAGCGGGTCAAGTAGCCGAGCCCTAGCACCTGGCAGATCACCAGGATGGGAATTATCATGCGGCGAAGGGTGCGCGAGGCCGCATCCTTCCATTGGGTGACGCTCAGCCTCAAGGCAAGCCCGGTGAGGATGGCCGAAGCAACCACGCCGGTGCCTGCAGCGGAGAGCCAATTGATAACAAACAGAGCAGCCTCTGGCTTGGCATTGACCGGCGCCACCGGGGGCATGCGCTGCACCATGTTATGGAGTGCGGGCATCGCCCAAATCGGCATAGAGAGGGTGCCAGTGAGCGCTGAGCCGAGGAATGTCGCATTGATCTTGATGGAGGCAAAAACCCCATTGAGGTACGCCTTCCAACTCGGCATGCCCCAGACGGCGCAGCAACCGATCAGAATTGCCCACGGAATCCAGGCGTATAAGGTCTGGGCGAAGCTGTAATTGTATTTCCACTCTTGGGGTTGTAGCTGTACGGCCGCACCGGCTTCCGCACCTGCGGCTGCGCCGGCATCCACGCTCCCGCTCGAGGCGAGTGCTTTACGCTCGGACCTGAGCAGAAAACGGGTTTTCGGGTGCCAGACAAAGCGCAGAAAGAGAGCGGTGCAGATGACGGAGAAGACGCCCGAGACCACGTCGGTCATCAGATGAAACGCGGCAGTCTGGGATGCGGCAAACTGCATGAGGGCAAAGGATAGTCCGGAGCAGAGCGTTGCCGGCCATACCTCGAAGGCTTCCTTCAGTTTGCCTCCCTGCATGAGTACAAAAGTAGTCACCAGCCAGAACGGGATGAGGACGGAGACAAAGGGAAGCTGCCGGCCGGCCATCGCGGAAAGGGTGAGCTGATCGAGGCCGCTCACCTGGGAAAGCACCACGATAGGGGTGCCGATCGCTCCGAACGCCACCGGGGCCGTGTTGGCAATCAAGTTGAGCACGGCAGCGTCAAAGGGCGAGAAGCCGAGGCCCACCATCACCGCGCCGGCGATAGCCACCGGCGTCCCGAAGCCGGAGGTCCCTTCGATGATTGCTCCGAATGAGAAGGCGATCAACAGTACCTGCAGGCGCCGGTCGAATGAGATGTGGATGATCGATTCCTTGACGATCTCGAACTTGCCGGTGATGACCGTCATGGTGTAGAGGAACATGGCGCCGAGGACAATCCAGATGATGCCCAAAAAGCCTGAGAGCGACCCAAATGCAAAGGCCGAGAAGGCCGCCGGAAAGGGCATGCGGAAGGCCAGGCACGAGACGAGAAAAGCCGCCACAACGCCAGCGAGGGCGGCATAGGGTGCGCTGATGCCGAGATGGCGCACGCCCCGTTGGTCCCGGTGCGGATGGAGGGCAATAAAATAAAGGAGTGCCACGATCGGGATTGCTGCCACGATCGTGGAGAGAGCGACATTGCCCAACGGATTGTAATTCTGATGGTAGATCCGTGCTGCACCATCGGCGGCGAAAAGCGGGCGTGCAGCAAGAACGAGACCCAGCGAGGTCAAGAACCTTCTCATTTCACTCCTCCTAATTCCCCGTCTGTCCTATAAAAATTGAATAGCGAACCTTGTACACCGGATTGACTACTCACGTCAAGCAGATTATCATCTTGTCTGACAAGTTCCATGAGGCCACGCCTGCGCCTGCTTCAACTCACAGCAGCGACTTTGCAGGGGAGTGCGGTTAGTGAACAGTGCGAATACAGCCGGCTTAAAGCCCGCTTCACGCGTCACGTTGAGCGAGCAGGTGGCGGTGCAACTCGCGTCTGAATTGACGCGGGGGCGTTGGAAACCCGCCGAGAAGCTTCCTTCCGAGGCCGAGCTGTGCAAGGCATTCAATGTCGGCAGATCCACCCTGCGCGAAGCGCTGAAGTCACTGGCATTCATCGGCCTGATTCGCATGCGCGCCGGTGGCGGCAGCTACGTCTCCGACCAACCCTCGAAATATCTGGATGGGCCGCTGTTCGCCAAAGGTGTGCTGAACACCGAAAAGGACATCACCGATCTCACCGAAGCCCGAATCCTGCTGGAGACCGAGGTGGCCGGCCTGTGTGCGCAACGTGCCACCGACCAGGATTTTGAAGCTCTGGATGAGATCTTGAAGGCGATGAAGACCGCAATCGAACAGGGCGGGGACGCTTTCCGGCAATTGGACCTGGATTTTCACCTGGCGATTGCCCTGGGCAGCAAGAACCAGGTTTTGTCCGAACTGCTCAAGCACATCCGCGAGGCGCTGCAGGAGTTGATTACGAAAAGCCTGCTGTTGCCTGCGGGCACGGAAATGGCATATAAGCAGCACCGCGAGATCTTCGAGGCGCTGAAACAGCACAGTTCGGCCAGAGCGCGCAAAGCAATGCGCAGTCATTTGCGGGCTTTCCAGCGCGGCTACAAAGTCCTGTTCCGCATGCCACAGGCGTAGAGAGACTGACCGTTGCTCCGGCTAATTGGTGATATGGGGATTTATCGCGAGTTAACGCGTCTCGGTGCGAACGGATGTTCTCGTCCACGACCGATTTCGTTGCGACAACATACCCAACGCAATTGACAGCGAGAATGAGTAGTGTTTCGACAAGAAGTCCAGCTACAACCAATAGTATAATTTCCGATGTGAATCAGCAGACATCACAAAAGCCGATGAAACCGCGTCGCAGTGACCGGGTTTCGATGAGCATATTAGCCGGTATGGTGCAAGCGTATTGCTGCAGCAGGAGCTTGACTCTGACCAAAAGATCACCATTAATCATATCCAACGCAAGGTGGAGACGCCTGCCCGAGTAATTGGCCAAATTGGGATTGAGACCGAAGGCCAAGTTTATGCCGTCGCTTTAACGGAGCCTCGTTTAGATTTCTGGGGCATTCGCTTTCCGGAGAACGACTCCGAGCCGATAGCCCAGGTGTTACTCGAATGCACCGGTTGCGAGACTTGCAAAGTGGTTCTGCTGAACGAACTTGAATTGGCCGTATTCAAAGCCAATGACAGGCTTTCTCTAGACTGCCCGCAATGCAAGAAGGTTACTTTCTGGAAGGAGGTGCTTGAGGATCGAAGCGCCACGGAAACGCCTGATCCGGAAAAGGGAGTGGAGAATCGGCGCAAGCACGCACGCCTGAAAATCAAATTAGTTGCCTGCATCCGATTACACAACAGCAGTGACGACGTCGTATTGGTAATGGATGCCTCGAAGGGTGGCATCCGGTTTCGTAGTCAAAAAAATTATTCGATTAGTGAGTGGGTTCAAGTGTCTGTCCCGTACACACCTGGCACGGCCAACATTTTTGCACAAGGCATAATAGCGTGGCGTAGAGCATCTAGCGAGACCTGGAATGAATACGGGCTAAAGTATATAAGGCCTGTTACTCCTGTTGACTACCGTCCAGAGTGATAGACACTACTACTCTTCGGTAATTCCAAGGAAGTTTGGATACGTCCGAAGTCTACAGCAGCCTGGTTGTTGCTAACGGGCGTTAGCATCACCTACCCGACAGAATACGCTAGCGAAGAGATATCGACTTTCGGCGCAAGTAGTGTGACTTAGTACAGGAGTGTCATCCTGAGCGCAGCGAAGGATCTGCTTTTTCTAGCGCCTGGAAGCAAAAGCAGATTCTTCGTTCGCTGTGCTCGCTCAGAATGACACCCATCAATAATTACCGTTCGAGTTTGTGGGATACCACCACCTGCTACACCGTGAGCGCCGTTGTCAGCTTGCTCATGTCCGGCGCCTTCTCCAAGGATTTCACCGCTTCGATTATTCCCTCGGTCTTCTGCTTGGGCCACTTGGCAAATTCGGCGCAGCCACGGAACTTGTCAGCCGTTTCGTCATACGACATTGGGTTCGAGGGACTGCCCTTGGCCATCGTTGCCCGTCCGGTGATGATCTTGCCATTCTTCAGACGAATCCTGAGGATGCTGGTCATCTTGTCGAAGCCGGCGGCTTCCGCCTCCGGGTCCACATAGAAATTCACCCGCTTGATCCACTCCCGCACGTCAGGGCGATTCACCGTTTCCTCGGTAAACTGTGCCAGTCCGGCTTTGCGTTCCAACAGCAGAATGGCGAGAGCGAATTCCATGCTGAACTTGGCCTGCAAGGCGTTGGTCGGGCGATGATGCAACAGCGTCGTAGTCATTTTCGAATTGGCGCCGCAATCGATCTTCTCGACCTCGTCCGGCTTGACGTCGTTCTGCTTGACCATGGTCAAAAATTCCCACATGGCAGGGTGATTCAACGATCCGCAGGGGAAAGGCTTGATGGAGATTCCCGGTGAGATAAATGTCCAGGGCTTCCCGAGTTTGTGCATGATGGAGTTATTGTCGTATCCGCCGCCGGCGGCGTTGAACCATCCGAATTGTGCCTCGAGAATATTGGGCGCGGCCGTCCAGCCAAGGGCCGCCAGATCGGCAGCGACGGTTCCATTTTCAGCGGCATGCCCTGCCTGGAAGGGCTTGGTCATGGAGCCGAAGTTTTCGCGCAATCCTCCGGCCTCGGCTCCGACCACGCCAAGCGCATACGCGGTCTGCTGCGGGTTGAGGCCGTGCATTTTGGCGCAGCCAACGGCGCTGCCAAACGATCCGGAGGTGCCAGTGGAATGGAAGCCGTCGCCGTAATGGCGGGGATTGATTGCCTCGGCGATTTTGCATTCCACTTCTACGCCGAGGTTATAGGCGAGCAGAAGATCCTTGCCCGAGCGGCGTCCAAGCTCGCTGAGCGCGAACACCGGCGGCAGCACTGGAACTGTCGGATGGGTGAGCAAACCGTAGACCCTGTCTTTTGCCACGGCAAGTTGGGTGTCATCGAAATCGTCGGCGTGAATCCAGACGCCGTTGGCAAACGAGGTGAAGCGCGCCGCGGACTTCAGGTTGGTTCCGATAACGCTGGCCTTGCCGTTTGAGCCGAGCGACTTTACGTATTCCAACACCGCATGCCGATGCTCGGAAACCGATCCGGCCAACGCCAGGCCGAAGCCATCGAGGATGGACTTCTTTCCGAGCTCCAGCACCTCGGGAGGAATGTCCTCGTACTTGGTGTTCACGACGAACTCGCAGACATACTTCGTGAGGCCGGGTGCGCCGGCTTTCGGAACCGAAGCCGCCGGCTTTGCCGCTTCCTGAGCATGCGCTTCGCCCATTGCGCCCCCATTGGAAAACGCCAGACCAGCCACGGCCAGTGAGGCTTTGCAGAAATCACGCCGTATCATTCGAACTCCCTTCAGGCAATCGAGGTTGTAACCCTGTGATCGAGTTGGCAAGAACGCACGTCTCGCTCAATCAGAAAAACTCGCGAAGTGCAGTTAGCCACGCAGACCAGCTTCGCGGAAGGCGTATCCCATAAACGTCGATAGCCCGGGAGACACCCAGTCTGAAACTGTTCCAGATCGTATAGTTAAGGACTATCCCCGGCGCGGCGCGGCACTGTCAAGGTTTTTGTCGATATTTGCCCGGAGCAAAAACTTCTACTGGCATCGCCGGGTGCTAATGAGATACTTGGTAGCCATAACAATCGCAAGAGGAGAAATTCCGATGGGGAGTGTTCCGCTCAGTCTCGAACAGTTTCTTCCTGAAGACGGTTTTTCCGGGACTTTAGTTGGCCGCGCTTGGATAACGATGCCCGGCCAAGGCACCGGTCCGGCAGTCATCGCCATCCGGGAAGGCGGAATCTACGACATCTCTGAGGCCGCGTCCACCATGAGCGATCTGCTCGAGGCGCCGAATCCGGCAGCCAGAGTCAAAGCGGCGCGTGGAAAGAAGCTCGCGGGTGTCGAAGAACTGGTTGGTAACAGCGGACGCCAGCGGTTCAATCCGCAAAGGCCGTTTCTGCTTGCGCCTTGCGACCTACAGGTCATCAAAGCGGCAGGCGTGACCTTTGCTTCAAGCCTGATCGAGCGCGTCATCGAAGAACAGGCGCGAGGAAATCCGGCGCGGGCCGAAGCCGTCCGTAAGCAGGTTGTGGGGCTGATTGGCGAGAATCTGCGAACCGTCAAGCCGGGTTCACCGCAGGCGATGCAGATCAAGCAAGTGCTGATCGAGCAGGGCCTGTGGTCACAGTACCTTGAGGTCGGCATCGGTCCCGATGCCGAGGTCTTTACCAAGGCGCCGGTGCTATCGTCGGTCGGAACCGGTGCGGATATTGGTATTCATCCGGATTCGGCCTGGAACAATCCCGAACCCGAGATCGTGTTGGCGGTGAACAGCCGCGCCGAAACCGTCGGCGCAACCCTCGGAAACGATGTTAACCTGCGCGACTTTGAAGGCCGCAGCGCGCTGCTGCTGCCCAAGGCCAAGGACAACAACGCGTCCTGCGCCATTGGTCCTTACATTCGCCTGTTCGACGCAACCTTCTCCATCGACGACGTGCGCCAGTCCACGGTGAATCTGCTGGTGGAAGGCGAAGACGGCTTCACGCTTCGCGGCGCCAGTTCGATGAGCCAGATCAGCCGCGATCCACTCGACCTGGTGGCGTCGGCCATGGGCCGCTATCATCAGTATCCCGACGGCATGGTGCTGTTCCTGGGAACCATGTTCGCGCCTACCGAGGATCGCGAGCAACCCGGCAGCGGCTTTACTCACAAGGTGGGAGACATCGTCCGCATTTCCAGTTCGATGTTGGGAGCGCTGGTGAACCGCGTCGACCACAGCGACCGCATCGCACCCTGGACATTCGGCCTGCGCGCATTGCTGGCAAAGCTATCCGCGTGCCAGAACGTTCAGTCTTGAAGCGCGAGTAGCGGACAGCCGCTACAGCATGGGCAAGCTACGAGGCTTAGGTCCGCGCGGAAACGCGCCGTCGATGCGTGCGACCTCAGCTTCGGTCAGGCGAAGCTCTCCGGCCCCTGCATTTTCCGCCGCATGCTCGGCGTTGGAAGCTTTGGGAATCGTAAACAACGACGGACGCCGTATCAGGAATCGCAGTGCAACCTGTCGTGCAGTCGCGCCGTGGGCGTCTGCGATTTCTTGCAGCACGCGGCCTCCGGCGCTGCCTGGTCTGGGAAAGTCATCGTGACCGAACGGGCTGTAGGCGACGACCGCCACGCCGTATCGCTCGCACCAGGGAAGCACGCCGTGCTCGATGGCCCGTTCTTTCAGATGGTAAAGCACCTGGTTACAAACTAGACGTCCCTCGCCGGCAACGCTGCGCACCTCTTCCAGCTCGGAGACGTCGAAGTTGCTCACCCCCCAGGACATGATTTTGCCCTGGCTTTGAAGCTGTTCGAAAGCGGCAATGGTTTCCTCCAGCGGAAAGCTGCCCGACCAGTGCAGCAGGTAGCAATCAAGATGGTCGGTCTTCAAATGCGCCAGCGAACGCTCGCAAGCCGCAATCGTTCCACGGCGGCTGGCATTGCTGGGTAAAACCTTCGAAACCAGAAAAACTTCGTTACGGCGGCCGGCGATAGCCTCACCGACGATTTCCTCGGCGGCGCCTGAGCCGTACATTTCGGCTGTGTCAATGTGCGTGGCCCCGAGGTCCAGGCCTCGCCGTAAGCCGGCGATCACCGTCTTGCGATTGCCATCTTCGATGTACCAGGTCCCCTGACCGATGACCGCCACTTCGCGCTTGGTAGGACCGAAATAACGTTGCTCCATCCTTCACCTCCGCCCGATAGGCTTCAATGCCGGGCCGGAATTAGTTAGCGCACTGGGCGTCCCACGTCCCGCCCCGCCTTTGGACTGACGTGGGGAGTTTTTTTGACTGCGGGAGTCGTGGCGTTGCCGGGACGGATCAGAATCGGCAGCCCGCAAACCGTTTCCAGCAGATGCCGCGCGGCTGCGATTCGCTCGGCGGAACGGGTGAGTTCGCGATAACCGTCAGCCTCTATCATCACGAACCCATCGCTTCTTTCGACGCGGATTCGCTTGATCGATTGATCGTGAGTTTCGTCGAGGCGGTCGGCGAGCCTGAGAATTCCGGCGAGCGCATCGACGATTGCCCGCGCGGGTGCCGGCAAGCTGTTATAGCTCGCTTGCGTTCCCGGCAAAGCTCCACGATGGTAGCGTCCTATCAGCCCCGCGATGCTTAGATGTTCCGGCGTCCAACCCGGCGGCGGCTCCAGTTTTTCCAACATGCGGCGCGCTCGCTTGTGATGCGCGCGCGAACCCGCACCGGTGCCGACGTCATGGGCATGCGATGCGACCGTCAACAGCTCCCGCGCGGTCACCCCCTCGTATTCGCTCACCTTCAGCACGTCCGCCCGGCGAAGGCCATCGTAAAGCTGCAGGCTCAAGCGCAATACGTGTTTGGCATGGCGTTGATCCTCTTCGAGAAACGCCGCCCAGATTTCGAAGCGCTTCAGCACCGCCCGGCGCAAGTCATCGCCCTTCGGCAACCCATCTCTCCATTGCCGCCAAAGCGAAGCCGGACCGAGCATCTTGTCGCGGTATTCCTGAACCCGTTTCTCTCGCTCTGCCGAGACGGCATGCTTCCAACGCGACCGTTCTTCATCATCGATGAAGACATGGATCGCGCAGGCGGTGGCCCAAAGCACATCGAGATCGTGCACGTCGCCCAGTTCGTCCTGGAGGGTTTTCAGATCCGCGCTCCACATTGCGTGATGACGCGGAAGGAAATTCTCGACGACATAGCGGAATTTCTTGATCCCGATGCGAAGCTGATGAAAAGCGACCTTGCTGCGGTTGCGCAGGGCAGTCGAATGCAGCTGCCGCGCATCCTGCCATTTTTCCAGCGCCAGCACCTGGAACACATCTTCGCGGCCCTCGATGCGGCGGGCGCGAGCCTCCAGCGTCTGCGCCCAATGAAGCCATTGCCGCACGTCGAAGCTGGCCAGCACTTCCGCCGCCGCGCTCTTAAGCTGTTGCTCGCGTAATCTGCAGTGGGCCATCAGTTTGGCGCCGACGTCGTCGTCTTTGCCGCTCAGCTTCGCAATCCATTCCATCAGTACCTGGCAGTCGCGCAGCTCTCCCAGTGCGGAGAACACGGCTTTGCCTGCTTTACGCATCTTGTCCCAGGCCGGGTCGGGATCTACTGCGCGAAAGCTTTCCGCCATCGCGCGGCAACGCCTGAGCGCCACCCGCAAATCGTGAACCGGATCGGCGGCGAAATCGGCGCGCGTCTTCTCCGCTTCGGCCACCACGCGCTCCATCCAATAGCCGATACCACGTTCGCGCTGCTCTTTAGCTTTGGCGGCCACATCCATAGACGAGGATTGTAGGCCAGCAACCTCACGGCTGCAATTCCGTTGCATGGGGATCACCGTATGTATGTCACGGAGGGAGTGGGATATTCCGGAAAAGCCGTCGGGCGGGTGCCCGAGGTTCCACCCGCTGTTGGCTAACGTCGGGTAGTTTCTTGCACTGGCCGGTGCCGACAATCACTCGGCGTTAATGCAGTCTTTTGGAGATTCTTTCGACCGCGCAATCGACCACACGCTCCAGTTCGGCTCCGTACTTGGCCGCTCTGGACTCGCGCAACCGGCGCTTGGCGCGGCTCGCGGAAAACCAGGTCGGGTCGCGATCGATCTCCAGCGGAGCCACTAGTTGCATGACTTGGCAAAGATAAGCCTCGACGGCCATCTCCCGCATGCGAGCGCGCCGAAACGGATTGCGCTTCCGATGCAGATATCGCGTAAACGACGATGGCTCGATCCGGCCACGTACGCCGGCCTCTTCGAATGCCTCCCGGGCAGCGGCAGCGGCGGCCGTGGGGTCGCCGTCGACTCCGCCTTTAGGGAAGGTCCATCGGCCGCTGGCGGTTCGCACCAGCAGAAACTCAATCTCGCTTTCGCGATTCACGCGGTAACAGACGGCCGCAACCTTTGCGGGAGTCGCTGGGGCGTTCCATTCGTAAGAAATCAGATTCGTAGCCAACGGTCTGTATCCTATGCCTCGAGGCGGCAAGCGCCGGGAGGCTCCAGAGTTTTGTACCAGAGGAGCTTCCCAGGTTCGGGACTTGCTCGCTCCTCGATATGATCACTGTAACCTCCGTGTGTTAGAACGACATGAAAATGATGTTAACGCAATGTTAAACTCCTTGCGGAATCAAAATCCCCAATAACCATCATGGTTCCCCGGTTTTTCGTCCCCTGGTATTCTCCATGTTTTCATCTCCTGTTTACCAGGTATTCAACAATACAAAGCATCATATCGGTATGTCGGATGCGATTCTCGACACGCTGATTATTTCCGACCTGCACTTGGGATCTGAGTTGAGCCGGGCCCGCGAAGCACTCGACCTGCTGCAATCGCTGCGCTACGCCAGATTGATTTTGCTGGGAGATATTTTTTCCGACCTCAACTTCCGCCGTCTTACCGGCGAACATTGGAAGTTTCTCTCCTGGATCCGCAAGCTTTCCAACCCGAAACGCAAGGTGGAAGTGGTTTGGGTCGAAGGAAACCACGATCAAGGTCTGGCCAACATTATGTCGCACCTGGTCGGCGTGCCTGTCTACCAACGTTATGTCTGGCAATACGCGGACAAAAGGCATCTTGCCATCCACGGACACCAGTTCGATCGCTTCGTGAGCCGCAATTTGCTGCTCAGCCGCTTCGGCGAGTTTCTATTCCACGAAATCCAGAAGCTCGACGGCCGCACCAAAGCGTTTTCGCGCTTTCTCGATCGCGTGAACACCCGCTGGCTGCGGCTCTCTTCCAAGGTTGCCGCCGGAGCTATCGCCTACGCGCGCCAAGGCCGCGTCGACCGCATCTTCTGCGGACACACCCACGTCGCCACGCAAACCGAGCGGCAAGGCATCGCTTACTACAACTCAGGGTGCTGGGTCGACGAGCAGCCCACCTACATCACCGTCGACGAGGAAGGAGTCACCATTCATGCTTACCTCCGAACTGACCATCGTGATCCCCGCGAAAAACGAGATCCACACCCTCCCTCGGTTGCTGATCTCTTTGAGCAGGCAGGACTACCCGCTTTTGCCGCATACGAGAGTCTACGTTGCTGATGCAGGCTCGACCGACGGCACTGCGGAGCTGGCCGCCATGTTTGCCGATCAGTTGAGAATCTCGGTGATCGCCGGTGGACTTCCGGCGGTTGGGCGCAACCACGGAGCACGCCTCGCCACCACGCCGTATGTGCTGTTCATCGATGCCGATATCGAACTCAACGACGACACCTTGCTGCGCCGCTCAATGGACACCATGAAGCGGCGGAAGCTGCACTGCCTCACGACCAACATTCGCTGCACCGGGGGAGCGGTTCCCGACCACCTGCTGTTCGCCGGTAACAATCTGGCACAACGGGTCGCGTCATGGACGCAGCCGTTCGCCACCGGCATGTTCATGTTGTTTGATCGGGCCAGGTTCAACCAGCTTGGCGGCTTCGATGAGCGCGCCCTCTACGCTGAAGATTATCTGCTGAGCAAGCAGGTGAGTCCGCGCCGCTTCGGCATTGTCAGAGGCCACGTACTGACCTCCAACCGGCGCTTCCGGAAAATGGGGCGCATGAAGATTGCGCGCATGTTCCTGAATACTGCGCTACACACGTTCGATCGCACTTATTTTCATCGCGATCAGAACTATTGGACCGAGGTTGACAGCGGCACGCGACCCAATTAGCCGCTGCAAGGGGCGGGCGGTTCAGAGAACCTGCTGAGCTGCTCGTAACTCAATCTGTTCCGCGCAATGATGTCGCGATATAAGCCGGCGCTCGCTCTCGGTTTTCTGATTTGTGTCACGGGGTCCAACTCATAGAGTCCGAAGCGCAGAGTCCAGCCCTCGCTCCATTCGAAGTTATCCACCAGGCTCCAGTGAAAATATCCACGCACGTCAATCCCGCGCGCAATCAGCTCCTGGATACGCCGCAAACTCTGCACGATCACCCACGGACGTATGCGGTCGGCACGGTCCGGCACTCCGTTTTCCGTGATATAGATTGGAACGCCGAGGCGCGCATATTCGGTTGCGGCCGCCACAATTGCATCCGGATAGGCTTCGCCATAAGGCAATTCGACTCCGCGATCGCCCTGCGGCACACCGTCGGGCACAAACAACCCGCCGCTGCGCCGCGAGGCTTCGTTCCAAGGGGCTCGCACGTGCAGGCGGTTGTAAACATTCAGCCCGATAAAATCGATCTTCTGCATCACTTCGGGGACCTCCGGCGC
Source organism: Candidatus Korobacteraceae bacterium (assembly GCA_049519595.1). GTDB lineage: Bacteria > Acidobacteriota > Terriglobia > Terriglobales > Acidobacteriaceae > CAWBRT01. Next base: position 32,716 of record JBEKQP010000006.1, on the reverse strand, counting down.
GAGCGCACCGAAGGGAAATTGCAAATTGCCGCAGGTGAACAACTGCAACGTGGAGCGATTGAAAACCGTGTCGTAGGTGTAAGCGGCCAACCGGTCCGGGGCGGAATTGCTTGCCGCCTGGAACTCGACCCAGTTGGTGGCGATGCCGACTGCGGCCTCCGGCTGTACGCGGTGGATGCGCTCATAGGCCAGCGCGTGCGCCCGATGCATAGTGGCAACCACCAGCGCATAGTCATAAATGCGATAGCGCAGGCCCGGCGGAAATTCGCCGAAGACGTATCCGAAACTGGCGTAGACATTCGGTTCGTTGAAGGTCAGCCAATCCCGGCAGAACTCGCCAAGTTCTCCAACCACCCTTTCGGCGAATAGTGCGAATTTCCCGGCGGCGCTCATGGCGGTGAACGCGCCCGTATTTTCCAGCCATTGCGGATGGGTAAAGTGATGCAGCGTCACGAACGGCCGCATCCCGCGCTGCACGGCGGCGCACAGCATTGCGCGGTAACGCGCCAGGGCGCTCCGGTTCCATTGGCCTTCAGCCGGTTCCACCCGTCCCCAATCCACCGAGATGCGGATGGCGTTCAAGCCTAATTCATGGCACAGATCCAGGTCCGCTTCCGCTGCCTGCCACCAGTTGCATGCGGCAGCGCAGGCGTGTCCGGAGCGGATTCCGCCACGGCGTTCCCACGCAGCCCACTGATTGTCGAGGTTCCCGCCTTCAAACTGGTGCGCCGAGGTCGACACACCCCAAAGGAAACCGGATCGGAAGATCAATTCATGCACCACATGGCAATTCTCTCCTGAAGGCCAGGCCAATCTCCTTACTACCGGACGTATATTACGGCAGAGTTAATTTTCCAATGGCCGCAAAATTCATCCCATTTCCCTGTCAATTGAACCTTCGCGCATGATCGTTCGCCAGGCCCCGGATCACCGGCGAGCACCGTTCGCCGTGGGGATCGCAGCCCGACTCGATGGCGACCTGGGTTTTGTACATCTTTCGTGGAACGGTTTCTAGCCGGGATTCGCGGAAGGTGCGTCGGTAAAGCAGCCGGGATCTCGGAATCCCCGGCAAACGCCGCATTTGCGTTTGATGGGGTGACTTTCAGCCCGGTGATGATCGTGCCGGATAGACTGACTCTGAATCTGCACCAAACGTAAAAAAGCCCCGCATTGTGTGACTTTTTCTGCCTCACGGTGCGGAGCGGAGTTATTGTTGTTTGGAATGCAGATTTATATCTGCTACGGGCAGCGTACCAATCCTCCGGGATTTCGACAAGAAATGATTATCTGACGTGCCTCTATTGACATCGAACTGCTACGGATGAGGGTTGAGCAGCTCCGGAGCGAAACCACGCGGAGCCCGCATTTAATCCCCGTCGCGCCCCATCTAAGGACCATTCCTTGTTAATCAAAGAATTACCTAAGGTGCCACTGCGAAAAAAATCAGAATGTGGTACGCCGCCCTGGTGTAGGCACCAAAAAACGCCGCCCGGCGAAGGGCGGCGTCTCGAAAAGTGACGACAACTGTCCACTACTGAGTAGGCAAAGTGCCGGTGAAATAGAACAGCACGTAAGCCTTGAGGGTGCCATTGCCACTGCTCGCCACAGGCACACCGTAAACCTTCACAAGCGTACCGGATGCCAACGCACCGTCGAGAGTGCTTAACACGCTCGTCTGGCTGATATCCCCAAGCGACGTGACACTGACGACACCGCCGCTCAGGCTGACATGGTAAACCAGCGTTGCCTGTCCTGAGATGGTGTCCAAGTCCACGGTGACCGGAGTGCAAACACCGCCCTTAGTAACCGGGGTCAAGGTAAAGCTGGTGCCGCCGGCGCCGGGGACCCCTGTCACCGTGGCGAGCGGAGCCGGCGTGGGCAACAACACCGCCCACTGCGCGGACCACGCGCCGTTCGGGTCGGCAGGATCATTCCAAGCGGCATAGCTCTCGCCCACCACTGGCTGTGGCGTGGGGGTGATTGCGGTAGTGAAACCCGCGGGGACGCAGCTGGCGCCATAACTCAAGAGGCCGCTGGGTGCATTAACTGCACTAACAAAGTCCGTTATGGGATTGCTTGTGCCGTTGAAGTAGTCGAGCGTGCTGGTTGGCTGCGCAAAGTCCCACCACTTGAAGCCGGTAATTGCGTTTCCACTGTTGTCCTCACCATTGGGCGTCGCGGGGTTCGTAGCGGTGACGCAGCTTTCGCCGGGCGAGCAAATGTAATCCAGATTGATGGTGTAGTTGTCACTGGTGTGAGCAGGGAACGCGCGGTTATAGGTGAACCCCGTGGGACTCGCCCCTGAGATGCTGCCGGCGTACCTGGCGATCTCGATATTCACGGTATCGGCCACCAGCGGAGTAACGGTAGGATCCACTGGATTGACGTGCACCTTGAACCCGCTCACAAAGTTGAATGTGTTGGCCGTCAGGAAGGTGGCCCCGTCGGTGGAAACCGGCGTACCATTGAACAGGATTTCCGTGCCGCTGTTCACGGTGATCGCAGGCGACGCGGTGCCGTTCTCGGTAACGATGGTGAAGGTGGGAGTCGCGGGAGTCGTAATACGATCCACGCTCAGAACGTGTCCCTCGGGGCTCACAAATACCTTGCTGAAACTGGTGCTGGCCCATACCCGCACCGCAACCAGCGTGCCGTTCTGCTGATAGCGCGCCTGTACGCGTACGAATTCACCCGGCTGTGAGAGTATGCTGGCCACCGAAGCGAAACTCGTGATGACGCTTCTTTGCGGCGAGGGGTCAAGATTCCAAAAGATGGTGCCATTGTTTCCGGTGAAATTGTTGTTGTCCGCAAGAATCTGCACACTCGCCGTGGAGGCAGCAACGCTACTGTTGGTGACAGTGGCGGGGGCCGGAACCGGTAAGAATATCTTGTTCATGGTGAAAGACGTGTCATCGCTGGACACGGCGATGTTCGTACCGTACAGATGGCGAAGCACCAATTGCGTGATGTCGCGAATCGGATGGTGACGCAGCATCGGATTGAAGTTGACCGCCCAGAACGTTCCGGTGGCAGACACGTGTTCCACGAGGAATGCCGGATGCGAGAGATCAAACTCCAGGTCCAGAGCGTTAGAGCCTGAACCTACCGCCAGCGCCGGTGAAAGATTTACCGTGACCGGCACGGTCAGGGGAGAACCGGAAGCCCCGATTACTTGAATCTGACTAGAAGGAACCTGCGTCCCTCCCGCCAGTGGGAATCCAGCCTCCGGATCAGGAGCAGAGGTCAGCAGGATATCGGATGGGTTGCCGCTGACGGTGATTATCGCTTGGGTGTAAGTGCCGGTTTGTATCGACGCATTGCCGATAATCTCGCCTATTTGGTCGAGCTGCACGAGGTTGACAAACGGCGCGTTAGCCGAAGTAAGCGGGCCGTAGATCGTAACCGGGGTACCACCGCCCTGCGGTACCAGCTGAATGCTGAGCACCTTCACGCCGATGGTCGCCCAATCCTGGGTAGCATCGTCGCTTATGATGGCATTTACATTGCCGAAGGCAGGGGGTGAAGATGGACTGTTGCTGGAACCTCCGCTGCATGCCATCAGCAGCAGCAGTACCGAGATCGCTGCACACAAAACAATAATGGTCGACCGCCTCATGCGTGCTCCTCTCAATTCTGTTCGTGAGTCTTGGATTAAGGCCTCGGAAAATAAAGTTCCTGTAGACTTCTTGTAGGGCCCTCGCCGACTCAAACACCGAGGGTCTCAGACTGTTTCGTGTGAAGCTGAAAAAAAACGTGAAGCGGGAAGTTACGAAAGTCACAAGCCTGGGAACAGCCCCACGAAAGCGGGATCGCCCACGCCAGCTTCACGGAACGCTATAATTCTTTTGCACTTGTCGAGCGGCGAAGGTTTCGAGTCGAAATGACGATTCTGGTTTTCACAGTGCTGGTAGCTGTGTCATCGTTTGTAGCCGGATTGGTGGGAGCTCTGACCGGCTTGGGTGGTGGAGTCGTTCTCGTTCCCCTGCTCACAATTGCTTTTGGGGTAGACATTCGCTATGCGATTGGCGCCTCGCTCATCTCTGTGATCGCCACATCTTCCGGTGCGGCGTCCGCTTATGTTCGCGAGGGCTACTCCAACGTCCGCATCGGCATGTTTCTGGAGATTGCGACCACGATAGGCGCGATTGCCGGCGCCCTGATCGCCACCATGGTATCCACCCGGGTCATCGCGATAATCTTTGGCGTGGTGCTGCTGGTCTCGGCTTATCTCTCCAGCAGCAAGCAACGCGAGCAACCGACCGTGGAGGAATGCGGTTCGCTGTCGCAAAAGCTGCGCTTGGGCGGCAGCTACCCAACCCCCAATGGACCGAAGTCATACTGCGTGTGCAATGTGCCGGCTGGATTCAGCCTTATGTTCACGGCGGGAACGCTATCGGGTTTGCTCGGTATCGGCTCGGGTGCCGTGAAGGTGCTGGCCATGGATCAGGCCATGCGTATTCCGTTCAAGGTTTCCACTACGACCAGCAACTTCATGATTGGGGTGACGGCGGCGGCCAGCGCGGGACTCTATCTCAGCCGCGGCTATATCGATCCCGGATTGGCGATGCCGGTGATGCTTGGAGTGCTTGGCGGCTCCCTCCTCGGGGCGAAGCTGCTGGTGAAAGCGAAAACAAAATCACTGCGACTCGTCTTCAGCCTGGTAATCGTTGCGCTCGGGATTGAAATGATCATCAACGGAATCAGGGGAGCCCTATGAACGAACACGAGCAGGGTGACCGGCGAATGGAATTGATCATTGGCATCCTGCTTCGGTTGGGTGTGATGTTGGCCGGTTCCGTTGTGCTCTTCGGGGCGGTTGTCTATCTGATTCGGAACGGCGCCGCAGCTCTGCCCGATTACAAGAGCTTCCATGGCGAGAGTGCCCAGCTCAGCACCGTCGAAGGCATTCTTTCCGGTGTTTGGCAATTCCGCGGACGCGCCATCATTCAATTGGGAGTACTGCTGCTGATCGCCACGCCCGTGGCGCGAGTCGTCTTTGCGGTCGTAGCCTTTGCCCTTGAAAAGGACAAGCTCTACGTTTGCCTTACCTTGATCGTGCTCGCCATACTCATGTTCAGCCTGCTTAGCTCCGTGCTGGGGTGAAGCGTACGTACGACTGCGAATTTCCGGAATAGACCGGATTCGCGGAAGCTGTGTCCAGTAAGGTAGCCGGGCGTTCGGGGTCCCCGGCAAACGCCGCCTTTGCGCTTGCTGGGGTGACATTTAGCCCGGCGATGATGGCGCCGGATACACTGACTCTGAATCTACTCTAGAACCCTAAATCCCGAGATATGCGGCGCGAACCTCTTGGTTGACCGCAAGTTCTTGGCTGGGACCCTCCAAAACTATCCGGCCGGTTTCGAGCACATAACCGCGGCTGGATACCGCCAGCGCTTCCACCAGGTTCTGCTCAATCAGCAGAATCGAGACCCCCTCGGCCGAGATCTCCTTGATGATCTTGAAAACGCTGGCCACAACAATCGGGGCGAGCCCGAGCGATGGCTCGTCGAGAATCATCAGTTTGGGATGACTCATCAAGGCCCGCGCGATGGCCAACATCTGCTGTTGTCCGCCGCTGAGCGACCCGCCGAGATCGTCCTTCTTCTCTCTCAGCACGGGGAACAGCCCGTAGACTTTTTCCAGCGTGGCGGCGCGTTGCGGTTTGGCCGATGGCGTATACGCGCCGAGGATCAGATTGTCGTGAACCGTTAATTGGCTGAGCACCCCTCTGCCCTGCGGAATATGTGCGATTCCCAGTCCGGGCAGCGTGTGCGCCGGAACCTTCGTAAGTTCCTTGCCGTCGAACACGATGCTGCCCGACCAAACCGGAATCAATCCTGAGATGGCCCGCAGCAGGGTGGTTTTCCCGGCACCGTTGGAGCCGACCAGCGCGACCGCTTCGCCACTGTCGACGCGCAAGGACACCTCGTCCAGCACCTTCATATCTCCGTAGCCGGTTACGATTTCCTTGATCTCAAGCACGTTTGTAGCCCTCGCCCAGGTAGGCTGTAATCACTTTTTCATTGGCCATCACTGCTTCCGGGGCTCCCTCGGCGAGCAGTTCGCCCTGATTCAATACCACCAGCCGGTGGCAAAGCGCCACCACCGCCTTCATCACATGCTCGATAAAGATGACGCTGATTCCGCTGCGATTGATCTTCCTCACCAGTTCCAGTCCCTCTTCCATTTCGTGAGGGTTAAGGCCGGCCAGGCATTCATCCAGCATGATGAGCTTGGGCTTCAAGGCGAGCGCCCGGCACAGATCTAGACGCTTTCTCTTCTCCACCGGCAGGCTCGCGCTCTTTAGGTGTATGGAACTCTTCAGGCCAGTCATCTCGATGCATTCCAAGGCGACCGCTTCCGCTTCCACTGTTCGGCTGGTGTGGAGCAACGCCGCGATGGTCACGTTCTCCAGCACGCTCAGGTTCAGGAAGGGGCGCGACGATTGGAACGTCCTGGCAACTCCGTGGCGAGCCATCTCGGGCGGCGCCTGGGCTGTAACATCGACACCCTCCAGCAGTACGTTGCCGCCGTCCGGTCTGTAAAGGCCGGCAATCGTGTTGACGAACGTCGACTTCCCCGAGCCGTTGGGCCCAATCAAGCCGAGAATCTCTCCCCGATCGAGGTCCAGGGATACGTCTTTGAGCGCATGCACGCCGCCAAAGGACTTTTTGAGGTTGGTAACCTTAAGCAGTGGTTCCATGAGCAACCTGTTTCTTGGGCCAGAATCTGTCAAACAAGGAGATGAGCCCCATGGGCTTCAGAATAATCACGACGATGAGGAGGATTCCATAGAGCACCAAACTGGCCCCGCCTCTTAACGCGCCGAGATACATATTAGTTAATTCCGTTAACAGCACAATGACTGCCGCTCCCAGGATTGGTCCCCACAGCGTGCCAATTCCGCCGACGATAACCACAACCGCTATTTCAATCGAGAGGTTGACGCTGGCGACCCCGTCGGGGTCAATGTACCCTACGGTAAATGCATAGAGAACGCCGCAGGCAGCCACGATCGCCGCACTGAGCATAAAAGCGGCCATCTTGACCCAGGCGGTCTTGACGCCGAGAGACTCGGCGGCGTCCTGATCCTCCCGCACCGCCGCCAGATAGCGGCCTATCTTCGCGTGCTCGATCGTGCGCACAATCATGAAAACCGTGCCTAGCAGAAGCAGAGCCAAATAGTAGTACGCAGCCTTGGACCCGAATTGCAGAAAGAGCGGGTTATCGCCATGGAAAGGAATCGGCACCCCGTTGGCGCCCGCCGTGAAGTCCTTGAAATGCAGCAGCAGCGTGCGCGTGATCTCGCCCGCGGCGATCGTTGCCAGCGAAAAATACGGCCCGCGCAAGCGAAAGCAAGGCAAGCCTATAATGACCGCGGCCACCACCGCCAGCGCCATGCCGACCACCCCGCCCACCAGCGGCGTCAGCCTCTTATAGACGACGAACAAAACCGCAGTGTAGGCGCCGATCGCGAAAAACACCGAATGCCCCAGCGAGAGCTGCGCCCCATAACCGCCTATCAGGTTCCATCCCAGCCCCATCGTGGCAAACAGAAATACCATGATCATGATGTGCAGGTAATAGGGAACGGTTACGAACAGCGGTACGGCGAGCACCGCGACGATGAGCGCCGGCAGAACGAATTTTGCCGCCCTGGGGTTCATTTCGTGGCCCCTCCGAATAGTCCGCTTGGCCGGATAAAGAGCACGGCGAGGAAAATCAGGAACGTAAACAGTTGCGCCAGATCCAGCGAAATATAAGTACTGCTGAGAGCCTCTACAATGCCGATGATCAGTCCGCCCAGCAATGCGCCGGGTACCGATCCCATCCCGCCTAGCACCACCACCACGAAGGCCGTAAGGTTAAAGAGCGTGCCCACGCCGGGAAAAACATAGAACATCGGCGTCAACAGCACGCCTGCGGTACCCGCCAGAACGATCCCTATAGCAAACGCAATCGTGAAACACTTGATCGGGTTGATGCCGAGCAGAGTTGCGACCTCACGGCTCTCGGCGGTCGCCCGCATGGCGCGTCCCAGGTCGGTCTTGTTAAGCAGAATCGTCAGCGCCACCACCATCAGCAGCGCCACAAGGAAGGCAATCACGCGCGGCACCGACAGCGTAAGTCCGCCGAGATGAAAAGCCGCGTCCTTGATGGGAGTGGAAACCGAGAGATACTCGGCCCCAAAAATCATCAGAATCAGGTTCTGCAAGACGATGGACAATCCGAGCGTCAGCAGGATGAAGGATTCGTCAGGTTTGCCGATCACGTGGATGATCAGAAGCTTGAAGACAAGATAGCCAATCCCGAACATAACGATCCCAACCAGCACCAATCCCGGATAAGGGGCAATATGGACGAACGTCGCTAGCATCCAACTGACGTACATGCCCAGCATCACGAACTCTCCTTGGGCAAAGTTGACAATCTTCATCACCCCGAAGATCAGCGTCAGCCCTACGGCGACCAAGGCGTAGACACCGCCCACCATCAATCCGTTGATAGTCGTCTGCAAAAAGATAGTCAGATTCACTATCTCGTCTCCTCTGATTTACAAAAGGGGCGCCGATAGGGCACCCCCATGTATCGTAGTCGATCTTACTTGGCGGGCATGAAAGCGCGTACGGCGTCGGTGTCAGGGAAAATCGTCCGGGGCTTGTTATCCTGCCACTGAATCATCACCGGATGCACGGTGCTATTCCATCCCGTTGCATCGATCTTCGTCACCCCAGGCTGCATGAGTCCGCCAACCGGGCCGTTGCTGTCGTAGGAGGCCAGCACCGCCCGCACTTTCTCGCCATCAGTCGATTTAGCTTGCTCTACGGCTTCGGCGATCATGCGCACGGCCACATAGGTCGGCCCCGCGTGTTCCGTCATGTAAGTGTTGTACTTCTTCTCATACCGCTCGGTGACTCCCGCCCGCTCCGGCACCGACGAGATGTTCTTCGAATCCCAGTTCCACGAGGCAACGGAGACAAATCCGTTCACTCCGGCTCCCATTTCGGTAAAAAATGCCGGCCACAGGAAGCCCGCTCCGCCGCCGATAATCACCGGCGCAACGTTCATCTGCTTCATCGTGTTAAGAATGAGCTTCGCGTCCGTCGTATAGGCCACGGGGAACAACGCCTGCGCCTTGGAGGCCTTGATCTTAGTCACCAGCGAGGAGGCATCGGTGAAGCCATGCGGATAGGCTTCGTACAACACGAGATTCAGGCCAGCCTTGGCGGCGATGTCTTTAATGCCACCCGCCGTCGAGACGCCATAGCCGGAGTTCTCATAGACTACGGCAACGTCCTTGAGTCCGAGTTTGTATTTTTCGTTCAACCATTTCAAGAACTCGACCTGGGTGTTGCCGAACTGGCTGCCGTGCGGCGATACCTGGAAGGTGTACTTATAGCCCTGGCCGCTAATCTGATCGTTGATCGAGTTCAAGACAATTGGAATCTTGGCTTTTTCTGCGATCGGAAGCGTGGGCAGCGCCATCGCGCTAATCCCTGACCCCTTGGCGGCGATTACCTTTTCCGTGCTGAACACACGCTCGGCGGTCGAGGCGGCGTTCTTAGGATCGCTCGTGAGATCGACCACAACCAGTTTGACCTTCGCTCCTCCCAGCGCCTTGATGCCGCCGGCGGCGTTGATGTCGTCCACGGCGAGCTGCGCCGCATTCAGATCCTGTATGCCGGCATCGGCATTGCTGCCCGACAGGCAATCCAGAAATGCGATTCTAACTTCCTTATCCCCACCGCCCTGGCAGCCGATCAGTACGCACCCAAGGCATGCAAGTAGCGTCATCAGCACCACTGACCACAAGACTCGGTTTTTCATTCTGTCGCCTCTCGAAGATTGATTCTTCTATTTATTCTGTGAATAGTTGTAGCAACCACGACTCTTTTGCGACCCAACCAACCCGCTTCGACCATCTTGACGAACAGCAGCGGACAGGAGCGGTACTTCGAGTCACGCCTGCGCCACGGCAGCCTGTAGCTGGACCTTTTCCACTGACTTGTCGAGGCCGGCTTTGATGCGGCCTTGGGCTTTTTCCAGGGCTTTGCCGCTGACATCCACCGGCAGGACGCTATAACCCCCTCTGGCCGTCACCTCGGCGATACCGGCGCCCATGGGGCCGACTCCTAACACGCCGACACTGCCCTAATCCATGCTTGTCCTATCGGGTACTATAGCGCTTCCCCGATGTTGTTGTATTTGCCGCCCAAGGGTTTATGAACGCACGTGAATGCAAAGCGATCCACGGTGACGTAAGTCAAACGTAAGGTGGTCGCCGGATAACTTTCCCTCGTTGCAGATGGCGGGAGTAGTGTACCAACTTTTCCACCTGGGGAAATCAGATTTCTGGCTTCACGCCTGCCAGGTTTTGGAAAGCTGGCGGGGACGGGTCCCATCCGCCGATGCGGGTGATTCTGGAATAGCCGTGCCACTTGCATGCGGTTTACAAGAAAATAACCCCATCCTTCGCTCCCGATAGCGCGAAATGATGGGGTCTTCGAAGTGCTATGCCGGGCGTCGGAGAGCTAGCCCCCGAGTGCGCCCTGCGTGTTCACGTACACCGAGTAGATTGAGTGGGCAGAAGCCATGAACAGGCGATTCCGCTTCAGCCCGCCGAAACAGAGGTTAGCGCAGCGCTCAGGCAGCTTGATGTGCCCAATCAATTTGGCTTGCGGCGAAAAAATGCTCACGCCGTCGAGTTCCTCGCTGCCCATTCCCCAACCGCACCACAAATTGCCATCGACGTCCACCCGGAACCCATCGATCGTTCCAGGTCCGGCATCCAGGTACACCCGGTTGTTTGCCAGCTTCGTGCCGTTGCCAACCACGTCGAACACCCGGATCAGACGCGGCGAAACCATGTTCTCGCAGATGTACAGCTTCGATTCGTCGGGCGAGAAACCCAGTCCGTTCGGTCCTTTGATGTCGCCGGTTGCGACCGTCGCCTTTCCGGTTTTTCCGTCAATGCGGTAAACGTTGAATGGTAACTCCGGCTTGGCCACCGTGCCTTCGTACCAGTTGAAGGTGCCGAATGGCGGGTCGGTAAACCAGATTGAGTCATCGGATTTCACGACAATGTCGTTGGGCGAATTAAGACGCTTGCCCTCGAAGCTATCCATCAGTACCGTGATCGTGCCATCGTACTCGGTCCGAGTCACGCGGCGAGCTTCGTGTTCGCAAGTGACATACCGACCCTGGCGGTCGCGCGTGCTGCCGTTCGCCTTGTTGGAGGGTTTGCGGAAGACGCTTACCGCACCGGTCTCCTCCTCCCACTTCATGACTCGGTCGTTGGGGATGTCGCTCCAAAGCAGGTAACGCCCAGCCGGAAAATAGACGGGGCCTTCACACCAGCGCATTCCAGTCGCAAGGCGTTCGATGCCGGAGTTGAACACCTTGTATTTCGCGAAGCTGGGATCGATGACCTGCACGTTCGGATCGGGATACCGCTCGCTGGGAGCCCACTCAGCCATCGCCAGCGGATTCAACGCCACCACCGCGGCAGCGGCTGCGCCGGAGGCCATGAATGCTCTCCGGTTCATTTCTGCAAAGCTTCGTCCAGCCGCCGGTTGCTCGCCGCGGTTATTGGTTTTCTGTTCAAGCATGTCTTTCATTTCCTTATCTCCTTAGCCGCTACGACCAGATGAACACCGGATATCGCGTGAATTTGAATTTCTCGCGGCACGAAAGTCAAGCACGAAGAAAGAACCCTGCGAGGGTATCATCCTGAGCGAAGCCGGGGTCCCGACAAGCCCTGTTGGCTTGTTGGGGCGGAGGAGCGAAGAATTTGCTGTTTGCGTCTTGCCGAAAACAAAGCAGATCCAAACGGCGTACAACCTTGCTATCCGCTATCGGCTCTGGCGACCGTCTCCGTCGAGTTCCCGTTGCATCAGGACGCTGTCGTACCAGCGGCCAAACTTGAACCCCACGCACCGAAGCGTGCCCACCAGTAAAAATCCAAGCCTCTCATGCAAGCGTATGGAAGCCTGATTGGCCGAATCGCCAATCACGGCAATCACCTGGCGGAATCCCTTTTGTGCGCATTCGGCAAGCAACGCCGTCATCAGTAGTTGGCCGACGCCCTGGCGAAGGTTACCGGGACGAACGTAAACCGAGTTTTCCACCGTGAACCGATAGGCAGGCCGCGTCCGATAAGGCCCCGCGTAGGCGTAGCCAATCACCTCGCCACCCTGCTCCGCCACCAGATAGGGAAATCCCTTCTCCAAAAGACGCGTCCGTCGAGCCATCATCTCTTCGACACCGGGTGGCTCCAACTCGAATGTCGCTGGCGAATGCATGACGTGATGGTGGTAAATGGCGGCAATTGCACTCAAATCGCGCTCTTCGCAGGCACGAATGCTTACGCTCGACGAGTTCAAAGAATCTCTCCCGCTGGGGCCCCCGGCCGGGCGGTGGTTGCGCGTGTTGGGTTGGGAACTATCCTATCGAGCCGGCCAGGCCCAGTTCGCCGGCCACGCTTCGCATGGCGTCAACGCAGAAGGCGATGTGCTCTTCGAGGTCGATGCCCAGATCGGCGGCACCTTCGGTAATGTCAGTGCGGTTGACGGCGCGTGCGAACGCCTTGTCCTTCATCTTCTTTTTTACGCTTTTGGCTTCGACTTCGGCCAACGACTTGCTCGGCTTGACCATGGCACACGCGGTTATGAAGCCCGACAGTTCATCGCAGGCGAACAGCGTCTTTTCCATCTTCGACTGCCGGGGCACGCCGCTATATTGCGCGTGGGAGAGAATCGCGCGGCGGATCTCCTCCGGGTAGCCGCGTTCGGCCAAAATCTTTTCGCCCATAAACGGGTGCTCTTCCGCGGTCGGGTACCGTTCGTAGTCGAAGTCGTGGAGCAGCCCCGTGATGGCCCACTTTTCTTCGTCTTCGCCAAACTTGCGGGCATAGGCGCGCATGCAGCTCTCGACTGCCAACGCATGTTTCCGCAAACTTTCCGACTGGGTGAACTCAGTTAGTAACCCCCATGCTTGTTCGCGATTCATCCCTGTTTTCCTCTTGTTTTCACTATATTTGTAGTGCTTTTATCTGCCTGATTCGAATTTCAAACCGAAATATGCCGCCTATGCCGTAAAAACATCTTGACATCCACTATGCATTTGCCGCAAATTACGGCCAGCCCGAGGTTTACCTTGTTGATTCGGATCACAATGGTAAACCTGAGGCGAGTTGCCCGCTCTGGCAGCTCCGTTACAACTGAATGGCCACACTTCTAGCGCCTGTCGACTCCAGGGAAGTTCTACGTTGTGATCACTGCGACTTGGTGCAATTCCGCACGGCTAACAATCTTTGTCGCAGATGCAAAACCTCCTTCGATGAAGAACCAGAACCAATCATAACTATGCCGATCGCGCAGCCGGCGGCAGTGGCTGAAATCGGCAACAGACCACTGAGCGTGGCGGGAGCGATCCGTTCCTTGCGCACCCGCGCCGGCTTGAGCCAGCGCCAATTGGCGCAACGGATGAACGTGCCGCGCACCTACGTCTCAAAAATTGAGAACGAAAAGGCTTGCCCTACGCTTTCATCCTTGCAACGGCTGGCCGATGCGCTGAACGTCACCATCTGCGATCTGCTGCGCAATGGCGAACCATCCTTGGAGGACCAGATCCGGCAGCTCCAGGCCGACGATTTCATTGCCGAGCTGATCCCCTACTTGGGCAAGTTGAACTCGGTGCAGTGGACCAGCATCCTGAACGAGATTCGGACCATGACGATGCAGACACGCCGCACTGCCTAGCATCGTGATCGGCAATTCACCTCAGGCTGGGGCCCCACGTTCGCCCGCAGTTGGCTGACGTGGGGTAGTTCCCCCGGCCCTTCACGCGATGCCGGCCTGATTTTTGTTGGGCGGCGCTGGCTTCGACTCGGCCGAAATCAAGCTGACGCGCACACGTTCCACGCGGCGGTCCGTCGACTCCAATACCTCGAAGCGCAGCCGATCCTGTTCGACGATTTCTCCGGCCGGCGGTATGTGCCCTGCAATCTCCGTCACCAGTCCCGAGACGGTTGTCGATTCCACTTCGCTCAGGCGTATGCCGAACAGATCGTCCAGCCGGTCGATATCCATGTTGCCGGGCACGACGTAGGAATTCCCGCTTTCCCGAATGATATCCGACTTGCTCTCGCCTTCCTCTCGCAGCTCGCCCACGATCTCCTCGACCAGATCCTCCACCGTCACCAATCCGGCCACCCCTCCGTATTCGTCGATCACGATCGCCATGCGGTTATTCTGGCGCTGCATTTCACGCAGTAGTTGGCTGCCGCGCTTGGTCTCCGGGACCAGGTAGAGATCGGTTTTCATCAGTTCCTTCACCGTACGATGGTGGGCTTCGGTATCGGGAACCTGAAGCAGGTCGCGGGCGAGAACGATGCCGACAATGTGATCGAGATCGCCCTCGTAGACCGGGACACGCGAATACGCGCGCTGCTGGAACATCTCCGTGAGTTGCGCGACCGTGGTGGACGCTGGAACGGCAAAAATCTCCGGCCGTGGGCGCATCACTTCGCGCACGATCTTGTCGCCGAATTCAACCACGGAATGAATGAGTTGACGGTCGCTCTCTTCCAGAATGCCCTCGTCCTGGCCGGCCTCGATGAGCGCGTCGACGGCCTCGGAAGGATGCTCGGGCTGCTCACCCGCGTTGTCCGTGCGGGTGAGCGAGACGATGGATTGCAAAAAGCCCAGCATCAGCGTCAAGGGTAATGCCAGGTAGATGAGGGCGCGAACCACGGGAACAAGTGCCAACAGCCAAGCCCCACGAGTCCCGGCGAAGAGCAGGTAGGGCAGAAAGCGATGGAAGACAAGAACAATGATGATAATCAGCAGGCTCAACTGCGCGATTTCGGGGACCGTCCAGCGGCCATGATATGCCGAGAGGCCGAGCAGCAGGGTGATGGCTGCGGTGGCAAGCTGCTCCAGCACGGCCATCGAGAGCGCCGCCCGCCAGCGGCTTACCTTGAGCCGGGGTTCAATCTGTTGCTCGAACAGCTCGATATTGTTCTGAAATTCTCGCGACAGGAACTTGCCGGCCTCACTGTAGAGTCGGGCGACGTAGGAGGTCAACGTCAGCACACCCAGCAGCAGCAAGAGCACACAGACGAACATGGCGCTCAACGCTCCTTACCTCGACGGCCACCAGACAACCCCAGCAAGCCAACAACAGGCTTGTCGGGGCCCCCGCCAGAACCGCGCTTGCCGCGAGCTCCGGGGGCTCGCCGCGCAGGCTTGCCTTTCCCGGAGAGGTCCGAATTCGTGCGCTCGATGAGTCCCTGGGGAAGTCCGAGGGCGTTGCGCAGTAGAACCTCCTTGCGTGCCATCCGGCCGTTATCGGTCTCGTGGTCGTAGCCGGCCAGGTGCAGCAGGCCATGCAGGATGAGAGTTTTGATTTCGACGGCCGCGCCGTGCCCGAGCAACTTACCATTCTGCAGCGCAATGTCGACGGAGATGGCGATATCGCCGGCATATCCGGCACGCGCTCCCTGCGACCCCCGCTTTTGCTGCGGTCGAATCTCGGGGCAAAACGAGAGCACATCGGTTGGGTAGTCTTTGCCGCGGAACTCGCGATTCAGGCGTCTCAGCTGCGCGCTGGAGGCGAGCAGCAAGCTAACCTCGCCGTCAAGTTTGAGCGTGCGGCGTCCGCGATTGAGAAAACGCGCCAGCATCGTGCCGCTTACGCCTTCCACCGCTTTGTGAACAATGACCAAAAGCGCTCCGCAGCCTTACGAACCATACCGGCAGCCGAGGGGACGCCATCTGAAAACAATAATGGGAGGGTCTGCCGGAACCCTCCCATCTATGGTATATCGAACTTCTACTCGCGTGCCGCATGGGACTCAAGTACAGAGTCTGCAAGTGAGCGGCCGCGAACCGACGGCATGCCGCCATTGTCGTTGGCACGAGCCTCGGGGCCGAGATCCAGCTGCAGCGACATCTGCTGCTCCTTCCAGACCTTGTGCTCTTCATAGGCATGGATAATCCGCTGCACCAGGTGATGGCGCACCACGTCGCCCTCGTCAAAGTACTGGAACATAATGCCGTTGACGCTCTTGAGCACCGTGGCGGCCTCAATCAGTCCGCTGCGGTTCGCGTTCGGCAAGTCGATTTGCGTGATATCGCCCGTGATCACGGCCTTGGAATTGAATCCCAGACGGGTGAGAAACATCTTCATCTGCTCGGACGTCGTATTCTGCGCTTCGTCGAGAATGACGAAAGAATCGTTCAGGGTGCGTCCGCGCATGAATGCGATGGGAGCAATCTCGATGACATTCTTTTCCAGGAAACGGTCCACTCTCTCGGGGTCCAGCATTTCATAGAGCGCGTCATAAAGCGGGCGGAGATAGGGATCGACTTTTTCCTGCAGAGTGCCGGGCAAAAAACCCAGGCGTTCACCGGCTTCAACCGCCGGACGCGCCAGAATGATGCGGTTGACCCGCTTGGAAACGAGCGCCGAGATCGCCATGGCGACCGCCAAGTAGGTCTTGCCGGTACCCGCCGGACCGATGCCGAAAACCATGTCGTTGTTTTCAATCGCGTCCAGGTAGCGGCGCTGATTGACGCTCTTGGGCTGCACCTGGCGCTTGCCAAATGAGCGCTGGCGGCCAGCTTCGGCGAGCCCGCGCAAGCTGGTGCCGGGATCGCTCGTGACCACGCGCAGCAGCGAACCGAGGTCGCCGTTGTTGAACTGGTGACCGGCGCGCTGCAGGGCGTCGAAGTCGACAAACACCTGTTCGGCGCGCGCCACATCGCTCGCCGCACCTTCAATCTCAATCGAATCAGACTTCAGGTTGATGGCAACGCTGAATCCATCCTCCATCAGGTGCAGGTTTTCATCGCGAGTGCCAAATAGAGTTTCGATCTTGGAGCTGATTTCAATATTCTTCTTCATCGAGACTCGCTCACCACCTCAAGCGCATGCGCGCAGTTGTGCCCCGGACCGGCCCGCTGGACCATTGTTTTGAAGTTGAGTTGAAAAGTGTGGAAAAGGGACGCAAAGAGATTCGCCGGCGGACGGAACAACCTGGCCGACAAACACGATCCGAAATGCTCTCCCAAAATCTTTGAGCACTCCCATCTGGCGAGAGAGTAGCCTGAGTCTCCCCTCCAGTCAATAAAACTATTTGTTAAAAGATACCGCCTTGATAACGTGGTACAAACCTCCGCCCCATATACAACCTATATAACCTTTTGGATGTACCAACCGCCGGAAACGACGCGCGTACTTACGATTTTAGTCATTTCCTACCCTCGAATTAACTCACGATGGCCCATATTTGCATCCGCAGGTTAGGGTGATTCATCGGGTCGTAGGGCATGGCACCCTCGTTCGCCCCCTTTTGGCCAACATGAAATAGTTGCTATCCTCGCAGACTGCCGAAAGCTCACATCAGTGTCATCCTGAGGTCGCGCCGATCTTGCGCATGGGATCTGCTTTGCTTTCAGCACGCGCAGACAGCAAATCCTTCGCTGCGCTCAGGATGACACCCTCAGAAAACAGTTTTTTAGCAGCCTCACCGGGCGACGATTGCAACCGGAGCGGCGTTTCCCGTACAATCAAGATTCGGCCAATGGCCATTGCTGCGAGTTGACGTTGCGGCATGGCGGCACAACGCCTGTCGGGCCTGACCCGAACATTTTATTAGAGGATGACTGGAAGGTATGGCTAATCATTTTTCGGCGCTTAAGCGCACCCGGCAAACCGTAAAACGCACCGCAGTGAATCGCGCCAGCAAGTCCCGCCTGCGTACGGCATTACGCGAACTGCGGAGCGCCATGGAGCAGGGCGACAAGGCTGCGGCTGAGGGCAAACTCCGCCAAGCAACTTCAGTTTTGGATAAGAGTGTGCAAAAGGGCGTGGTTCACAAGAATACCGCTTCGCGCTACAAAGCCCGCCTCTCGGTACGCGTCGCAGCAATCGCCAGCAAGTAACCTCCCCGACTTTTCGCACGGCAGGTTCAAACCTGCCGTTTTCTTTTGCGCCAAGTTCGTTGGTACATGCACCAATGCTTGCCCGCATGGGTAAGCTCCTGGTTTTTAAAGAGTTTCTCCTGTTTTTCTCCCCCTCACTTAGTAGATTCCCGGTGCTACTACTGATTGCTATGGTAGCCGGTCCGTCTTAAAATGCCTCTACTCTGGCCGTTCTCGGCTGGCCGCCGCAGGCTGGCACGCGCCGTGGTTGCGCGGATTGGGACGGAGCGCTACTGGCTCATCATGACCTCGACGACATACATACGGTTCGCTCAACTCGGCGGGAAGAAGATGGAGGCCTGCACCACCGGGGGCCCCAGCACACGTCGTGGTCGCGCGTATTGGGGCGGAAGATCGCTGGCGTGTGTGCTGCTGTGCGTTTTGCCGTTGTCGCCGGTGTCGGCGCAAGTGATCCATACACTTGAGGAAGATGGGCGCAGGGTGTTCGTCAACGATGGGACGGCTGCGGTTAAGCCGGCCATCCATACCACCACCGATAATTCACCTGCCCTCGAGTACTGGAGCAACACGGAACGGCGATGGAAACCTCTGCCGTCCGCTTCATCGAGTCTGCTTAAGCGTGCCCGGGTTGCCGCAGCCGAAGTGCAGAGGCTGGCGAAGCCCGCACCGGAAGAGCCTTCGGCGGTTGCTATGACGTCCCCACACCAGACGCGGGGCCATGGCTCGGCTGAGATCGACCGTATCATCGAGGAAGCTGCCGCGCGGCACCACGTCGATGCGAATCTGGTCCGCGCCGTCATCAAGGTCGAGTCAAACTTCAACCCGGCGGCCGTTTCGCGCAAGGGAGCGATGGGACTGATGCAGTTGATGCCGGCCACCGCGCGCAAATTCAACGTCAGCAACCCTTTTGATCCGCGACAAAATGTCGATGCCGGAGTCCGGCATTTAAAGCGGTTGTTGGACAACTTTGGAGGCGATGTCGGTTTGACTCTGGCAGCCTATAATGCGGGAGAGGCAGCAGTGAACCGCAATAATGGAGTCCCGCCATTTCCCGAGACGCGGCAATACCTGCGTCAGATCAAGGGATTGTACGGCGGTAAGACGAGCATCCTGATTTCGTCGGCGCCGATTCATGTTTCGCGCGACGCCTTCGGTGTGCTCACAATCACGAATGTGGAGTAGGGACCAGGCCGCTTCTGTCTCATGACCGAGATTCTCTCAAAGCGACGGATATACCAGGTAGTGATCGGTGCCGTTGTGGTGCTGTTTGCGATCTGCTCGTCCGCACGCGACACGCAACTAGGCAGGCAACAGGCTCGTACCCAATTCGAAACTGCCGAACACATGCGCGCGGCCCTGGAGGGCAAACCTTCCACCCAGCGCACTCCCCCCGAATATCGTAAAGTTGTCGCCGCTTATCGCCGGGTGTATTTCCTATCGCCAGGCAGCTCCAAAGCCGACGCCAGCGCAGCCGCGGCCGCCGATTTGCTCGCAGAGCAAGGCCGTTCCTTCAACGATGAAAAGGCTCTGCGCGACGGCATCTCGCAATATGAGTTTTTGCGCCGCGAGTATCCTGGCAGCAAGTTTCGCTTCGATGCCTTGTTCGCCATCGGACGCATTTATCAGCAGGATCTGGACGAACCGGAGAACGCAAAGCAGGTATTCCAGGACTTTCTCAAGCGTTATCCCCGGCAGCGTTTGGCGCTGGAGGCTCGGGACGCCATCCAGGAAATCGATGCCGAAGCCGCCCGCAAGAGCCGCCGTCCGCAGCCGCGAGAGAAAATACTGGTGGAGCGAAAGGCTGCAATGCCGCTGGTAACGGGCATCCGCTACTGGCAGACCCCCGACTACACTCGAGTCGCCATCGACTTGGAAGCCGAGGTCAAGTACGAGGCCGGGCGCATTCCGAATCCCGACCGGATTTTCTTTGACCTTCACGAGACCAAACTCGCGCCCGCGCTGGTGGGCAAGAGCTTTGATGTCTCGGATGGCTTCTTGCGCAAGATCCGCGTCGCACAGTTCCAGAAGGATATGGCCCGCGTGGTGCTTGACGTCGACGATGTCAGCGACTACTCGGCGTTCCTGCTCCCAAATCCTTATCGCCTGATCATTGATATACACGGCCGCAACCCGCAGAAGACGACCGTGGTGGCAAAGGCCGAAGCTCCCGCGGCGAAGCCGAAAGAAGCGATTGCGGCACCAAAAGTAGCGGCGGAGACGAAGCCGGCTGCTGCGGGCGCAGCCGCCTCCGACCCGGCTTCCGCAAAGACGCTGAGAACAACGGTTACCACCGAAGCTGCAAAAACCGCCGGCAACAAACCACCGGAAAACAAATCGCCTGACGAAAACGCCGCCGGCAAGGGCGAGGCCAACGGTGACGCCAACCAGGAGCAGAAAGCCACCCAGCGGCCGACGAGTAAGCCTACCTTCCAAGCCGTCGCGCCGCGCGTACCGCAAAAGCAGCAGCACAAGAGTATGGCAGCTGAGGCACGCACCGCTCAGCCTACCGCCGATGGCGAGCGTTCGCTGACGCGTGCGCTTGGCTTGAAGTTCGGCCGCATCGTCATCGATGCCGGCCATGGCGGGCATGACACCGGTACCATCGCGGCCAACGGACTGATGGAGAAGGACCTGGTGCTGGACGTGGCGCGGCGATTGGGACGCCTGCTGCAAACGCGCATGGGCGCCGATGTGGTCTACACCCGCGACGACGATGTGTTCGTTCCGCTGGAGAACCGGACGGCAATCGCCAATCAGCAGCAGGCCGACCTGTTCATCTCGATCCATGCCAATTCGAGCGCCGACGTCAGGGCTCGCGGCGTAGAGACCTATTACCTGAATTTCACTTCCTCGGCCGACGCGCTGGAAGTAGCCGCGCGCGAGAATGCCGTCTCGGAAAAATCGATTCACGAACTTCAGGATCTGGTGAAGAAGATCGCCCTGCGTGACAAGATCGAGGAGTCGCGCGAGTTCGCCACCAACGTGCAGTCATCGCTCTACCTGAATCTGTCGCCGAAGGATCGCGGGTTGCGCGACCGCGGGGTGAGGAAAGCGCCCTTCATCGTGCTGATTGGAGCTAACATGCCCTCCATCCTCGCCGAGATTTCCTTCATTAGCAATCCCATCGACGCCCGCAGGTTGCAAACACCCGAGTACCGTCAGAAAATAGCCGACGCCCTCTACAAGGGGATAACCAAGTACGTCAGTGGACTGAGCGGCGTGAAACTTGCAGCGCGCGCAAAAGAACCGGCGGAACAATAATCCAGGACCGTTTCGGAACGCCAATTGGACCGGGCATAGCCAGTTGCGCATCCTTCAGCTTTGCAATCCAGTCTAATATGATTAAGCGTGCCGGCATTTTCACCCGGCAAGAGCAAAGGTTCGCCGGGCGTTCCCGGATTTTTTCATGAAGCTGCTCCCTGTCATCCTGCTCATTTCGCTCGCTATGGCTCCAGCCCTTTGCCCGGCGCTGGCCGAGGCGGCTGCCTCGGGCTCTGCCAACGAAGCCGACACGGCTTCTTCAAAGCAGGACTTGCCGATTCTGCCGCACGCTTTCGCGGGATGGGAGATTTCCGGCAGCGTGCGCAAAGGAATTGATGCGGACACCATCGATCACGCCCAGAGTGCCACGCTGCGGGAATATGGTTTCACCGGATACGAGATCGCGACCTATTCGCAGGGCACTCGAAAACTCACCGTGCGCGCTGCCCGTTTTCAGGACGCTACTGGAGCCTACGGCGCCTTCACTTTCTATCGCGTGCCCGGCACCATTCCCGAGCGAATTGGGAATCTCGCTGCCTCCGATAATGAGCGCGTGCTGTTTTTCCGCGGCGCCGTCCTGGTGGAAGCTCGCTTCGACCGTGTCACTGCCATGAGCGCTTCCGAACTGCGCGAGCTCGCTGCGGCATTGCCCACAGTGAATGGGCCGGCCGCCAATCTTCCTGTGCTGCCCAACTATCTGCCCAAGGATGAAATCACGCCGAGCTCCGCCAAATACATTCTGGGACCCCTCGCTTACGCATCCCTTGGCGCGCCCATCCCCGACCGCATCATCGACTTCGGCCTCAAGCCCGAGATTCTCACCGGAAGAATCGCCCAGCGAGGCACCGACGCCACGCTTCTGCTGATCGCGTATCCGACGCCGCAGATTGCCATGGAAAGAGTGGATGCGATGGGGAAGACGAACCCGCTGCCCGACGCTTCGTTCGTCATCAAGCGGACTGGCCCGATCATAAAAATGGTCTACGGTTCGATTCCGCTATCGGATGCGAATGCATTGCTGTCCCGCATCAACTACCAAGCCGAAGTTACCTGGAATGAAAATACCGGACTGAGCAAGAAAGACAACATCGGCAATCTGGTGATTGCAGCGCTCACCCTTGCGGGCATCATTTTTGTCTTCTCTCTCGGCACGGGAGCGATTTTTGGTTTCGCCAGGCCGATTGCCTCGAAGCTGTTTCCTCGTTGGGTTCGACCTCCGGGGGAGGAGGCCGACTTTATCCGCCTGAACCTAAGGAAATGATATAAGTATAGCATTATCAATAACTTACTACACTAAGTACCGTCGCTAAGGACTTTTATGTACCTCTTGTGGAATTGTTAATCAATTGCGTAAGTAATTGAAAACAAATAGATTTGTGTCATAGAAATTCCTTGACACTCCGTTTCTCGGGCTCATAAGATTTTCTTAGAAAGTTTTGACGGTTTAGCCTCCGTTGGAACTATTCTCCCTTGAAGAAGAGGTCGCCCAATTGCCGGGCGGCCTTTTCGTTTTACGGCGGCCATTTTGGTCGGCACCAAATCGTAGATCAGCTCTTAATGGCGAGGCTCTCCGCTAATCGCAAGCAAGAACGCCGAACCTGCCGGCAATTCTATGTTTGTCATCCGCCAATCTTTTTTGTTTTTTCGGGTCAGGAGAATCTCACCGGCCTTCGCATTCGTTCCATTTTCAAACTGCAGCGTGCGAAACCCGTACATGCCGCACGCGCGCGACGAAAAAAGCCACACCGCTTGTGGAGTCTTGCTCACGGGTATCTCTTCACACTTGGAGCCCGCCTGGTTTGTGACCACGGCCAGAACACCACCATGAACCGGCCTGCCAACCACTTCGCCATGCTCGTTCTCGACCTCGCCGCCACCGCGGAACACAACCTCTGTTCCACCTATCAGAGCCGTTGTCTGTGCGCCGAGATTGCTCGCATCGCTGCCGACGAGGTGCGACGTCTTGGCGCTGTCGACCTCCAGGGCAGAGGCTAGTGCTCGCATCTTGGTGCTAATCGTGACCTCTGTTTTGCCAAGCACAAGCCGGTCGAAGCGCAAGCCGAGTTTCGCGTGGCCGAGAGCATCTTCCACTTCTGTGACCTCGCCGAATACCTTGGCCCCCACTCGGATCACGCGCTTGTCCTCCAGCGGAGTTTCCTGTGCGATGTGCGCCACGATGCGCTGCCCCGGCTTGCTGCTGCGGGAATCAAGCGTGTGGTCGAGTTGAATCGCGATCACGGTCCCAACCGGAAACTGCTCTTGCGTGTGCGCAGGGTATGCGAAACCACAGATACCGATGGTCGCACTGATTAGAAAAAGATTAAGTCGCCGCATGCCGCTAGCTTACCATTGCTCAATCGGCAGTCAATCGGTAGAATCGAAAGGCAAAGCCGACGTAGCTCAGTTGGTAGAGCAGTCGATTCGTAATCGACAGGTCATCGGTTCAAGTCCGATCGTCGGCTCCAGAACTTCTGCACTATCAATGATATGCCCGCTCAACCGGCGGGCATTGAATTTGTGTCGTGGTTGGGCGTCCCGCTCAATTCACTTCCGCTCCATTTCATCTGCCGTTAGTTGGCCCGCACATTTGCCAACAATGTAGATCTAAAGAATTCGTTAAAACTAGCCTTTGTGTCTGACGTCGGACAGACAAGGCCTGCCGTTGCGCTCATAATTCGGCAAGAATCATGTTGATATTTTATCAATTTCTATGAAGTCGGAAAGGTTTGTATGGGCGAGCAGTTCAGTCCACTCCCTCGGCTGCCCGTTTTTATGCATCAAGTCATTCCCAATGGCCTGATCGTTTCCACCTGTTTAGTCTGTCGGAAAGTGTTTGCCAGCTCCACGCTTGCCGGCTTGAGGTTGGCGGAAGCCGTACATAAATGCAGAGGGCTGCATCATGACAGCTAGACTTGATCCGAAAAACCAGTTCGAGCGGAAGCTCTGCGAGCAGTCTGGTAGAACGCTGATTGAATCACGCTGCAAGCAATGCGGTGAAATTCTCGTGGGCTCTTCCATCTTCGATGATTTGCTGGAGCAGGAAGCGGGGCACCTCGCGCAGTGTGCGCAAGGTACTGGGATCGAGCCCCAAGGGTAATGCCTTTCTGAATCAAAGCGATTTCGGATCCTCTCGCATTCATCAAAACCTCCTGTTGTCATCCGGGAAGTTTGTGCCTTCTTGTGGGATAATCGCTTGAAGGTCGATGGCCGTTGGTTAGCTAGGTGCCATCGCCCGCCGGCAACTTTCCTCTTGCGCAAGATTGGGGACATGACCATAATCAGAGTCAGCCTGTCACGGACGCTTTTGTGAACCGATTTGCACGAGCAGATGTGCTTAGAATTCTGCATGTCACCCCGCGTCAGTTTAGCGGCTGGCAAAAAGCCGGACTGATTGCAAACGGGGAATCATTTACTTTTTTTGACCTCCTGCAGCTGAAGAAAGTGCGTGACTTAAGGGCCCGCAAGGTTCGTCCTGCCGTTATCCGTCAATCCTTACTTGCCATGCAGCAGCAAGTTGCCGGCATGGAGAACCCGCTGGTCGAGGCGGGAGCTTTTTCGGTCGGCTCACGCATCGTATTCAGGCATGAGGGCAAGTCGTTGGACCCCGTCGCCGGACAGTTTTTTATGGAGTTTGAGCCGCCCGGGAAGTTGCTCCCGGGACGCGCCGTGAAACCAATCAGCCAGCTTGAGACGGTTGCGGAATACTTTGCCCAGGGCATTGCGCTCGAAGAAGATCCCAACAGTGCGGCCTTGGCGATGGAAGCCTACAACACGGTTCTGAAACTCGAACCGAATTATGGTCCGGCTCACATCAACCTGGGCACGCTTTATTACAACCAGGAGGAGTTCAGTCAGGCAGAGCGCCACTACCGGGCGGCAATTCAGTGCGACCCGCGCTATGCCCTTGCCTGGTTCGATCTGGGCAACGTGCTGGATGAAACCGGACGCATCGCGGAAGCGATTCGGGCTTATGAGACGGCTATCGCGTTGGCTCCCACCTACGCCGACGCACACTACAATCTGGCGCTCGCCCATGAGCGCAACCGCGAGCCGCGAAAGGCCCTAAGGCACTGGCGTAGCTATCGCAAGCTGGATTCCAACGGACCGTGGGCGGTCCACGCCGCCAATCAAATCAGGCGCATCCTCAAGGCGGACGCACTCAAACTCGTTCACGGCCGCTGATCACCCTGGGCCGCACTGCAAGTCGCACTGAATCTTTTGTAAGCCATCTTATGACCTGGAATTGCGACGCCGCTATCCGACCGATTTTCTCCCTCTTCAGCAGCGGTGGGCTTCGGTGGTATAACAAAGCTGATAATCCCGAGTGGAAAGCTAAGCGAACAGGAACTCTTTGCCATGATCGTCATGAAATTTGGCGGTACCTCCGTGATGGACCCCGCCGCGATTCAACGTTCGTGCAGTATCGTGCAGGGGCGAGTTGAGCAGAAGCCCGTGGTGGTTGTCAGTGCCATGGCCAAGGTCACGGACCAGCTGTTAGCCATGGGGCGAGCCGCCGGATGTGGCGACCGCGAGCAGGCTTTGCAGCTTTCGCAGGCCCTGCGCGACCGCCATTACAACACGGCCTGCCAATTGCTGGGTCCGGCAAGCTACGACCAGTTCCGTTCCACGCTGGAGCAGGAGTTCGACACGCTTGACGAGTTGCTGCGCGGGATTGCGGCTGTCGGCGAACTCTCTCCCCGTACATCAGATTACGTCGTCAGTTACGGCGAACGTCTGTCCAGCAGGATGTGCGCTGCCGCCTTCTCTGCCTTGGGGGTAAACTCCGCGCTGGTGGATGCCCGCGAGGTGATGATCACCGATGGGCAGCACACCAAGGCCGTTCCCCAGGTCGAGGAGATTGACGCCCGCACTCAGGCCATCATGGGACCTCTGCTGAACACTGGCTGCGTTCCGGTGGTCGGCGGCTTCATCGGCGCCACCAGGGATGGCGTTCAGACCACGATTGGCCGCGGCGGCTCAGACTATTCGGCCGCGCTCTTCGGCGCTGCTCTGAACGCCGAGACCATCGAGATCTGGACCGATGTCGATGGCATGATGACCACCGACCCGAATATCTGCCCCGACGCGCACCGCATCAAGGTCATCAGCTTTGAAGAAGCGGCGGAACTCGCCTACTTCGGCGCCAAGGTGTTGCATCCGGCGACGGTTCTGCCGGCCATCCGGAAGAATATTCCGGTGCGGGTGCTCAATTCGCGCAATCCGAAAAATGAAGGTACATTAATTGTCGCGCGCGCACCGCATTCCCGGTCGATCTTCAAGGCGATTGCGGCCAAAAAAGGGATCACCATCGTTGATGTAGTTGCGACCCGTATGCTGATGGCGCACGGATTTCTGCGGCAGATCTTCGAGGTTTTCGATCGTTACCACGTCTCCGTCGACGTGGTTGCCACCTCCGAGGTCAGCGTATCCATGACGGTCGATTCCACCCAGGCTCTGCCGCAAATCACGGCCGAGTTGCAGAAGTTTGCCGACGTTCATCACAAAGAGCGCAACGCCATCGTCTGTCTGGTCGGCGAGAACATTCGCGAGAAGCCGGGCATCGCAGCACAGGTTTTTACCGCGCTCGAGAACATCAACGTGCGGATGATTTCGCAAGGCGCGTCGGAGATCAACATTACCTTCGTGATCAATGAAGCCGATGTGCCGGAGGCGATCCGGCGGCTGCACAAGCATTTCTTCGCCGCGCTCGACCCGGAGGTTTTCGACTGATTGGCTGAGTGTGTTTCATAAACTGATTGACCGCAGTATGTTTCATAAATAGTTTTTTGACGGAACAGTTCTTTGAATGGACGACGGCTTCAGCCGCAGCGTCCAGAATAGTTTTTTGAAGGGGCGCGGCTTTAGCCGCGCCGTCCAGAGCCAACAAGAATGAGGGCTTTAGCCCCTGAGGGAATTCGGCGTTCCCTCCGGCATCGGTCTATGAAACGAGCCGCAGGTAAGGCATCCGGCTAAGGGCTTTTGGAGCGCACATGAACCTCGTACTTCTCGGAGCGGGCAAGACCGGATCGGTGGTGGCCGGCGTCGCCGGTGAACGCGGACACCAGATGAAGATCGTCGAAATCGATGAGAACCCGGACGGGGTGGCACTCACCCGTGCTTCTCTGGCCGGAGTGGATGCGGTGATCGATTTCACCTCGCCGCATGCCGTGCTGAAAAACATTGAAGCCTGCGCCCGCGCGGGCACGAACATGGTCGTGGGAACCACCGGCTGGTATGAGCACATTCCAGAGGTGCGCACGTGGGTCGAGCAGGCCGGGACCGGCCTCATCTTCGCCTCAAATTTTTCCGTGGGAGTCAACGTTTTCTTCAAGGCCATCGCGGCGGCTGCCGCTGCTCTGAAGCACGGCTACCGTGGCGACATCCTGGAGCGCCATCACATCCATAAGAAGGACGCGCCCTCCGGTACTGCCGCCACCATGCGGCAGATCGTGGAGCAGGTCTCGGGTAAACGGCTCGAAATCCGCTCGGAACGCGAAGGCGAAGTCTTTGGCTTCCATCAGCTCACGCTGACTTCCGCCGCCGATAGCATCGTGCTCATGCATGATGCCACCAGCCGGCGCGGCTTTGCCGAAGGCGCTGTGCTGGCAGCCGAGTGGATACACGGCAAAAAAGGGTTTTACGAGTTCAAGGATATTTTCGATCAGCTCTGAGAAATCGGCTGGCCCACTCAAGGTTTTTTGCTTGAGTGGGGTAGTTCTCGGGGCCGACGGTGGGTCGGACTGGTGGCCCACATTTGCTGCAGTTGGCTAATGTGGGGAACTCTAAGAGTCTTTTTGCAGAGATATACCTTCCGCGAAACAGGTAAGCGCCGTAAAATGGCAAAGGTTTTATAGCGGGGAGACTCACCATGAATCTGCGTGGATGCGGCACAGCGCTGGTAACTCCATTCCAGAGCGACGGCTCGGTTGACGAAGCGGCATTGCGTTCGCTCGTCGCCTGGCAGGTCGAATCGAAGATCGATTTCCTGGTCCCATGCGGCACCACCGGCGAAACGCCGACGCTGACCAGGGACGAGTGGCTGCGCGTGGTCGAGATCACCATTGAAGTCGTCGCCGGGCGCGTTCCGATCGTCGCTGGAGCCACCTCGAACTCCACCGTCGACGCCGTCGAGAAGGCGCGAAGCATCGCGGCCGTCAAAGGCGTGGATGCCATCTTGACCGCCTCACCCTACTACAACAAGCCGACGCAGGAAGGCCAGTACCAGCATTTCAAGGCCATTGCCGAGGCCGTCGACAAACCGCTGGTGCTCTACAACGTCCCCGGACGCACCGGAGCCAACATTGAACCGGCCACGGCGGCGCGGCTGGCGCGCATCGACAACATCATCGCCATCAAGGAAGCCAGTGGCAACATCAGCCAGATGGCCGACCTTCGAACCAGATTCCGCGCGAGATGGCCGCAATGACCCGCGCGGCGCTCGCCAACGATTGGACCACGGCGCGCAAGCTGCATCGCAAATACCTGCCGCTGATGCAGGCCAACTTCATCGAGTCCAACCCCATGCCGGTTAAGGCCGTGCTGGCGATGATGGGCAGGATCGGCGAGAACTATCGCCTGCCGATGGTGCGCGTCAAACCCGAAACCCGCGCCAAACTGGAGAAGATCGCCAGCGAAGCCGGATTACTGGTTCCGGTGGCCGCAACCCGCTAATAGAATTGGCGCCCCACGTTCGCCCGTTTTTGGACGGTGGCCCATATTTGCCATCAGTTGGCAAATTTGGGATGTTCTCAACTCGCTCGCGCTGCAGGTACGCTCGCGCGTTCTCTTATCATCCCGTACAGCCGCTCGTAACCATCCGTCATCGGCGATGCGCTGAAACGCGCCTCGACCCGTGCGCGGCACTCCCGGCGGTCGAGTGAATCCACACGGCGTACGGCATCCACCATCGCGTCGAAATCATTGACCAGAAAACCCGTTCTTCCGTCGACGACCACTTCCGGCAGGGCACCGTTCGCGAATGCCACCACCGGCGTACCGCACGCCATGGCTTCCATAGCCACCAGCGAGCTGGTTTCAGGCGCAAGCGTCGGGATCAGCAGGGCGCGAGCCTGGCCGAGCAGCTGGACCTTGCGCGCAAATGGAGGCGACTCGATGAACTCGGCCATCTCGCCTGCGGCCTCGAGTCTGGGACGCACCTCGCGCTCAAAGTATTCGCGATGCCAGGAGAACGGATACACCGAACCGGCAATCACCAGCTTCATTCCGAGTTGGCGGGCGACATCGAGTGCAAGGTGTGTTCCCTTCTCGGGGCAGATGCGGCCGATCCAGAGCAGGTAATCCTGCTTCGTCGCGACCTGTCCGGCACCGGTTGCATAAGTATTTCTTCGACCGATTGCATTTTTCTGAAGGGGACGTGCTTCAGCCCGTCCGTCAACGACCTGTCTGGCACCATACGAATTTCTTTGAAGGGGCGCGGCTTCAGCCGCGCCGTCCAAGGCCAGTAATGGCGGGGGCTTCAGCCCCTGAGGGAATTGCCGGTTCTCCCCAAACGCATTTTTGCAACCGGTGCTCGCATCGACGAAAGTGAACCTTCCCAGCGCGATTCCGTTCGCCACCACCCCCAGGAAATTCGGCAGATCACGAAACTCCGCAGCCTGCGACTCCGAAACGCAATTGAAAAACACATTCGCCGCAATCGAGTCGAACAACTCCGGCGGATAGAAGCTTCGCGGCAGATGGAGCGTCGCCAGCACCGGACAGCCGACCCGCGCCGCATGCCGCCAGAAGTGTCCGCTCTTGTCGTGCAGCAGCCGAAACCGGTGCTGCTCGCAAAGACGAACCACGGCCTCGCTGTGCTCCTGCGCGCGCCGCTCGAAGTGGTCGGCTTCAGTCGGCGCCGCGCCGGTGCTCAGCAGTTCACCGCTGACGCTCGAGCCCTCGCAGGCTGCAACCGCCGTCGCCACGCCGCGCAGTGCGAGTTCGCGCTCCAGGCACCACAACATCTGCTCGGCTCCGCCGCAACTGCCATCGGAGACCGGCAGCATGGGATAAGCCACAAACAGGATCGGATCGCTGCCTTCAGCAAACATAGGTGGGAAGTCACGCCTCATCGGGGTTCCCGGCAACGGCCGCTTTTACCGTCGGGGGTAAAAAATCTGATGTCCGCCATGGGTCGCGAGTTGCTGCCAGGAAGCTCAAAACAGAACTGACGCCCCTGCAAACTGTCGAGAAAGGGATTTCTCGCCAAGAACTTCCGTGGTCAGAAAGTGGATTCATCGACGAGTGGCAATGTCATGACTGATCCGCCGGATTCTGCACTAAATGTTTAGCGGGAATGGTGGGTTTCTTGTCTGTTGCCGTGTGAATCAAAACGATGAGGTACGCCGTCCAAGCAGTTCAGAGCGGAGGAAACATCTCTCAAGTTACAGGAGGCCTTTGCTCTCAATCATCTCCTGCTCCCACCTCGGTCGTGGTTACCAACGGCTGCGGCGGAACTGGCACGCCCGAAAGCTCCTGATCCCTGTACTGAAGCTGGTAAAGCTTGTAGTAGATGCCGCGTTTGGCAAGCAGTTGCTGGTGGGTTCCCATCTCGCGCACCTTGCCCTTGTGCATGACGATGATATTGTCGGCGCGCTGAATGGTGGAAAGCCTGTGCGCGATGATCAGCGAGGTGCGTCCCTCCACCATGTGCGAGAGCGCCTCGCGCACGCGGAACTCCGTCTCGGTATCGACGCTCGAGGTCGCCTCGTCAAGGATCAGTATCTTGGGATTGTGCGCCAGCGCGCGCGCAAACGAGATGAGCTGCTTCTGCCCGGTGGAGAGCGTGCTGCCACGCTCCTTGGTATGCGACTGGAAGCCCTCAGGCAGCGAGCGAATAAACTCGGAGAGGTTCACCTCTTCGGCAGCGCGTTCCACGGCCGCCAGATCGACACCCTCGGAGCCAAGGCGGATGTTGCTCTCGATCGTGCCCGAGAACAGAAACGGGTCTTGCAAGACCACCCCGAACTTGCGCCGCAGCCCCTGCAAGTCGAGATCGCGGATATCGACGCCATCGAGGCGGATTGCACCCTGCTGCACGTCATAAAAACGCAATAGCAGCGAAATCAGCGTGGTTTTGCCCGCCCCGGTATGGCCCACGACCGCGGCGGTTTCGCCCGGCTTCACCGTAAATGAAACATCGCGCAGCACCCAGTCCCAACCGGGGTCCCCGGCAACGGCCGTGCTTGCCGTTGTTGGGGTGGAATCCCCGGCGACGGGTGCCCCAGGTTCCGCGCCGACAAGAACCTCCTTTGAGACAATCGGCACCGCCGGACCGGCTGCGCCGCCTGTAGCTGACAGCTCCTTGGGCTGTTCGGCGCTAACCTGGGCGCTGAGCTTCGCTTCCGCCTCCGGCTGCTTCGGGTCTTCCAGCGGAACCCGCCGATAGGCGAACCACACGTGATCAAACTCGATGTGCCCGGGGCCTTCGGGCAGCTTGGCATCGGGCTTCGACGTGATCTCGGGCTTGGTGTCCAGCAGCTTGAAGATGCGCTCGCTGGATGCCATGGCTGATTGCAGAATGTTGTACTTCTCGCTTAGGTCCTGAATCGGCCGGAAGAAGCGTTGCGCATATTGCATGAAGGCAACCAGCACACCGAGCGTGATCGTTCCGGCCAGAATCCTGTGGCCCCCGTACCAGATGATGGAAGCGACGGCGGTCGCCGAAAGGATTTCCACCGCGGGGTAATAGAGCGAATAGGCCATGATGGCATCTTTGAACGCCAGCATGTGCGTGCGGTTGATGGCCTTGAACTCGGCGTACGCTTTTTCCTCGCGGTTAAACAACTGCAAGGGGACGATGCCGGTGATGTGCTCCTGAAGATAGGCGTTGATGCGCGCGATGGCAACCCGTATGCGCCGGTAGCTGTCGCGCACGTGTTTACGGAAGATGGTGGTCGCGATATAGATCAGCGGCAGCACGGCAAAGGCGACCAGCGCCAGTTGCCAGCTCATCTTGAGCATGATGGCAATGATGCCGGCGAGCACAAAAACGTCTTCAAAAATGGAGACCACGCCGGCGGTGAACATCTCGTTCAGCGCATCCACGTCGGTGGTCACGCGCGTCACCAGCCGGCCCACCGGATTGCGGTCGAAGAAGGCCACGTGCATCCCCTGCAGGTGGCGATAGATCTGGCTGCGCAGATCGAACATCACCTTCTGGCCCGTCCACTGCATCAGCCAGGTCTGCAGCGCCTCCAGCCCATAGCTCAGCACCAGCGCCGCCAGCCAGATTCCCGTCAGTTCGGTAATGCCCGTCCACGCCCCGGCTCCGGCGTAGGGACTCAGCCAGTGCGCGGCCCACGGATGCCCCTCCGCCCCACGCGCCGCGGATGCGACCGCCTCCTGGGGCGTCTTCTGCCACGCCGGCGTCAGGTACAGGTCCACCGCCACCATGGTCAGATACGGCCCCAGCACGTCGGCGCCCGCCTTCAGCAGGATCGCCACAATCGACGCAATGCACGCCCACTTGTAGGGAAACAGGTAAGTGATCAGCCGCCGCATCAGCC